>JBPCKO010000393.1:0-8641 GCA_051004215.1 Streptosporangiaceae bacterium | reverse complement strand
GGTCGTAAGGAGCGCCACCGCCTCGGGGCGGAGTCTGGTGCGAGCGAACTATGTGATCGGCGACTCCGGCCCGGGGTCGGCCATCTGCCGGGCCCCTGGGATCGTGACGATCCGGCGGCACGACGGCTCACTGGCCGCCCGGTACTGGCTGGACCGGTCGACCAGCCTGCCGCTCCGGCGGGAGATGTACGACCGGAGCGGTCGCCGGGTCAGTGAGGGTGCGTTCATCGACCTGACCATCGGGGAGAGCGAGGTCCGCAGCGAGCCCTCAGTCCTGAGCCCGGCCTGGAGCCCGTACACGCCGGTCGCGGCGCGGAAACGTGGCGCCAAGCCGACGAACGCGCGGCTGCTCGCGCTGCACGCGAGCGGCTGGCCGGTGCGCAGGATGCTGGCCGGGAACATGGTGCTGGCCGGAGTCAGCAGCACCGCGACTCCCTCGGGCCAGGTGCTGGATGTGTCCTATTCGGATGGTTTGTCGATTGTTTCGGTCTTCATGCAGCGGGGTGCGATGTCCGGGAAGCTGCCCGGCTGGCACCAGTCCCGGGTTGCTGGCCTGACCGTCTACGCGACGTCGGCCGGCGATCTGGACGAGCAGGGTCTGGCCTGGTCGGCCGACGGAGTCGTGTTCACCGTGATCGCCGACGCGCCGCCTGGCACGGTTACCGAGGTCGTCGCTGAGCTGCCGCACGAGCGCGCGGAAGGGTTCTGGCCCCGGGTTGAGCGCGGCCTGAAGCGGATCGGTTCCTGGTTCGACCCGTTTGGCTGAGCCAGGACCGGCCAGGGGCGGTTACCCTAGGCACTAGCAACGAGACCACGGCGGAAGCGCGAGGACCTTGTTCGACCTCTCCATCACCAAGCTCATGGTGCTGGCCCTGATCGGGCTAGTCGTCTTCGGGCCTGAGCAGCTGCCGAAGATGGCTGCCCAGGCGGGCCGGGCGCTCCGCGACCTGCGCCGCCTGGCCGACAACGCCAGGTCTGACCTGTCCGACAGCCTGGGCCCCGAGTTCCGCGACTTCGACTTCAACGACCTGAACCCGCGTGCGTTCGTGCGCAAGCACCTGCTAGAAGACGGCGACGAGCACGATGGCCAGTGGAACGAGGCGGGCGCCGAGGTGCCGTACGGCGGGCTGCCCGGGCAGGACCCCGACCTCGCCGAGGCCACGCTGATGCCCGACGAGGTGCCCCCGTACGACCACGAGGCGACCTGAGCGCCGCTGCCGGCCGAGAAGGGCTCAGACCGGGCTCAGTCCGAGCTGACGCCCGGCCAGGCTGCGGGACCGGCGCCCGATCAGCTCGGCGATCCTGATCAGCTCCGCGGCCGCGGGCGCTTGCGGCTCGGCCAGCACCAGCGGTATGCCCTCGTCCCCGGCCGCGCGCAGCCGCAGGTCGAGCGGCACCTCACCCAGCAGCGGCACCTCCGCGCCGGTGAGCCGGCTGAGCGCTCCGGCCACGGCCCGGCCGCCGCCGGAGCCGAACACCTCGATCTGCTCGCCGCAGTGCGGGCACGGCAGCCAGGCCATGTTCTCGATCACCCCGACCACGCGCTGGTGTAGCTGAGTGGCGAGCGATCCGGCCCGCTCGGCGACCTCGGCCGCGGCGAGCTGCGGCGTGGTGACGACGATCATCTCGGCCCCGGGGATCAGTTGGCCAGCCGAGATCGCCACGTCACCAGTGCCCGGCGGCAGGTCGAGCAGGAGGACGTCCAGGTCGCCCCAGTACACGTCGGCCAGGAACTGCTGCAGCAGGCGGTGCAGGATCGGCCCGCGCAGCGGGAGCGGTTCGTTGCCCTTCTTGAGCATGCCGCTGGAGATCGCCTTCACGCCGTGGGCCACCGGCGGCATGATCATCTGCTCGACCTGGGTGGGCTTGGCGGTCACGCCGAGCATGCGCGGCACCGAGTGCCCGTATATATCGGCATCCAGCAGGCCGACCTTCTGCCCGGCCGCAGCCAGGGCTGCGGCCAGGTTGACCGTCACGGAGGACTTGCCGACGCCGCCCTTGCCGCTGGCGACCGCGTACACCTTGGTCAGGGACGCGGGGTTGGCGAACGGGATCTCCCGCTCCGGCTTCCCGCCGCGCAGCTTGCCTTGCAGGTCGCGGCGCTGTTCGTCACTCATCACGTCCAGTTCGACCCGGACCGCGGTGACGCCGGGGACCGCGCTGACCGCGCCGGTGACATCGCGGGTGATGGTGTCGCGCAGCGGGCAGCCTGACACGGTCAGCCAGACGTCGACCCGCACCGCTCCGCCCGCGCCAACCTGGACGTCCTTGACCATCCCCAGTTCGGTGATCGGCCGCCTGATCTCCGGGTCCTGCACGCCGCCGAGCGCCTGCATGACCTGCTCGACACTGGGGGAGCCGGCCGCGGTGCTGGCCTGGGGGGAGGACCCCCTTGGACCGCCCGCTCCGGCGCCGGACGACGCGGATGTAGTGGTGGACATGCGTTCATGTTAGAAGCACCAGCAGACCGCGTCGAACGGCCGCCCGGGGCATGATCGGTGCATGACCAGTGCCGAACGCCCGCGCCGGACCTGCCTGACCGTGCCCGGCAGCAGCGAACGCTTCCTGGCCAGGGCCCGGGAGCTGGCCGCCGATGAGGTGATCCTGGACCTGGAGGACGCGGTCGCGCCGAACGCCAAGGACCGGGCCAGGGCGCTGGTCGCGGCGGCCCTGGACGGCGGCTGGACCGGCGGGCGCCTGCTCGCGGTCCGTATCAACGGCGCGGAAGGACCATGGGCCTACCGGGATGTGATCGAGATCGTGGAGCGGTCGGGCCGCTGGCTGGACGCGGTCGTGCTGCCCAAGGTGTCCGGGCCTGAACATGTCACCTGGCTCGACCTGCTGCTCGGTCAGGTCGAGGCCGCGACCGGGCTGCCACCCGGGCAGATCGTGATCGAAGCGCAGATCGAGGATGCGGCCGGACTGGCCGCGGCGGACCGGATCGCGGCCTGCTCTCCGCGGCTCGCGGCGCTGGTGTTCGGCCCGGCGGACTTCATGGCCAGCGTGGGCATGCGCTCGCTGAGCATCGGAGGCCAGCCCGCCGGATACGGCGGCGACGCGTTCCACTACGCCCTGATGCGGATCCTGGTCGCGGCCAGGGCGAGCGGGCTCCAGGCGATCGACGGGCCGTACGCCGCGATCGGCGACACCGCCGGGCTGGCCGCCGCCGCCGCGAGCACCGCGGCACTGGGCTTTGACGGCAAATGGGTGCTGCACCCTGACCAGATTGAGCCAGTCAACGCCGCATTCTCGCCCGGCCAGGACGAGTTCGAGCGGGCCGAGCGGCTGCTGGATGCGTACGAGCGGGCCACCTCGGAACAGGGCCGCGGCGCGGTCCGGCACGGCGGCGAGATGATCGACGAGGCCTCGCGTAGGCTCGCCCTGGTGGCGGCGGCCCGCGGCCGTGCGGCCGGCCTGACCAGGAGCGGCGCGCCGCCCAGCCAGCCCGCCAGCTAACCAGGGGATCGGCCGGAAGGAAGGGCGATGGACCTGACCTGTCCTCGCTGCGGTGACCCGGTCACGGCCCCGAGCGCCTGGTCGGGCAGCTGGCGCTGTCGCGCCCACGGTGAGGTCGCGCCGCTGCGGCAGGTCCGCAGCCTGTCGCCCGACGGCCTGGCCGGGCTCGTGCCCAAGGCCGTCGTCCCTGTCCTGCTGCCCTGGCCGCTGCCGGACGGCTGGCTGGTCACCGGCTTCGCCGCCGCAGGCGACGAGCGGACTGGCACCCGGGGCTGCGCGGTCGCGCTGTCCGGCCCCAACCCGGTCGGCGGTCCCGGCGAGATGCTGCTGATCAGCGAGGAACTGGCCGTCGGGCTTGGCGCCCGCTGCGCGGGCCTGGAGGGGCCGGATCCGGGCGCCGGGTTCTCCGAAGGGCCGCCGCACGCGCAAGTGGAGTTCGGCAACCACGAGTTCCCGCTGTGGCACGTGGACGCACCGGGCCGGGCCGCATTCGCGGGCGAGATCCTCGGCAGCTGGCTGTGGATCCTGCTCTGGCCGGACACGGCCGGCACGCTGCTGGTCGAGCCGATGCGGCTGCTTGATCTGCGCGATCCCGGCCAGGAACTGGACCTGCCGTTCGGTGCCCGCTCGCCGCGCCTGCCCGGAGCGCCGGGCTGATCCGGTGCCGGGCTAGAGTCGGCCCGTGCGCGCTGACCTGCACTCGCATAGTTCTGCCTCCGACGGCACCCGGCCGCCCGCCGACGTGATCGGCCGCGCGGCCGCGGCCGGCCTGGACGCGATCGCGCTCACCGACCACGACACGGTCGCGGGCATTGCCGAGGCCGCGGATGCGCTGCCGCCCGGCCTGGCCCTGATCCCGGGCATGGAGCTGTCCTGCCGCCATGACGGCCACAGCGTGCACCTGCTGGCGTACCTGTTCGACCCCGGGCACCCCGGCCTGGCCGGGCAGTGCGAGGCGATCAGGATCAGCCGGGCCGAACGGGGCCGGGCCATGGTCGGCAAGCTCGGCGAACTGGGCGTTCCGGTCACCTGGGACCAGGTCACCGCCATCGCCGGCGGCGGCGTCATCGGCCGGCCTCACATCGCGAGGGCGATGGTGCAAGCCGGCGTGATCCAGTCGGCGGGCGAGGCGTTCTCGCCCGAATGGATCGGACCTGGCGGCCGGGCCCACGTGGGCCGCTACGCGCTCGACCCGGCCGAGGCGATCGGGCTGGTGCACGCGGCCGGCGGCGTGACCGTGCTCGCCCACCCATATGCGGTGACCAGGGGCTGGAGCGTGCCCGAGGCCCTGATCGGCGAGCTCGCCCGGGCCGGTCTGGACGGGGTGGAGGTCGCGCACCCCGACCACGACGCCGACCAGCGCGAGCAGCTGGCGGCCGTCGCCCGCGAGCTGGGCCTGGCCGTGACCGGCGGCAGCGACGACCACGGCGAGCTGTCCGCGGACCGGATCGGTACCGAGTGGACCGCCCAGGCCGACCTCGACCAGCTGCTCGGCCAGGCGACGGGGACACCGGTGATCACCAGGTGAGCCGGTTCCTGGCCGACACGAAATTCTTCTGGGAAGTGTTCATCACGCTGCTGGTCATCACCGATCCGCCGGGCATCGTGCCCGTGTTCCTCGGCATGACGGCCCGGCGGCCCCGAGCCGAGCGGAACCGGCTGGCCTGGCAGGCGGCCGTGGTCGCGCTCGGCGTGATCGTCGCGTTCGCGCTGTTCGGCCGGTCGATGCTGGCCTACCTGGGCGTGCAGCTCCCTTCGCTGCAGGCCGCGGGCGGGTTGCTGCTGCTGCTGGTCGCGCTCGAACTGCTCACCGGCAAGGCCACAGAGCCGTCCGAGCTAGAAGTGGCCCAGGCCAACGTGGCGTTCGTGCCGCTCGGCACCCCGCTGCTGGCCGGGCCGGGGGCGATAGTCGCGACCATGCTGTTTGTTCAGCGCGCCGGCTCGGTTGGCCGCGCGGTTGCCTTCGGTGCGGCTATTGTCGCTGTCGTCGTCGCGCTCTGGCTAGCCATGCGCTTCTCTGGGGTGATCTTGAGGCTGCTGCGCGACAGCGGCGTCGAGCTGCTCACCAGGATCGCGGGCCTGCTGCTGTCCGCGATCGCGGTGCAGCTCATCGTCGACGCGGTGCGGACCCTGATCCGGATCGGGCTCGGCTGAGGCAGCGGAGGAAGGACGAGATGCAGGCGAAGATCGACCGGGTGGCCGGCCCAGTCAATAGCTGGATCATCGGTGACGATGACGAGGTGATCGTGATCGACCCCGGTGAGTCGGCCGACGCCGTGCTGGCCGTGGTCGGGCAGCGCGAGGTGCTCGCCGTCATCTGCACCCACGGGCACGCCAGGCACGTCGCGGCCGCGTTCGACGTCGCGAACCGGGACGAGGCGCCGGTCGCGCTGCACTCCGCCGACCGGCTGTCCTGGCGTGAGGCGCACCACAGCACCGAGCCCGATATCCAGATGGAGGACGGCGGGATCTTCGAGGTCGCCGACGTGACCCTGGAGGTCATCCACGCGCCCGGCCACAGCCCAGGCTCGGTCTGCCTGTACTGCGAGGAACTCGGGACCCTGTTCGCCGGTGACGTTCTCGGCGGCGGCGGGCCGCTACCCCACGAGGGCGCGTTCGATGACTTCCCGCGCCAGCTCAGCTCGATCGGGGCCAGCGTGCTGACGCTCGACGGTGGCACCAGGGTGCTGGCCGGGCACGGCGAGGAGTTCACCGTGTCGGCCGCCGAGCGCCGGTTCGACTCGTGGGTCGCGGCCGGGCCTGACCAGCTCATCGACGAGCCCGCCGACTAGCTCGACGGCCCCGGCCGGCTAGGTCGCGGGCCCGGTGGCTGCGGGCACTGGGCGGACCGCCGGCTCCGGGTGGTCGGCGGCGAGGCCATCCCAGGGCCGCCGGGTCACGCCCGCCGCCTGACCCTCCGGGCACTGGCCGCGGAAATCGCACCAGCCGCACCAGGATCCAGCGGCCGGCGGGAATACCTCGTCGCCTCGCCCGGCCTCGGGATCGGCCCGGTACCGTTCGTCCGCCGCGCCGCACTCGGCGGCGATATCTTCGGCCCGGCTGAGCTGCCGGGCCAGCGAGGCGTCGGTGTGATCCCAGCGCAGCACCCGGCGGGTCGGCAGGTGATGGAGTTCGACCGCGTGGCAGGGGCGGCGCAGCACCCGGCCCGCGGCGAGCGCGTAGAGCGCGAGGGCCATCGAGGAGCGTGCGTCGTCGACGGTGAGCGGGGTCCGGCCGGTCTTGTAGTCCACCACGACGAGCTCGCGCTCGGCCGGCCGCGGCCGCGGCACCGCCAGGCCCGCGTCCCGGTCGGTCCTGCTGTCCCCGTCGGTCCTGACGTCCCCGTCGGTCCGGAAACCGTCGGCGGGCTGGAGATCCGCGGCGGCCAGGTCGGCCCTCAGGCGCGAGTCTCCGGCGGGCCGGTCGTCCAGGCGGTCGATCCGGCCCGAGACCGTGATCAACTCGGTCTTGGTCGCTACGGTCCGCTCCACCCCGGCTGGCTCCCGGTCCGGGTCGAGCCCGGCCACGTAGTCCTCCACCATTGGCCGGGCGCGGCGCAGGTACTCCGCGCACTGCGCGTCATCGGCGTACCCGTCGGTTAGCCAGCCGCGGGCGAGGAGCGAGCCGGCCGCCTCGGGCGTCCGTTCCTCCCGGTGCAGCCGCCACCACCCGGCCAGCGCGTTGTGCACGCTCGCGCCGAGGCTGTTGTGTGCCCACGGCGGGCCCTTCGGCGGCGCCGGCCGGTCCAGGTACGTCATCCGGTACCGGCGCGGGCAGTCCAGCCAGGCCCGAAGCCGGCTCGGCGTGCACGGGTACAGCCGGCGCGGCATTCCTTCGAAGCCAAGCTGTTCCACTGGTCCATCGTGACGCATGCCACCGACAGTGACATCGAACCGCCGCGGGGCGCGGGCCGGATTGGCCGGATCTGGGTCAGCCGGGCCAGTGAGGTCGGCCGCTTGGCGGCGAGTCCCGACCTCGCGCCAGTACCACGCCTGGCCCGGCGGCGCGCCACTCCGACCCGGAGTCCCGCTGATCTCACCGTTCCCGGGAATCACATGAGTTCCCGATCAATGGGGAACCTAGTTTTGTTAGGAATCCTCTCAGCCGATATGACCGACAGGACTCCTACTTGATTCGCGGAGGCCATCCAGGGCGGCCGGTCCGCTCAGCGGGCCGACTCGGCCTCATTCCAGAACGCGGTCAGCATCCCGGCCGTGGTCTCCGGAGCCTCGACGGCCGGCGAGTGGGCCGCGCCGGGGATGCAGATGCGTTCGGCGCCCAGCCGCTTGGCCATCATGTCCTGGACGTCGGGCGGCCAGGCGTCGTCGTTCTCGCCGTAGCTGACCAGTTTCGGCAGCCGCTCCAGCGCGGCCAGCTCGGCCGTGCGGTCGGGGAAGCCGAGCAGGTGCCTGGCCATCTCGGCCAGCCCGAGCGGGCAGCTCAGCAGCGCGCGCTCGGCCAGGAAGTCGATGATCTCGGCCGGGGTGCCCTCGGCTTCGGCCTGCGGCCTGAGCTGACCGTGCCACATCTGGCCGATCATCTCGCCGAGCCGCTCGACGTCGTGACCGGCCGGGTCGAGGTAGTCAAGCAGCTGGCGCAGCGTCTGGGCCCTGACTCCGCCGATCGCGGCCGGACCGGAGCCGAGCAAGGTCAGCGACCAGAACGCGGTCGGCGCGGAGAGCGTTGCCTGCCTCGCGATCAGGCCGCCGAAGGAGTGTCCGAGCAGGTGGACGCGCCCGCGGTCACCGCCGATGGCGGTCGCGAGCGCGACCAGGTCGGCGGCGAGTTCGTCGAGCGCGTAGCCGGCCTTGGTCAGGGCCGGGGCGGACTGGTACTGGCCGCGCATGTCGATCGCGACGACCCGGCGGCCTGGCCCGGCCAGGGATTCGAGCACGGCCAGGAAGTCTTCCTTGCTGCCGGTGTAACCAGGCACCAGCAGCGCGGGCTCGCGCTCGGTGACCCCGCTGGCCGGCTCGGCCCGCAGCGCGGCGAACGAGCCGCGCGGCGTCCGGATGCTGACCGGTGTCACCGGCGGGGGCAGCTTCAGCGATCGTGGTGTGCTCACGGCTTGGCAGCCTACCCAGAGTCCCTGGGAATCGCGCCCGAGCAGCCCGGGCGGCTAGCTGGCCTCGATCTCGCGCTGCTCGACCTGGCTGGCGGGCCTGGTCGAGCCCGGGGCGTCGGC
>JBPCKO010000392.1:0-10324 GCA_051004215.1 Streptosporangiaceae bacterium | reverse complement strand
GTGCCCGCCATCGCGTTCGGATCTCCGGCCCGGGCCGGGGCCAGGCGGCCCAAGCAGCCGCACTTCGCCCGCGCGTCCGCTCATCGGCCAGGCCGGCCGCACCGGGCCAAGAAGGCCAGGTTCAGCGCCGGGCGGCGGCGGTCCCGGCTGCTGCCCGCCTGGCTGCACCCGGCCGGCGGCCGGTCCACCGTATGGCGGATCGCGAGTGCCCGGGTGGCCGGCACCAAGACGGGGAGTCGCCGATGATGCCGGCCTCACGATCACGCCTGATCGTGCTGTACGTCGCGGTCGCCGCACTGCTGCTCGGCCTGGCCGCCCGGGTCTGGTACCTGCAGGTCAGGACGGGCAGCTCGTATGTCGCCCAGGCCGCATCCGAGCGCGTCAGAGAGGTAATCAAGCCACCGGCCCGCGGGCCGATCGTCGACGACCGCGGTGCGCCGATCGTGGACAGTCACTCGGAGCTGGTCGTCTCGGTCGACATGCCCGTGCTGTGGAAGCAGGCCGATGGCGGCGCGGCCGTGCTGCGCCGCGTGAGCCGGCTGCTGCACATCAAGCACGGCAAGCTCCTGAAGGAGGTGCGGCTGTGCACCGTCGGCGTGTCCCAGCCGTGCTGGACGGGATCGCCGTACCAGCCGATCCCGGTGGCCGAGAACGTGCCCGCCATAATCGGGCTGCAGATACTGGAGAACCAGCGCCGCTTCGGCGGCGTCACCGCCGCGATCCAGCCGGTGATCCGCTATCACCAGCCGATCTCCAGCGCGCTGGCCCAGACGCTCGGCTACCTGCAGCCGATCACCGCCAGCGAGCTCAAACGGCAGGGCCTGCCGGTCACCGGGTTCTCCAGCGTCGACCTGGTCGGCCAGGCCGGCCTCGAGCTTCAGTACGACAAGGCGCTGCGCGGCATTCCCGGCGACAAGAAGCTGGCCGTGAACGCCGCTGGCCAGGTGACCGGAACGATCAGCGCGGTCCGGGCGCAGGCCGGGGACTACCTGGTCACCAGCATCAACTCGGCCGTCCAGGAAGACGCCGAGCGGGCGCTGGCCAGCGCCGTCCAGAGCAGCCAGCTGGCCGGCGCGCCGGTCAGCAAGGGCGGAGCCGCGGTCGTGATGACCACGACCGGGCGGGTTCTGGCCCTGGCTTCTTACCCCACGTACAACCCCGGCGTGTGGACCGGCGGTATCTCGCGCGGGGAGTTCCGGCATCTATTCGACCCGAGCGGCGGGGAACCGATCCTGGACCGGCCCACCCAGGGACAGTACGCGCCCGGCTCGACCTGGAAGGTGACCACCGTCGCGGCGGCGGTAGCGGCCGGCTACCCCATCGGCGGCACCTACCAGTGCCCGGCGGCGATCGACATCGGCGGCCGTTCCTACGCCAACGACGGGAACCCGTCGCTCGGCGCGATGAGCTTCTACACCGCGCTGGTCGTCTCCTGCGACACCGTCTTCTACAACCTCGCCTACCAGATCTACCTGAAGGACGACCCGCGCGCGAACGACGTGCGGTCGCCCCGCGCGCCTGTCCAGGAGATGCAGAAGATGGAGCTGGCGTGGGGGTTCGGCCGTCCTACCGGGATCGACCTGCCCGGTGAGAGCTCGGGCAGCGTGCCGACCCGAGCGTGGCTGTACTACCTGTGGAAGGACAACTCCCACCGGGGACAGAACTGGTGCAAGTACGGGCGGCAGAACGGGAGTTACGTCCAGCAAATCGAGTGGGACGACTGCCACTTCGGCAACATCTGGACGTCCGGCCAGTCGGTGATCGCCGCGATCGGCCAGGGCTACATCTCGGTCACCCCGCTCCAGCTCGCCCGCGGCTACGCGGCCCTGGCCAACGGCGGCACGGTGTACAGCCCGCGCATCGGGGAGGCGCTGATCAGCCCGTCCGGCCGGGTCGTGCGCAGAATCACGCCGCCCGTGGCCGGGCACCTGCCGGTGAAGAAGTCGGTGCTCGCCTACATCAGGCACGCGCTCGCGGGCGTGGTGACCTCCGGCACCGCGGCCGGCGCGTTCGGCGGCTTCCCGCTCGGCCGGGTCTGCGTGGCCGGCAAGACCGGTACTGCGCAGGTCAGCGGGACCCAGTCCACCTCGGTGTTCGCCTCGTTCGCGCCGTGTAACCATCCCAAGTACGTGGTCGTCATGATGATCCCGAACTCCGGCTACGGTGCCCAGGTGTCCGGGCCGGCCGTCCGGCAGATCTGGGACGGCATCTACGGGCTGGAAGGTCACAAGGCCGCGCTGCCGGGCGGGGTGCTGCCGGGCCTGCCGCACGTGAATCAGGCGGGGCAGCTCAGGCCCGCGGGCTCGTCCTCACCCCGCCCGTACCGCCCGTCCCGTTCGTCCCGCTCGTCCCCTGGTCCGGCCGGGCGGCACCGGGGACGGCACCATTGAGCTGGGTCAGCGGGCAGTCCCGGTCCAGGTCGAGCCCGGCCTGGCAGGCGCTGCGGCGGCTCGCGGCCAAGGCGGCCGGCCGGGACTCGCCGCTGCGCCAGGCCGACTGGCTGCTGCTGGCCACCGTGGTCGCGCTCACCCTGCTCGGCACGGTGATGATCTGGTCCGCGACCCAGCCGATGCTGCTGGCCGAGGGCGCGAACCCGCACGGGTTCCTGCTCAAGCAGCTGCTCAACATCGCGCTCGGGCTGATCCTGATGCTGGTCGTCGGATCGCTCGACCCGCGCCAGCTCCGCCTGCTCGCGCCGGTCGTGTACGGGCTGTCCTGCCTGGGCCTGCTGGCCGTGCTCACCCCGCTCGGCACCATCGTCAACGGGGCCAGGTCGTGGATCTCGATCGGGGCCGGCTTCCAGATCGAGCCGAGCGAGTTCGCCAAGCTGTCGGTCATCGTGATCAGCGCGATGCTGCTGTCCAAGCCAGCGGCCCAGGCCCGCTCGGGCAACGCCCGGCCTGGCGGCAAGACCATCGCCAAGACCCTCGGCCTCGGCGCCGTGCCGATCCTGCTGGTCGCGGCCGAGCCCGACCTTGGCGTGATGATCGTCCTCGTGCTGCTCGTGCTCGGGCTGATCGCGCTGTCCGGGGTCCGGCTGCGCTGGCTGGTCGGCCTGATCGCCGCCGGCGCGCTGGGCATCACCGCCGTGGCTCGGCTGCACCTGCTCAAGGCCTACCAGATCAGCAGGCTGACCTCGTTCCTCAACCCGTCGGCCGACCCGCGCGGTACCGGGTACAGCGCGGCCCAGTCCAAGATCGCGATCGGCTCGGGCGGCCTGCACGGCACGGGGCTGTTCCGCAGCCAGCTGATCGCCGGGAACTTCGTGCCCGAGCAGCACACCGACTTCATCTTCGCGGTGATCGGCAACGAGCTCGGCTTCATCGGGTCGATGCTGGTGATCGGGCTGCTGGCCCTGTTGCTAATCTGCGCGCTGCGGATCGCGGCCAAGGCCGAGGACCAGTTCGGCATGCTAGTGGCGTCAGGCATCGCGACCTGGTTCGCGGTGCAAGCGTTCGTCAACATCGGGATGACCGTCGGCATCATGCCAGTGACCGGCCTGCCGCTGCCGTTCATCTCCTACGGCGGCTCGGCCATGTTCGCCGACATGATCGCTATCGGGCTGCTGCAGTCCGTCCGTCGCCCCCGCAACGTCTTCGCCCGCTAACCTGCCGTCTTCGCCGCCAACTCGCCCGCGAACCATGATCAACTAGGCATTGGATCTGATGTGGGCAAATTCGGCATCGTTTTGCTCCGGTTTGTTCCCCACATCAGATCCAATGCTGAGCCGGGGGGCGTTAGCTGGCTGTGCGGTAGGCCGTCAGCATGACCTGGTCGAACGCCCGGTCCGGCAGCATCCGCCTGGCGGTCAGCAGCGGCCGGGCCCCGTACCCGGTGACATATCTGGTCCGCGGCCTGGTGCTGTCCGCGGCCCGCGCGATCACCGCGCCGACGACGGCCGGATCGGTCGCCCGGCGCGGGTTCGTGCCCATCGAGCGCAGCACCGAGCCAACCCGGCGGGCCTGGTCGGCGTAGGCGGTCGAGCCGGAGGTCTGCTCGAGCTTGTCCGCCGCGATGTCCGCCCACTCGGTCCTGACGGCGCCCGGCTCGACCACGATCACATCGATGCCGAACGGCTTCAGTTCCAGCCGGAGCGAGTCGCTCAGGCCTTCGACCGCGAACTTGGTGGCGTGATACCACGCGCCGAGCGGCTCGTAGATCTTGCCGCCCATCGAGGAAATGTTGATGATCCGGCCCGATTGTCTCGTCCGCATCTGCGGCACGACCAGCTGGATCAGCCGGGCCAGCCCGAACACATTGACCTCGAACTGGTACCTGGCCTCGTCCAGGTCCACGTCCTCGAGCGCGCCGTAGGAACCGTACCCGGCGTTGTTGACCAGGACATCGATCCGCCCGCTGCGCTCCAGCACCTGGCCAACGCCGGCGGCGGCCGACGCGCTGTCGGTGACGTCCATCTCGACGGCCTGAATGCCTTCGCTGGTCAGGGCGGCGAGCCTGCCGGCCCGCCTGGCCGCGGCGTAGACCTCGTAGCCGCGCCGGCGCAGTTCGCGCGCGGCGGCCTCGCCGATGCCCGACGATGCGCCCGTTACCAGCGCCACCTTCCCGGTCGTCCCGGTCATGTCCGCTCCTTTAAGAGACCAACGTTCCGCTATTAAGGAACCAGTGTTCTGCTAATCTGGTAGGATGTCAAATCGTGACGAGCGAACAGACCTTCGTGCGGGCCCGCAGGCCCGAGCATAAGCAGCGGCGGCGGGAGGCGATCCTGGCCGCGGCGCTGGAGCTGGCCAGCCGCGACGGCGTGCAGGGCGTGACCCTGGCGGCCGTGGCGGCTGCGGTTGGCCTGGCCAAGAGCAACGTGCTGCGGTATTTCGGCACGAAGGAGGAGATCTACCTGGCCCTGGCGGCCCAGCAGTGGCAGGCGTGGGGGAGCGACGTCGCCGCGCAACTGGCGACGGCGTCCGGCGGGACGGCAACGTTGGCCGAGGTGCTGACCTCGTCGCTGACCGAGCGGCCGGTGTTCTGCGATCTGCAGAGCGTGCTGGCGACCACGCTGGAACGGCACGCCGGGCTGGAGGCGGCGCGCGAGTACAAGAGGGCCGCGGTCGGCGCCCTGACCGCGACGGGCGCCAGGATCGCGGCGGGCTGGGCCATCAGCGAGCAGGAGGGTTTCGAGCTCGCCGCCGCGGCGACGACCTTCGCCGGCATGCTGTGGCCGGTGACGCACCCGCCCGAGGTGCTGCGAACCCTCTACGCCCAGGAACCCGAGCTAGCTATCGCCTGCCCGCCGTTCGCCCCGACCCTGCGCCGCCTCATCCGCGCCCTGGCCGAAGGCCTCCCCGTACTGCGGTCTTCATGATCACCGTAGATCCGGGGGCCTCTGACACCTCAGATCTACGGTGATCATGGTGGCGGCTAGCGCGGGGGCGCGTCGACGCTGCCCGCGCCGAACGCGGTCCCGGGGCTGGCCGGCGTGGCTGGCCCGACCGGGGCCGCTGCGGCGGGGCCGCCCGCGGTGGTGGCACCCTCCGAGGCGGTGGGGGTGCTCGGCGCGCCTGGGGCGGCGGTCGCGACGGCCGTCTCGCCGTTCCAGGGCTGCGATCGGATCAGCCAGAACGCCAGTCCGCCGACCGCTACGACGGCCAGGATGATGCCAAGCGCGGTCGTCGGCACGCCGACGTATTTCAGGCCCGACGCGAAGATCACGTAGGTGATGAGCGGGCGGACGTAGCGATCGGGCGCCCGCGAGGAGAAGAGCGAGCCGATCAGCACGGCCGGAACGCTGCCGATGACCAGCGAGGCGGTGACGCCGAACTCCACGTGCCCGAAGGTCAGGGCACCCAGGGCGGCCGCCGCGGTCAGCGGGACGGCCTGGGTCAGGTCGGTGCCGACGAGCTGGTTCGCGCCGATCAGGGGGTACACGAACAGCAGCAGGACGATCATCAGCGAGCCGGAGCCGACCGACGTCAGCCCGACGATCAGGCCGCCGACCGCGCCGATCAGGATCGTGGGCAGCGGCCGGACGTTGATGTCGGAGATCGTGGCGAGGCGCTGGTGACCGGCCCGCTTGTCGAGCACGTAGCGCAGCACCATCGCCCCGGCGCCGACCAGCAGGGCGACGCCGAGCACGGTCTCGACGTGAGTCTGATCGTTCACGCCGCCGGAGCCGAGCAGTTTCAGCAGGTAGGTGCCGAGGAAGGCCATCGGCACCGAGCCGACGACCATGAACCCGACCATGCGCATGTTGACGTTGCCCTTGCGCAGGTGCACGGCCGCGCCGAGCGGGCGCATCAGCACGGCGGCGACCAGGTCGCTGGAGATCGCCGAGGACGGCGTAACCCCGAACAGCAAGATCAGCATCGGGGTCATCAGCGCGCCGCCGCCCGCGCCGGTGAGACCGACGAGCAGGCCCACGACGGCACTCCCGAGGACGATGTAGATGTCGATGTGCATGGGCGTGGGTTCCTTCTGCGTGCCGACAGGTCCTGGCCGGTCGTCCTGACCGAGAAGTATTACCTAGAGTTCGGACCTAGAACATAGCCTAGAGGCGGGCGCGATGCGCCGTTCCGGCGACTTGCCGGGCCGTCGCCCGGCGCCGGCGGCGCTGGCCGGTCGGTAAGCTGTGACGATGCCTGTTCAGTCGGTCTACCCCCGGCTCGAGAAGCTGCTCCCGCTGGTGCGCAAGCCCGTACAGTACGTCGGCGGCGAGCTCAACAGCGTCGTCAAGGACGGGGACGCCAGCGATGTCCGCTGGGCGCTCATGTACCCGGACGCCTACGAGGTAGGCGTGCCGAACCAGGGCGTGCAGATTCTTTACGAGGTCCTGAACGAGCGGGACGGCGTACTGGCCGAGCGCACCTACTGCGTCTGGCCCGACCTGGAAGCGCTGATGCGCGAGCACCATGTGCCGCAATTCACGGTGGACGGACATCGGCCGGTAGCGGAGTTCGACCTGCTGGGCGTGAGCTTCGCGACCGAGCTCGGCTACACCAACCTGCTGACCGCGCTCGACCTGGCCGGGATCCCGCTGGCCGCGGCGGAACGGACCGGGGAGCACCCGGTCGTGCTGGCTGGCGGCCACGCGGCGTTCAACCCCGAGCCGATCGCCGACTTCATCGACGGGGCCGTGCTCGGCGACGGCGAGCAGGCCGTCCTGGTCATCACCGACCTGGTCCGGCAGTGGAAGCGGGACGGCCGCCCTGGCGGCCGGGACGAGCTGCTGATGCGGCTGGCGGCCGGCGGCGGGGTGTACGTGCCCAGGTTCTACGACGTGCGTTACCGGGCGGACGGCACCATCGCGGGCATTGCCCCCAATCGCTCCGGTGTGCCCCGGGCGATCGCCAAGCACACTGTCACCGACCTGGACTCCTGGCCGTATCCGCGTAAGCCGCTGGTGCCGGTCGCAGAGTCGGTGCACGAGCGGTTCAGCGTGGAGATCTTCCGCGGCTGCACCAGGGGCTGCCGGTTCTGCCAGGCCGGGATGATCACCAGGCCGGTGCGCGAGCGGTCGATCAGCACCATCGGGGAGATGACCGAGGCCGGGCTGGCCGCCAGCGGGTTCTCCGAGGTCGGGCTGCTGTCGCTGTCCAGCGCCGATCACAGCGAGATCAATCAGATCGCGACCGACCTGGCCGACCGCTACGAGGGCACCAACACCGGGCTGTCGCTGCCGTCGACCAGGGTGGACGCCTTCAACGTGACGCTGGCCGACGAGCTGAGCCGCAACGGCCGGCGGTCCGGGCTCACGTTCGCGCCGGAAGGCGGTACCGACCGGATCCGCAAGGTGATCAACAAGATGGTCACCGAGGACGACCTGATCGCGACGGTCACGACCGCCTACGCGAGCGGCTGGCGCCAGGTCAAGCTGTATTTCATGTGCGGCCTGCCGACCGAGACCGACGAGGACGTGCTCGCGATCGCGCGGGTGGCGCACCGGGTGATCGAGGCGGGCCGGAAGGCGAGCGGCCGCCGGGACATCCGGTGCACCGTGTCGATCGGCGGGTTCGTGCCCAAGCCGCATACCCCGTTCCAGTGGGCCGCGCAGTGCGACCACGAGACCGTGGACGCCCGCCTCAAGGCCCTCGGGGCGGCGATGCGGGCCGACCGCGGGTTCGGGTCCTCCATCGGGTTCCGCTACCACGACGGCAAGCCGTCGGTGGTGGAGGGACTGCTGTCCCGCGGCGACCGCCGGGTCGCGAAGGTGATCAGGGCCGTGTGGGAGGACGGCGGCCGGTTCGACGGCTGGAGCGAGTACTTCTCCTATGAGCGCTGGGCGGCCTGCGCGGCGAGCGCGCTCGCCGCGGACGGGATCGACCTGGCCTGGTACACCACCCGCGAGCGAGGCTACGGCGAGATCCTGCCCTGGGATCACCTCGATGCCGGGCTCGACCGGGACTGGCTATGGCAGGACTGGCAGGCCGCGATCGACCCGGCCGGCCCGGCCGAGGTCGAGGACTGCCGGTGGACGCCGTGCTTCGAGTGCGGGGTCTGCCCGGCCATGGACACTCAGATCGAGACCGGCCCGACGGGCGCGCGGCTGCTGCCGCTGACCGTCCTGCGGGGCGACCAGGCCGGAGCGGGCGCCAGCCCGGCCCCCGGCCCGGGCCTGGCCGGCGCCGCGGCGGCCCGCGGTGCCGGGGGTGACGGCTAAATGGGCAGGCAGGTGCCGGGTGGACCGCCACCCGCGCCGACGGTTCAGCGGCTCAGAATCAGGTACGCTAAAAGAGGCAGGATGCGCTTCGCGAGCCACCGGGACGTGGCCCGCGCGATCGAACGGGGAGTGCGCAAGGCCGGGATCCCGGTCGCATACTCCGCCGGATTCTCGCCGCATCCGCGGATTTCGTATTCGGGCGGAGCCCCGACGGGATCGGCGAGCGAAGCGGAGTACCTGGAACTCGCGGTAACGCGGCGCTGCGAGCCGGACGACCTCGGTCGGCGGCTGGACGCGGCGCTGCCGGACGGGATAGACGTGGTCGAGGTTGTGGAAGTGGACGGCAAGTCCGCTGGATTGCAGCTCGAAGCCTCCGAGTGGGAGGTGAGCTGGCCGGGCGTTGACGTGGACGCCGCGGCCAGTGCCGTGCGAGCTCTTCTCGCCGAACCGCAGTTCCAGGTGCAGCGGCTGACCGGCAAGGGCACCAAGACGGTGGACGTCAGGGCCGGGGTGCTCAGCCTGACCTGCTCGGCGGCAGATCTGCCGCGGCGTGCCGAATCAGGCCCGGCTGCCGGATGTGCGATACTTCGAATGATTGTTCGGCAGATGATACCTGCCGTCCGACCGGACGACATCCTGGCCGCGCTCTGCCAGCTGTCGGCCCTTGAACCCGCGTCGTCGGCAGTGGCGACCCGGCGGTGGCAGGGCCCGATAAGTGAGCTGAGTGCCGCGCAGACGGGAGACCAGGCGGAGATGATCGCCGACCGCGAAGCAAGCGGACCTGGCCGCCAGGATCAGCCGTCCCACCAGACCAGCAACACTGCGGAAGGTTCCGGGGGGTCGTCCCCCCGGGCCAGCACCGACCTATCAGGACGCATGACAGACAAGGCAATGCGGCTGGAAGCGGAGAGCGCCGACACGGCGCCCGCCAGCCAGGCGCGTGCGAACGAACAGCTTCCGCGCGGCGCACGTGGTCAGCTCGCTGACCCGCGCGCCCGGGAGCCCTACGGAAGAGATTGCCCGGATGCTCGAAACCGAGCCAAACAACAACAACAGACAGTCAGAGCCCAGTGAGCCGGAAAACACAGGCCAGCAGCAGAACTCCGGTCACGAAGGCGGCCTGCGGCGCGGATTGCTCCGCCGGGGGCGCCGCGCGGTGAGCAGGCCCGCGGGCCCGCCGACCTTCAAGTCGGGCGCCGCGGGTCCTGAGCAGGGCGCCAGCCAGGGCGGCTCTGACAAGGACGCCGGCCGCGGAGGCGCGGGCGGCGGGAGCGGTCCCGTCGTGCCCAGCGTGCCTGGCGTACCACCCGTGCCCGGCGTAACCGGCCAGCAGCCGGCCCAGGGGCAGCCGGCCCAGGGACAGGCCGCCCAGGGGCAGGCCGCCCAGGGGCAGGCCGCCCAGGGCGCGGTCGGCCAGGGCCAAGCAGCCCAGGGCCAGCCGTCCCAGGGCCGGACGGCCAAGGGCGGCCAGGCCGGCGGGGCCCGGGCCAAGGCCGCGGGCGACGCTCCGCCAGTTCCGGCGGCCGCGTTCCAGCCGCCCGTGGTGGTCTTCCAGCCCCCGGCGATTACTGAGCGTCCCGCGGCCGAGCCGGCCAGGTCCGGCGGCGGTGACGGTGGCGGTGACGGCAACAGCGGCGGCGACAGCGGCGAGGGCGGCGACGACGGTTCTGCTGGTTCGCGGCGTCGCCGTCGCGGCGGCCGCGGCCGTGGCAAGGG
>JBPCKO010000391.1:0-7123 GCA_051004215.1 Streptosporangiaceae bacterium | reverse complement strand
CGGAGTGCTTACGATGAATCGGGCGATTTGGTGTAGGTGGCTGGGATTCCGCCTGCGAGCCGCCCGCGGCCGCGAGACCAGCTCGCGGCCCCCCGTGTGACCGAGGCCATGCGCTCCGCCCCGTGTGCTCCGCGCTGGCCGGCCGTAACCTTGGTTCATGGCGCGTATGTCGGAGTCAGGCGAGCCGATCGAACCGGTATACGGGCCGAAGGCGCTCGATGATTTCGACCCGGTGCGCGAGCTTGGCGAGCCGGGGGAGTTCCCGTTCACGCGCGGCGTGTACCCCGCCATGTACGCCAGCCGGCCGTGGACGATGCGGCAGTACGCCGGGTTCTCGACCGCGGCCGACTCCAACCGCCGGTACCAGCAGCTGATCGCGGCGGGCACGACCGGCCTGTCGGTCGCCTTCGACCTGCCGACCCAGATGGGCTACGACTCCGACGCGCCGCAGGCGCACGGCGAGGTCGGCAAGGTCGGGGTGGCCATCGATTCGATCGACGACATGCGGGCGCTCTTCGACGGCATCCCGCTCGGGACCGTCTCGACGTCGATGACGATCAACGCCCCGGCGGCGGTGCTGCTGCTGCTCTACGAGCTGGTTGCGGAGGAGCAAGGCGTCGCGCCCGGCACGCTGACCGGCACGATCCAGAACGACATTCTCAAGGAGTACATCGCCCGCGGGACCTATATCTACCCGCCTGCGCCATCGCTGCGGCTGGTGGCCGACACGTTCGCGTACTGCCGCGAGCGGCTGCCGCGCTGGAATACCATCTCCATTTCCGGCTACCACATGGCCGAGGCCGGCGCGACCCCGGTCCAGGAAATCGCGTTCACGCTGGCCAATGCCAAGGAATACGTGCGCGCCGCCCTCGCCTCAGGATTGGCGGTCGACGACTTCGCGCCTCGCTTGTCGTTCTTCTTCGTGGCCAGGACCACCCTGCTTGAGGAGGTCGCGAAGTTCCGGGCCGCCCGCTGGCTCTGGGCGCACATCATGGCGGACGAGTTCGGGGCCAGGGATCCGAGGTCGCAGATGCTCCGGTTCCACACTCAGACCGCGGGCGTGCAGCTGACCGCGCAGCAGCCCGAGGTGAACCTGGCCAGGGTGACGGTACAGGCGCTGGCCGCCGTGCTGGGCGGCACCCAGTCCCTGCACACCAACTCCTACGACGAGGCGATCGCGCTGCCGACCGAGAAGGCGGCCAGGCTGGCCCTGCGCACCCAGCAGGTCCTGGCCTACGAGACCGACCTGACCGCGACCGCCGACCCGTTCGCCGGCTCGTACGCGATCGAATCGCTGACCGCCGAGATCAGGGACTCGGCGACGGAGCTGATCGGCAAGGTCGAGGACCTGGGCGGGGCCGTCGCGGCCATCGAGCACGGGTTTCAGAAAGCGGAGATCGAGCGGTCGGCCTATCAGATCGCCAGGGAGGTCGACGCGGGCGACCGCATCGTCGTCGGGGTCAACAAGTTCGCTGTCGCCGACGACGAGCGGTACGAGCCGCTGCGGGTCGATCCGGCCATGGAGCGGAAGCAGCGCGAGCGGCTGGCCGCGCTGCGCGAGCGGCGGGACGCGGCCAGCGTGCGCGTGGCCCTGGCCGCGATCAGGGCCGCCGCCGAGGGCCAGGACAACGTGCTGCCCCCGCTCCGCACCGCCCTGGCGGCGCAGGCGACGGTCGGCGAGGTGTGCGACGCCCTCCGCGCGGCCTGGGGGGTCTATCATCCGGGCGATGTCGCCTGACCTGGAAATATAGACCAGTTACGGTGTGTGTGGGCGGGGCGTGACCAGCGCGACAATCGGGCAACGCCAGCGTCTGGCCGTCGCGAGCGCTACCATGCTGAGAGATACCGGGTCGCATCTCACCTGATCACCGAGATGTGGCGAGAGCACCTCGCCAGCGTCTAGTTGGCGTCAAGTTGCATCAGTCGTCGGCATGAGTGCCCGATCCGGGCGATGAGCCTGCTGGCGATCCTGTCTATCCGGCGGAAGGACAACACTCGCTTCGTCCGTGCGTTCATTGCCATTGAGTAGCGATTCCTGCGCCGCCCACCGGCCGCTGGTGCGCGACGCAGACGGAGCTGAAGGACAAATGGAACCGCGTTTTGCTTTCCGGATCCAGGAGAGTTACCCGACACGACGGCGTGCCGTGCTCGGGGTTCCTGGTACGCCTGGGGTTCTTGATGCGACAGTGACCCCAGCGAGCATTCGCGCAGGCTACACAGCTCTCATCGTCCGGTGGCCCAGGGGCGCTGGCGGGGGAAACGACGGCACTAGTGAGATCCGGTGCGCTCCTGACCTGATCCTGGCCCAAGGGGAGAGGATGGATGGCTGAGAGTGATCTGGTCGGCGAACTCGACGCGTTCCTGGCCTCACACGAGCCGGAGCTGATCGAGTTCCGCCGGGACCTGCACGCCCACCCGGAGATCGGCTACTCCGAGCACCGGACCACGCGCCGGATCGCGCTGCGGCTAGAGGCCGCGGGCCTGCGGCCGGCCGTGTTGCCCAGGGGCACCGGCCTGATTGTCGACGTGGGCGGCCGGCCGGACGACGCGCCGGCGGTCGCGCTGCGCGCGGACATCGACGCGCTGCCGATCCTGGACGAGAAGAACGTCCCTTACCGGTCGCTGACCGCCGGCGCCTGTCATGCGTGCGGGCACGACGTGCATACGTCCATCCTGCTGGGCACCGGGCTGTTCCTGGCCAGGGCCGCCGCCGCGGGCGCTCTGCCCGGCAAGGTCCGCCTGATTTTCCAGCCCGCCGAGGAAGCCCCGGGCGGAGCCCTCGACGTGCTCGCGGCGGGCGGCATCTCCTCGGTCGACCGGGTGTTCGCGCTGCACTGCGATCCCAAGCTTGATGTCGGCAAGATCGGCACCAGGACCGGCCCGATCACCGCGGCCTGCGACAAGATCAAGGTCGAGGTCACCGGGCCGGGCGGGCACACGGCCCGGCCGCATCTGACCGCGGACCTGGTGTTCGCGCTCGGCAAGATCATTACCGAGCTGCCCGCGGTGCTGTCCCGCCGGGTCGACCCGCGGTCCGGGATCAGCCTGGTCTGGGGACGGGTCAGCGCCGGCACGGCCTCCAACGCGATCCCGGACGTCGGCGTGGTCGAGGGCACCGTCCGGTGCCTGGACGACACGGCCTGGCACGCCGCCCCGGTCATGCTGAAGGAACTGGTCGACGCCGTGGCCAATTCCTACGGCGTGACGCCCGACCTGACCTACGTGCGCAGCGTGCCGCCGGCGGTGAACGAGGCGGTGAGCACCTCGATGGTCGCCGCCGCCGCCAGCCGGGTGCTCGGCCCCGGCGCGCTGACGGCGGCGCCGCAGAGCCTGGGGGGCGAGGATTTCGCCTGGTACCTGGAATCCATTGCGGGCAGCCTGTTCCGGCTCGGCACCCGGTCGCCCGGATCGGCCGAGGACGTCGATCTTCACCAGCCGCTGTTCGACGTGGACGAGCGCTGCATCGCCATCGGCCTGAAGGTGATGGCGGCCACCGCGCTGACCGCGATCGGCAGCCAGCACGGCCCGGACTCGGTGATCGCCGCCGGCGCGGCCGAAGGGGCCAGGCTGGGGGCGCTGAGCGCGTCCGCGGACGGCGTCACGCTGGCGGGCCCGTTATTGGGTGATTATCAGTCAGTGGCCTGACTGTAACCGGGTAACAGCGCCGCGACCTGCTGCTCCGGGCCGAGCGGCATATGGTGGTAGAAGCCGCCGGGTGCGTTCCGAGTGTCCGGCCAGCCGCTGACCTCGGAGCCGTCTGCCGTGACCGCGCCCAACGAGCGAACCAGAACCGGCGTCCCGGTCACCGCCGGCCGCCTGCAAGCCGACGGCAGCCGGGTCTACCGGCTGACCACCCCGGTGGTGGTGTGGTGGACGTGGGTCGGGCTGGTCGTGCTGATCCTCGGCGACCTGCTCATCCAGGGCCGCGACTACCTGTCCCTGAAGTTCGCTCTCGGCACGCTGACCGCGACCGGCCTCGTATTCGCCTGCACCTTGTGGCCCAAGGTCAGTTCGGACGAAGACGGCGTCACGGTGCGGAATCCGTTCCGGATCTTCCGCATTCCGTGGTCCGCGGTCCGCGGGATCTTCCTGGCCGACTCACTCGAAATCCAGTGCTCGCGCCGGGCGCCGAAGAAGGACAAGACCGTCTATAGCTGGGCGCTCTCCTCGGCCAGGCGCAACCGGGCCAGGGCCAAGCTGCACGGCTGGCAGTGGGAGCAGGGCCGGCGCAACCGCCCGGCCAGCTACGGGCAACTGCCCGGGCAGGCCAAGGAACTGGTCAAGATGACTCAGACCGAGGTCATCGCCCGGGAGATGGCGGCGACGTCGGACGAGATCAAGGCGCGGCTGCTGGACCCGGATAACGCACCGGTCGAGGTCAGCGCGGTGGTCGCGACCGCCTGGGCCTGGCTGACCATCGCGGCCGTACTGGTGCCGGGCATCGCGTTCGTGACCGTGATGCTGGCCGGCTAGGCCGCCGTCCTCAGGACCCGATCGAGGTGCAGGGCCGGCCGCGCAGGCCAGCCACGTAGTCGGCCGGGGCGCCGGCCGCCTCAGCCGCATCCGCCATGATGCCGAGATACCGGGCCGACGGCCGCCCGCCCTCGTAGTCGTTGAGCACGTACAGCCAGGCCAGCGCGTCGCCGTCCAGCGTCGCGATGCGCACGCGGAGCTTGCTGTAGTAGCCGAGGGTGGCGCCGTCCCAGCGGTCGAGGGATTGCTCGTCGGTATCGGCCATCTCGTACAGCACGACGAAGACGCGCGAGTCCGCGTCCTCGACCACGGTCGCGAGCGCGCCTTCCCAGCCGAGGTCCTCGCCGCCGAAGGTAAGCCGCCACCCGTCCAGCCAGCCGGGGCCGGCCTGAGGGGAGTGCGGGCAGCGTTCGGCCATCTGGCCAGGGTCCATGTTGCTGCCGTATGCCGCGTACAACGCCACGGTCCCCTAGCGTACGAGTCCGGGTCGCGAGCGGTAGGCAGGTTCGCGTGGCTGACGGGACAGAACGAGGCTGCCGACGGGTGGCGGCTGGCCGTGCGACAGAATGAGGCAACGTGGACCAGCCGCGAACGCACATTGTGATCATCGGCGGGGGCCCGGGCGGCTACGAGGCGGCTCTGGTCGCGGCCCAGATGGGCGCCGACGTGACCGTGATCGAGGAAAGCGGGCTTGGCGGCTCGTGCGTGCTCACGGACTGCGTGCCGTCGAAGACGCTGATCGCCACGGCCAGCCTGATGGCCGCCGTGCAGGGCGGCCACGAACTCGGGATCAGGTTCGACCGCGACCCGTCGCGGCCCGCCCGGGCCAGCGCCGCCCGTACCACCGCCGACCCGGCCCGGGTCTATGCGCGGATCAGGGACCTGGCCAGGGCCCAGTCCGCCGACGTCGGGATGCGCCTGAGCGCGGAGGGCGTGCACGTCATCCAGGGCCGCGGGCGGCTCGTCGGCCCCGGCATCGTGGCGGTCGGCGGCCGCGAGCTGACCGCTGACACCGTGCTGATCGCGGCCGGCGCCCAGCCGCGCGAACTTCCGGGCGCCGTTCCCGACGGCGAGCGGCTGCTGACCTGCCGCCAGCTCTACGACCTGGATGCGCTGCCGGGCGAGCTGATCGTGGTCGGCTCCGGGGTGACCGGGGCCGAATTCGCCTGCGCCTACCAGGCCCTCGGCTCCCAGGTCACGCTGGTCTCATCCCGGCACCACGTGCTGCCGAACGAGGACACCGACGCGGCCATGGTGGTGGAGGACGTCTTCCGCCGGCGCGGCATGACCGTGCTCGGCCGCTCCCGCGCGCTCTCGGCGACCCGGACCGGCAGCGGGGTCGAGGTCAAGCTGGAGGACGGCCGGATCGTGGCCGGTTCGCACTGCTTGCTCACCGTCGGCATGGTGCCCTCGACCCAGGGCATCGGGCTGGCTGCGGCCGGGGTGGCCGTCAACGACCGCGGCTTCATCACCGTGGACAAGGTGTCCAGGACGTCCGCGCCCGGGGTATACGCGGCCGGCGACTGCACGGGCCGGTGGATGCTGGCCTCGGTGGCCGCGATGCAGGGCCGGATCGCGATGTGGCACGCGCTCGGCGAGGCCGTGCAGCCGCTGCGCCTCGGTCATGTCGCCGCGACGATCTTCACCGAGCCGGAGATCGCCACCGTCGGCGTCAGCCAGGCTGACCTGGACGGCGGCGAGGTCCAGGCCCGGGTGGTCAAGCTGCCGCTGGCGACCAATGCCCGGGCCAAGATGGACGGCTTCGACGACGGTTTCGTGAAGCTTTTCACCCGGCGCAATAGCGGGATCGTGCTCGGCGGGGTGATCGTCGCCCCCCGGGCCAGCGAGCTCATCCTCGGCGTCTCGCTGGCCGTGGAGCAGCAGCTCACGGTCGACGAGATCGCCCACACCTTCGCCGTCTACCCGTCGCTGACCGGAAGCATCACCGAGGCCGCGCGCCGCCTCATGCAGCCCGCCGAAACCGTCTGATGGGCGGCCCCCGGCCTAGTGCGCGGGGTGGCCGAGGTCGGGGTCGTCCGGCGCTTCGAGGCCGTGCTGGCGCAGCCGGGAGGCGCGGATGTCGTCGGCGTAGGCCGCCACGCTGAACACGCTGCCCGCGAGGATCAGGCCGACCATCATGCCGGCCAGCCAGACCGGCGCGGGTACCAGCGTGAGCAGCACGACGGCCACGACCGCGCAGATCGGCACGATGATCGCGAGATGCCGCAGGACCGTGCGCAGCCGCCAGCCGGCATCAGTCAGCTCGTGCCTGACCCAGTCCCGGTTCTCCTCGGGCAGCCGGAACCCGAGCGCGAACCCCAGCCAGCGCGGTAGGCCAGGATCACCGGGCAGCCTGGCCAACCTCTAGTCCGCCAGCCGGCAGATCGTGTGCCCGGCCGATACGGTCTGCCCCACCTGGACATCCAGGCCGGACACGGTGCCGCTCTTGTGGGCCGACAGCGGCTGCTCCATCTTCATCGCCTCGAGCACGACGATCGTGTCCCCGGCGCTGACCTTTTGGCCGTCCGCGGCGACGATCTTGACGATGGTGCCCTGCATGGGGCTGGTGAGCGCGTCGCCGTCGCTGCCGCCGCCAGGCTTCTTGCCGCCGCGCCCTGGCCGCCTGCCCGCCCGGCCGCCGGACCCGGCC
>JBPCKO010000390.1:0-4150 GCA_051004215.1 Streptosporangiaceae bacterium | reverse complement strand
CGGCCCCGGCCCGGCTGGCCGTTGTCCCGCCATCGCGGCCAGGACCGGCGTCCTTGGTGCCGCCGGGATCGGCCCGCTCCGCCGCGACCAGTGCGGCCACCGCGGGCGCGACCTCCTGGCCGAACCGCTCGATCGCGGCCGGCTCGTCCGTGGCCAGGATGAATCCCGAGACGCCGGCGTCCAGGGCCAGCCCGGCCAGTTCCTCGGCCCACTGGGCGGCCGGGCCGTGCAGGAGGCCGGAGCTTGCGGCCGAGAACTCGCCTGCGACGTTCAGCAGCCGCCGGATCGCGGCCGGGCCGCGGCCGCCGCCTCGTCGATCCTGGCGTTCAGGTCAGGCAGCTCGGCGATTCCCCTGGGCAGGTAGGACAGGCTGGGCAGCCAGCCGTCGGCCGCCCGGCCGATCAGGCCGAGCATGCGGGGCTTGTACCCGCCCACCCAGATGCCCAGGTCATGGGCGGGCGCCGGGCCGCGCTCGGATCCGGCAATCCGGTAGTGCTGGCCGCTGACCCGGACGCCGTCGCGCTGGCCTGCCGCCCAGACCTCCCTGATGATCGTGATGGCCTCGTCGAGTGCGGCCAGGGCCTCGGCGGGCCGCAGCCGCGGCCCTCCGGCCGCATCGATCGCGTCCCAGGACGCTCCGGCCCCAAGGCCGAGTTCCACCCGGCCCCCGCTGAGCAGGTCGAGGCTCGCCGCGCTGCGGGCGAGCACGACCGGAGGTCGCAGCGGCACGTTGAGCACGTTCGGCACGAGCCTGATCCGCGCGGTGGCGGCGGCCAGGAAGGACAGCAGTGTCCACGCGTCGAGGTAGTCGGGCCGGTAGGGATGGTCCTGGATGGTGACCAGGTCCAGGCCGGCCCGCTCGGAGAGCTGGGCCAGCGCGACCACTCGCTCCGGCGCCCGGGCCGAGGGCGTGATGAAACTGCCGAACAGCAGCTCGTGCCCGTAGTCCGCCATCTGCCCCGTGACTCCGTCCTGCCTCGCCGCCATGGACACCGGGCCGCCCGGCCCCGTGCAGGCAGGATACCGGCTCTGAAGTTGAGTGCTCAACTTCAAAGCCGGCTGCGACCCGGCCGGGTGACGATCGCGACTGTGTTACGGTAGCTCCCGTGTTACAGTAACTTTCGTGTTACGGTAACTGTTGAGTTACGGTAATCTGGTGATGACCGACTGGAGGTCGGCGATGGCGACACCGGCACCGGGCGACCCGTTCGAGGCGCTGGGCGACCCGACCAGACGCGAGATCCTGCGCCTGCTCAGCGAGGGTGGCAAGGCCGTGGGCGAGATCGCCGGGGAGCTGCCGGTCAGCCGGCCGGCGGTATCGAGGCACCTTCGGCTGCTCAAGCAAGCCGGCCTGGTCGCCGAGCAGGCCAGGGGCACCCGCCGGATCTACGAACTACGTCAGGAGGGACTGCGGGCGGTGCAGGTCTACCTGGAGGGGGTCTGGGGCGAGGCGGCGGCGCGATTCCGGCTGCTCGCCGAGAACACCGGCGAGGACCCGCGGTCGTGACGGAGCCGCTGCGGGTGTCCTTCGAGGTTGCGTGCTCGCAAGCGCACGCGTTCCGCACCTGGACCGACCGGATCAGTACCTGGTGGCCGCGTGACCACACGGTCTCCGGCCGGCCCGAGCTAGTCGTGCTGCAGGGCGATGTCGGCGGCCGGATCTACGAGCGCACTCCGGAAGGCGCCGAGCACGACTGGGGCGAGGTCACCGTCTGGGATCCGCCCGAGCGGCTGGCCTACCTATGGCACCTGGGCACCGACCGGTCGGGGGCCACCGAGGTCAGCATCAGGTTCGTGGCCCGCGGCGCGGCCGCGACCACCGTCGAGATCGAGCAAAAGGGCTGGGAGCGGCTGGGCGGGGCGGCCAGGCAGTGGCGGGCCAGGAACCGGGCCGGCCTGGAAGGCCTGGTGCCGTACTTTGTCGCCGCCGCGAAGGAAGGAGACGAGTGATGGCCGCAGGAACCAGACAAGACCCGTGGCAGCTCACGACCCCGCCGGGCACGTCGAGCTACACGATGTACGCCGACCAGGAGGCCGATCCTCCGGCCCTGGTCTGCCAGGTCGGCTCGACCACGCTGAAGTACCGGCTGCAGGCAATCGAGGACCTGCACGAGTGGCTGGCCGGGCAGGGCGACTGGGTGCCGCTCGGCGCGGCCGACGAGAAGAAGCCGGCCGCCGACGGCACCGTCGAGGCCTGGGGCCGGTCGGCTGGCAATCCGGTCGGCGGCTGGTACGGGCTGCGCAGCGGCTACCGCGGCCGGTTCGGCATGTACCTGCCGCCGCTGCTGGAAGAGCTCGGCCTGGCCGAGGTAACGCACGACGCGCGCAACAACCGGATGCGCGCGATCTAGCCGCCCGCGGCCCGGCGATCCGCGACCGGGCCCCCGCGAGCCGACCACAATCGGGAGCACAGATGAGCGTGACCAAGGTAGTCAGGTACACGACCAGGCCAGATAGCGCCGAGGAGAACGCGCGGCTTATCCGCGAGGTGTTCGCCGAACTGGCGAGCCAGCAGCCGGACGGCCTGCGCTACGCGGCCTTCCGGCTCGACGACGGCGTGAGCTTCGTGCACGTCGCCGAGCTGGCCGACGAGCAGCGCAACCCGCTGGCCTCCTCAGAAGCCTTCGCGAAATTCCAGGCTGGCGTGGCCGGCCGGTGCGCGCAGGGCCCGGCGGCCTCCGACGCGACCGTCGTCGGCTCCTACCAGCTGCCGGTCGGCTGACCCAGCCGTCTAGGTCGCCTGCCCGAACCTGGGCTCGCGCTTGTCCAGGAACGCCCGCATCCCCTCGCGGGCGTCGGGCAGCTGGCTGGTGGCCGCCATGACCTCGATCGCGTAGGCGTAAGCCTTGGCCTGGTCGAGGTCGATCTGGGCGTACAGCGCCTGCTTGCCGATGCCCTTGCTCAGAACGGAACCGCGCGTCACCCGCTTCAGCAGGCCGAAGGTGGCCGCATCGAGCTGGCCGGCCGGGACGACCTGGTTGACCAGGCCCCAGTCCAGTGCGGTGGGCGCGTCGATCACGTCACCGGACAGCGCCAGTTCGGCTGCCCGCTTGCGCCCGACGTTCCTGGCGATCGCGACCATCGGGGTGTGGCAAAACCAGCCGCCCTTACCCCCGGGGGCCGCAAACCCGGCAACCTCACTGGCCACGGCCAGGTCGGCCGAGGCGACCAGCTGGCAGCCGGCCGAGGTCGCCAGCCCGTGCACCCGGGCGACGACCGGCTGCGGGATCTGCTGCATCAGCGTCATCAGCTCGGTGCAGGTCGCCAGCAGCGACCTGACCGCCGCCAGGCCGGCCTCGGCGACGTCGGCGAAGTCGTGCCCGGCACTGAAGACCGGCCCGTTCCCGGCTAGCACCACGCCGAGGGCGTCGCTCTCGCCGACCTGGGTGAAGGCGGCGATGAGCTCGCGCATATGGTCCAGCGACAGGGCATTGCGCCGCCGGGGCCGGTTCATGGTCACGGTCGCGAACTCACCGGACCAGTCCAGGCAGACGTGCTCGAAGTCCATGGACGGCCTCCTTCACCGGGTGCTTGCAGCCTACGTCGCCGCGAGCAGGGCCGCCTGGCTCGCTAGCCGAGGTTGCGCAGGCCGTCCAGAACGCGCTGGAGCGAGTCCGCGAGCGGCGGCCCGGGCTGGCCGTCGGCGGAGCCGGCGGCGGCATGGTCGGCCCGGCCCGGCCTGACCCAGCCGTGGCTGGCGCCCGGCCGCCGCACCGGCATCGCGCAGGGCAGGCTGCCCTCGGCCCCGGACGGCACCGATCGCGCCGCCGTCCCGTTCGGTCGCATCGCGTGCTGCTCGCCGGCTCCGGACAGCGCAGATCACTCCCTCGAAAGGACGACCGGGCATCGCGCTGACGTCGCGACTGCCTGGCGATTGGTTGACAGCATCCAGATCACGGTGCGGTAACGAAACTCCCGGCAGACTACTGTGCCAGCCGGGTAGTTGCCAGCAAATAGCGGCAAAATATCCTGGCGAGTCGCGGCGGGGTTCAGCCGGACCCGGCCGGCCGCACTCCCGCTGGCGGTGATACCGTCCAGGCCGCGCTCTGCAGGGGCGCATGACGGCGCCCGTGACCCGGGCGGGAGGCGCAGGGGGGGGGCAGGGGGGCGGACAGGGGGGGCCGCGCCCCGCAGGAAGGGTACCCGAAAC
>JBPCKO010000389.1:0-6925 GCA_051004215.1 Streptosporangiaceae bacterium | reverse complement strand
CTGCGGACCCGGTCGGCCAGGCAGGTATTCGCAGCCGCGGCGGCCGGTGACGAACGGGCCAGCAGGATCGTGGCCGCGGAGGCGCGCCTGGTCGCCCAGGCGATCTGCGCGATCATCACGGTCGTGGATCCCGGCCTGGTCGTGCTGGGCGGCGGCATCGGGCAGGCGCCGGGATTCGCCGGGCTGGTCCGGCGTGAGCTGATCGCCATCGCCCCGGTCCTGCCCGAGCTGCGGGTCAGCGCGCTGGGCACGAGCGCCGTGGTGGACGGCTGCCTGGCCTCGGGCGCGGAGCTGGCCTGGCGGCGCCTGACCGAGCGGCTCGGCCAGGCCGGGGATCAGCTGCCGGTGCCCGCGGAGCCCCTAGCCGACGGCCGCGCGGTCCCGCTGGCCGACGGCCGCGCGGTCCCGCTGGCGTAATACTGGCTGGATTCGCGCAGCCAGAGCAGGACGATCGTGGCCAGTCCCACCAGCCAGATCAGCACCGAGTAGATCGTGTTCCCGATCGTCGCGGCGCCGTGCAAGTGCCCGGCCAGGTTCAGCGTGCTGAGCGCGAACAGCGCCGTGGCCACGATGCGGGCCCACTTCAGTCCGTTCCGGTTGGCCCTGGCGAGCAGCAGCCAGCCGGCGATCTCGAGGACGCCGGACGCGATCGCGATGATGATCAGGACCTTCTGGGTGGCGTGCAGCTGGGCCGCGGTCGCGTGCGGATGACTGGCCCGCAGGGCCCGCTCGCCGGTCGCGACCGCGATCACGCTCAGGGCCAGCCCGGCCGCCGTCAGCGCCGCGCCCGCGTACATGAACAGGACCGCGATCCTGATCGTGCGGGGCGGCTCAGGGCGCACGGCCGGAACCTGGCCGGCCGCCACCTCGCTCTCCCGCGCCGGGGGCGCCTTGGGCAGCCTGGTCCGCTTGCCCGGCTCATCCTTGATCGTCACGCTCGAAGCCTACCCGCCGGCCGGCCTGCTGGCCGGCTTGTACTGGAGCAGCCAGATCCGCTGGCCGCTCGGGCACTGCTGACCCGGCGCGACGCGGAAAACGCAGTAATCGTGGGTACGGACGAACCCGACACGCAGCAGGTAGTTGGTGAGCCGCTTGTAGCGCTGCCACTGGTGATGGTCGGTCCACACGTTGCGCCACTCCACTACCCAGCCGACATGCAGCGTGCGCAGGTCGGCCCGGGCCCTGGCCAGCCGGACCGGGTTCAGCGAGCCGCTCTTCTGGGCGACGTAGAGGTAACGGTAGAACGCGTGCCCGGCGATGCCCTTGTTGGCCGCCTTGGACACCCAGGCGGTGTACGCGATCGCGCGCGGGTGCCGGTCGTGGGTGGCGATCAGCATCGCGCTCGGAGCGATCGGCTGACCGGTGACGCCGACCCCGCCGCGCAGGCCGAACGGCACGTCGACCACGATCGATTTCGTGTGGTCCTTGGTCAGCGGGTAGTCCAGTTCCGGCAGCGCGGACCGCATCCAGCCCTGGTAGCCGTAGTTGGCCGGGTAGCCGGGCGACGCGGGCGGAGCGCCGGACCAGCCCGCCTCCAGGGCGCCGAGCGCGATCACGACCGCGATCAGCGGCATCGTCACCTTGCGCTTGGCCAGCCACTGCACGGCCAGGCCGGCCAGCATGGCCGCGCCGATCAGGCCGACGATGGCGAACCGGTCCGCCTCCCGCAGCCCGGATAGCCCGGGGATCCGGACCAGCCAGGTGTACGGCATCAGGTCGGAGGCGACGACCGGGCGCCAGACCCCGGTGGGGGGCCCGCCCTTGTACACGACCTTGGTCGCCGTCAGGTGCGTCATCAGCGGGAGGTACTGGGTGCAGAAATTCCCGTACACCTTGCCCGGCCGGTGGTAGATGCCCGCGCTGATCAAGCAGTTGCGGCCGATGGTGAGGCTGGTGCCCAGCGCCACCACCGCGCTGACCAGCCAAAGCCCGGTGAAGGCCCAGGTGCTGCGCTTGCGCCACCCGGCTGCCAGCCCCAGCAGCGCGAGCACGGTCAGCACGGCGCCGAAGGTCGGCAGGCCCTCCATCAGCTGCTCGGAGTTGTGGTAGCTGTACGCCGAGGCGAGGTGGGCGAAGCCGAAATTGGCCAGCCGCGGCGAGGGCGCGAACAGCGTCGGCAGCGAAACCCCGAACTGCGCGTAGTTCAGCGCCAGCTGCCCGGGCGGGACGCCGGCCGCGCCCGCCTTGACCTGCTGGATCATGCCGATGATCTGCGGAATGGCGATGACGATGGCGACCAGCGCCCCGGCCGCGAGCGGCCTGAGCGCGCGCCGGGCCAGCCCGCGGTCCCTGATCACCGCGGTCACCAGCCACGGCACCAGGATCACGATGGTCAGCAGCAGGGCGACGACCGTGCTCTCCTGGTTGATCAGGATCGAGGCGCCGAGCGCGACGCCGAGCGCGATCGCGGGCGCCAGGTGCGGATCGCGCCGCAGCCGGACCGCCGCCTCGATCGTGACCGGCAGGAAGATCGTGCCGATCGCGATGTTGACGTGGTACCAGTCCTGCCACATCAGCATCGAGGAGAGCCCGAAGAACGCGCCGGCGATGAGCGCGCCCGGCTCGTTCAGCCAGAGCCTGGCCGCCCGGTACATGGCGTAGCACAGCAGTCCCGGCGTGACCAGGGTCAGCAGCGTGAACGACGCGGCCGGGCCGTACAGCACCGTGACCGGCGCGGTCACCCAGCCCGCGAGCGGCATCAGCGTGCTGAACGCCAGATGCGTCCCGACCGGCGCGGCCATGTAGCTCGTGAAGAACGGGTTGCCCAGGTGCAGCAGCTGGTGGCCGGTCCACCACAGATTCCACACGAAGCTGGACACGTCCGCCGTGGCGGGCAGCTTGCCGTCGGCCAGCCAGGTGAGCCGCGGCCAGGTCACCGCGATCCCGGCGCCCTCGTAGACCAGCAGCACGATCAGGTGGCGCAGCCAGGTATGCCCGAGCGCGCGCCGGAACGCGCTGCCGCGGCCACTCGCCGCGGATGTTCCAGCCCCCGGGCCGTGGTCCGATCCGGCGGCAGTGGCGTCAGCGGGAGTTCCGCCGCCTTCTTCGCCTGGGCCGGCGTCTTCCTGCACGGGGTCTTCCTGCACGGTGTCGGCCAGCACGGTGTCGGCCAGCACGGGGTCTTCCTGCACGGTGTCGGCCAGCACGGTGTCGGCCAGCACGGTGTCGGCCAGCACGGGCGCCTCGGCATCGGCGGCCAGCGCGGGCGCCCCGGCATCGGCGGCCGGCTCCGGTTCGTCGGTCAGCACTGAGGCGGAACGGGCGCGCGGTCCACCCAGGTCCGGCGCCGCCGGTTCGCCTGGCGTGCGCTGGCCGCGTTGGTGACGGCCTGCACGGATCATCGGACCACCCTCGGTTTCGCTGCTCAGACCGATCCTTATATACCGTTTTGTTCGCGGCTTATCCAGGATCGGCCAGGCCGGCGAGCCCGGCAGCGGCCCGGCCGCGCGCGGCGCCAATCCCGTCGGCTAGCAACGATTCGCCTGCCAGATCACGGCGATCGCACAGGCTAGAGTCCGTCAGGTGGCACTCAGGGAGACCAGCCTACGCCCGCCGCCGCCGTGGCTGATCCGGTGGGAGATTTTCGCAGTCTTCGCCGTGTCGCTCGGTGCCAGCGCCGTGAACGCGGTGCTGTCGCTGGTCGGCTCGCTGCTGCAGCGCCGCCCGCTGGCCGGGCAGTCGGCCCTGCTGGTCGGTTCGCTGGCGCCCGGCCACCCCTGGCTCGACCTCACGTTGCAGATCGTCGGCATCGCCGAGAACCTGGCCCCGGTGTTCCTGGTGCTCTACCTGATGGCCAGGTCGGGGGAGCCCGCCACGGTGATCGGGCTGGACGCCAGCCAGCCGGTCAGGGACCTCGGCGGCGGGGCCGTGCTGGCCGCCGTGATCGGCGGTGCCGGGCTGGGGTTGTACCTGGCCGCGTTCCACCTGGGCGTCAGCCTGAATGTCGTACCCGAGGCCCTGCCGCGGGTCTGGTGGCGGATCCCGGTGCTGCTGCTCAGCGCGATCCAGAACGGCCTGCTCGAGGAGGTGCTCGTGATCGGGTACCTGCTGCTCAGGCTGGACCAGCTGGGCTGGGCGCCGGCCGCCGCGATCGCCTGCAGCGCGCTGCTGCGCGGCAGTTATCACTTGTACCAGGGCCTGGGCGGGTTCCTCGGCAACGCCGCCATGGGCGTGATCTTCGCCGTGCTGTACCGCCGCTGGGGCCGGGTGATGCCGCTGGTCATCGCGCACATGCTGATCGACGCGACCGCGTTCGTCGGCTACGCGCTGCTGCACGGCCGGGTCTCGTGGATGCCGTGAGCAGCGGCCGGCGGCTTGGTCTGGCCTGCTAGCGGCCCAGGTCCGCGACCGTCGCCACGCCGGGCAGGCTGGCCAGGGCCTTGCCGGATAGCGCCAGCTTCGAGCGGCGCAGCCCGCTGCCGATGACGACCCGCGGCGCCGCGGCCACGGCCGCATCGATCAGCACCATCCACCCGGCGGGCAGGCCGACCGGGGTGATCCCGCCGTACTCCATCGACGTCTCCGCCACCGCGACGTCGGTCGCCGCGAACGAGGCCTTGCGCACGTCGAGCATCCGCCTGGCGATGCCGTTCACGTCGGCTCTGGTCGTGGCCAGGACCACGCAGGCGGCGTACCGGACCTCACCGTCGCGGCGGCCTGCGATCACCACGCAGTTGGCCGACTCGGGCCCGGTCACGCCGTAGCGCTCGCAGAAGGCGGCCGTGTCGGCCAGGTCCGGGTCGATCGCGGCGACGCCGAGGTCGTCATCGGCGAGCGGCCAGGCCGGGTCGGCCAGTGCGGCGGCGACCGGCACGGCCAGCAGGTCGGGCCGGCTGGCGGCCGGTTCGAAGCGAAGTGAGCCGAGGGTGAAGGTCACGCCGGCAGTCTAGACAAGCTCGCGGTCAGGGAGGGCTACGGGTGCGGAGAGCGGTGGTGCTGACCGGCCGGGCGACTCGGCTTGCTCGTCGCGCGGGGTGTGGCCGGGTTAGGCTTACGCGGCGCAGGCCGCCCCCGGCGGGGTACGGGCGGGCTGGTGAGGCTGCCCAGCCGGACCATCACCTGCCGCGGGTTGCCGCCCCTCAGCAGCTCGACCTTGACCCGTTGCCCGGGGCGGAAGTCGACCAGCAGGCTGTCCAGCGTCGCGATATCGGGCGCCGGCCGGCCGGCCACCCCGGCGATGACGTCTCCGGTCCTGATGCCCGCGGCGGCTGCGGCGCCGCCCGGATGGGCCTGGGTGACGGCCACTCCGTCGGGCACATGCTCGGCGTTGACATGCGTCTCGCCCGCGATATTCAGTGAGGCGCGGTCGGACTCGGTGACCTTGCCCTGGTTAATCAGCTGGCGGGCCACGCTGACCGCGGTATTGGCCGGGATCGCGAAGCCGATGCCCTCGACCCGGCCGCCCAGCTCGGGGTCGGTCGCGGTCAGCGTCGGTATGCCGAGGACCTCGCCGGTCAGCAGCACCAGCGCGCCGCCGCTGTTTCCCGGGTTGATGGCGGCGCTGGTCTGCAGGGCACTGACGAGCACGGTGGGCGGGTGGCCGGAGATGTCAGGCCCGGTGACGGTGCGCCCGGTGGCCGAGACGATGCCCTGGGTCACGCTGTCGGTCAGCCCGTACGGGCTTCCCATCGCCAGCACGATCTGGCCGACCTGGGCCCGGTCAGAATTGGCCCACCGAACCGGCCTGAGCTGGTTTGAGCCCTTGCCGACCTTGATCACGGCCAGGTCGTCAGGGGTGAAGACGCCCACGAGCCTGGCCTTCATCGTCTGGCTGACCACCGACGACCGCACGTCGAACCTGGTGTGCTTGCCGACCACATGCGCGTTGGTGACGACATCGCCGCGGTTGTCGAAGACGACGCCTGAGCCGGTCGTCCCGCCCGCGCTGATCTCCACGACCGACGGCAGCGCCCTGGTGATGGTCGCTTCGTAGCTGCTCTGCAGCGAGGCCTGCGGGCCCAGCCCGCCACCCGCCGCCGAGCTGCACGCCGCCAGCGCGATCGATGCCACCGCCGTCGCGGCCAGGCCGGCCGCGACCCGCACGCGACGAAGCCGCCGCAGGACAGCCGCCATCAGTCGAACCCCCCGGTGCCGGAATAGCCGGCTCTCCTAGTCTTCCACCATGACGTTCACCGAATCTCCCGGCGAAACCATCGGACGGTCAGGCATCGGCACAGGCGAGGCGACGGTGGCCGCCCTGACTGCGGCGTTGGCCTCGGGCCGCCTGACATCGGCCGAGCTCGTGCGGCACTACCTGGACCGGATCGAGCGCCACAATCCCGCCCTGCGCGCGGTGATCTCGGTCTGCGGGGACGCGGCCGAGCAGGCGGCTGCAGTCGACCAAGCCCGCGCGTCGGGCGCCGGCCTGGGGCCGCTGGCCGGGATCCCGGTCCTGATCAAGGACAACATCGCGGTGGCCGGCTCGCCCGCGACCGCGGGCTCGCCTGCGCTGCTCGGCGCCGCCGCGCAGGACGCGTTCCTGATCGGCCGGCTGCGGGCGGCGAACGCGGTGATCCTCGGCAAGGCCAACCTGTCGGAGTGGGCCAACTTCCGCTCGCCTCATTCCTCCAGCGGCTGGTCCACCCTCGGCGGCCAGGCGGTCAACCCGCACGGAGCCGGCCGGAACCCTTCGGGGTCGAGTTCCGGCTCGGCGGTCGCGGTGGCGGCCGGCCTCGCCCCGCTGGCGGTCGGGACCGAGACCGACGGCTCGATCGTGAGCCCGGCCCATGCCTGCGGGATCGTCGGCATCAAGCCCACCCTGGGACTGATCAGCCGGACCGGGATCGTCCCGATCTCCGCCGAGCAGGACACCGCGGGCCCGATGACCGCGACCGTCGCCGATGCCGCCGCGCTGCTCGGGGTCCTGGCCGGCGCTGACCAGGCCGATCAGGTGACCGCGCCGGCCGCCGCCCAGCCAGCTGGATAC
>JBPCKO010000388.1:0-11804 GCA_051004215.1 Streptosporangiaceae bacterium | reverse complement strand
TCGCCATCCAGCCCGGCCCCTCGGCCAGGCACCCCTCGCCTGGCCATCACGCCGCCGGCCACCTGGCCGCCCGGGTGCTGGCCTTTGTCCGGCACGGGCGCTACATCGACGTGATCGTGCGGAACCCGTATGCCGATCCGCGCCGCTACCGGGCCGAGTTCCGCGCCCACCACCTCGATATCTCACTCCGGCTGGTGCCCGCGTCGCCGTCGATCGTCGGCACCGTCGTGTACTTCGACGGGAACTCGTCGGTCAAGGTGATCTCGGCAAAAGGGCGCTGCTTCACCGGCGGGGGCGGCGACATCTGCCCGATCGGGTTGCGCGTGCCAGTGCACTACCGCGGCCGCGCGGACCTGGTATTCGGGCGTCCGGCCCGTCCTGGCGAGCGGTACGAGTCGACCGCGTCGGCCACCGCGCGCGGCGAGGCGCTGCACGGGCTGCGCATCGACGGGCGGCACGTCAGGACGGTGCTCCGGCTGATCGGGCCCCGGCACGTCACGGCGGCGGTCTACCACATCGTGACCAGGCGCGGACTGAGCAAGCTGGTGCGGCACGTGCCGCTGTCCTGGTTCGTGTACGAAGCCGACTCGTGGGCCCCCGGGCAGGTCATGCTGTGGGCCGGCCCGACCCGCAACCCCCCGCCGGTGCGCACGCCGTCGCATGGCCCCACTCCGTCGGCCACCCCGGGCCCGGGTGCCCCGACGCCGTCCAGAACCCCCGCCGCACCGACCCCGGCGCCGTCCGGCTGACGAACGCCAGCTGACGGTCCTCGACACCAGATCCGTACGGGCCACCTAGCGCGCCGATGTGCCGCTCAGTGGCCCGTACGGATCTGTCGTTCCCGGCCCGGGGAAGCTAGAAGTGGTCGTCGCGGAGGGCGGCGGCGGCCGCGGTCATGGCCTTCAGCTTGCCGAGGGCCGACTCGCGCGGGAGGTACTTCATCCCGCAGTCGGGGGCCAGCACGAGCTGATCGGCGGGCACGTGCTCCAGTGCCCGGCGGACGCGGCCGGCTATCTGGCCGGGGGTCTCGACCGCCGGGTCGCCCAGGTTCAGCACGCCCAGGATGATCGTCTTGCCGGCCTGCGCGAGCCCGGCCAGCACCGCGCAGTCCAGGCCGGACTGCGCGGTCTCGATCGAGACCTGCTGCGCGAGCGAGCCGGCCAGCTCGGGCAGGAACGAGTAGCCGCTCGGCCGGTCGTGGATGATCGCCGCGTAGCCGAAGCACAGGTGCACCGCGGTAGTGCCGGCGATCCCCTGCAGGGCGGCGTTCAGCACGCCGACCCCGAACTCGCGCGCGGCCTCCGGCCTGGCCTGCAGGTAGGGCTCGTCGACCTGGACGATGTCGGCACCGGCCGCGAACAGGTCCTCGATCTCGTCGTGCACGGCGGCCGCGTAGCCGTAGGCGGCGGCCTCAAGCGTCGGGTAGTAGTCGTTCTGCGCCTGCTGGGCCATCGTGAACGGTCCGGGGACGGTGACCTTGACGGTCGCGTCCCGGCCGGCCACCGCGCGCAGGTAGGCCAGGTCGTCCAGGCCGACGGCGTGCTTGCGGGTGATCGGTCCGGTGATGCGCGGGACCGGATTGGGGTGACCGCTGCGGTCCAGCGCCGCGCCCGGGTTGTCGACGTCGACGCCGTCGAGGGCGGTTGCGAACGCGTTGGAGTAGCTCTCCCGGCCGATCTCGCCGTCGGTGACGATGTCCAGCCCGGCCTCGCGCTGGTCGGCGACGGCCAGCCGGATCGCGTCCCGCTGCGCCTGCGGCAGATACTCGGGGCCGACCCGCCACAGCTCGCGCGCCCTGACCCGGGGCGGGAAACGGCCCGCTAGCTTGCCCCGGTCGATCAGCCAGTCGGGCTGCGGGTAGCTGCCGACCAGCGAGGCCGGAAAGAGCGGGCTGGACATAAGCACCTCTCGGCGACGGGCGAGAACGCGGCCGGCCGTAGGCGGCCGGGCCGGAGCAGGGGACTGGCGCGGTGCGGCCCATTCTCGCAGTGCGCTCGCTCAGCGCGCCGGCCGGCGCCGCACGGTGGCCAGGAATGTCACCAGGCAGGTCGCGGCCAGTATCGCGTAGGGAACCAGGTCGGTGCTCGCCTGGGCGATCGCCCCGCTGGCCGCGGCGGCGACGGTCTGGCCCGTCGCCCAGGCCAGGTTGGCCAGCCCGAACGCCAGGCCCTGGTGCAGCCCAAGCCGGTGGGCGCCGTCGCTGAGCATCGCGCTGGCCGGCGCGAAGAGGGTGCCGAAGGCCGGCATGCCGATCACCAGCAGGCCGATGAGCGCTCCGTACGGGACGAGCTCGGCCGCGGCGAGGCTCACGACGACACCCGCCAGCAGCGAGATCCGGACCGGGAAGAACCGGCCGCGCCGGTCCGACATCCGTCCGGACAGCGGGGACAGGCCGGTCTCCACCGCCGCGGACGCCAGGAAGGTGGCGCCGATCAGCAGCGGGGTCGCGCCGAGCGCGCTGAGCCGCAGCGGCGCCAGCACGTCGATGACGCCGAACCCGATGCCGGCGATCGTGGTCAGCCACAGGCCGACCGCGACGTCACGATCCCTGATCGAGGCAAAGGCCGCGGACAGCCCCTGCGGCTCGGGCTGATGCGGCGCGGGCATGGCGAAGTCGGCCACGATCAGCAGGCCGCCGAACACCGCGGCGGCCGAGAAGGCCGGGCCGGTGCCGATCTGGCTGGCGACGGCCCCGACGACCGGCCCGAACAGCGCGCCGCCGACCGCGGCCCCGAGCGCGGTGCCGAGCAGCTCGCCGCGCCGCTCGGCCGGTGCCGCGCTGGCCAGCCAGGCCATCCCCGAGGCCCAGGTGCACGAGCCGCCGAGACCCTGCACGAACCGGGCCGCATCCAGCACGGCGGCCGAGTTCGACCAGCCGAACAGCAGGGTCGAGCCGCTCATCAGCAGCAGGCCGATCAGGACACCGCCGCGCGGGCCGAGCCGGGCGACCAGCAGGCCGGACGGGAGCGCGCTGACCAGCGTTCCGAGCGGATAGGCGGCGACCAGGAGCCCGGCCCCGGCCTTGGACAGCCCGACCGCGTGCACGTAGTGCGGCAGCAGCGGGGTGAGCGCGGTAAAGAAGATCGTGTCGGTGAACACCAGCGCGCTGGTGAAGATCAGCAGCCGGCGCATGGGACGGGTCAGCCTGGGCAGGGAAGCGGCCGAGCCAGTCGCCTGCCCCGCCATCGCCCGCCCGCCCGATCTCGCCGCTAGCCCTACTGACCTGCCCGTACGTGGTCACTACCGAGGCGCCGGGCAGGCTGCCGAGCCTAGCGCAGCGCGCCGGGCGCGAACCCGGCACCGCCGGCGACGGCGACCTTGCCAACGCCGGACGAGGAGCCGAGGATCTGATGGTGACCCGGGACCGCGACGTGCAGGCCTTCGACGACCGGTCGGCGGGTTACGAGGACGGCTACCTTGGCCAGCTGCACCACGAGATCGTGACCAGGACGATCGACCTGGCGCTGGCCAGGTGCCAGGACCCGGGCCGGGTGATCGACGTCGGCTGCGGCACCGGCCTGCTGCTGCGCGAGCTAGCCGGGCGGCTGCCCGGAGCGTCCGGGCTGACCGGCATCGACCCGGCGGCCGGAATGATCGAGCAGGCCAGGGCCAGATCCGGGGATCCCCGGCTGACGTTCACCCAGGGCGCCGCCGAGCGGCTCCCGTTCGGCGACGCCGCCTTCGACCTGGTGATCACCACAACCTCGTTCGACCACTGGGCCGACCAGCGAGCCGGGCTGGCCGAGTGCCGCCGGGTCCTGGCCCCTGGCGGCCTGTTCGTGCTGACCGACCAGTGCTCGACCTGGCTGCTGCCCACCCTGGCCGGCCGCCGGCGCGACCGGGCCAGGACCCCGCTGCGGGCGACCAGGCTGCTGGCCGCGGCCGGGTTCCGGTCGTTGCGCTGGCACCGGCTCTACGCCGTGATCATCAGGACGGTGACCGCGTCCTGACGAGCCCCGCTCAGCCCGAGCGGATTGCCTGCAGCGTGTAGCTGTGCGGCAGTCGCCACGGGCGGTCGGTCAGCCGCCACTCGTTCTCGAGCATGGTCATCTGGCCGGGCAGCGCATCCCACGGCACGCTGTCGTGCTCGGTCAGCCCGGTGATCGTCATGTCCGCGCCGAGCAGCGCGGTGATGATCTCGCCGAGGCCGTGGTTCCACTCGTGCGTGACCGTCTGCTCGAACACGACCTCCGTGCTGACATAGGTGCCCCCCTCGTCGAAGACCATCGGCTCGTCGCGCTCGAAGTACGGGTACTCGACCACCAGCAGTCCGTCGGGGCGGGAATCGGCCAGCGACCACAGCATCGGGTGGCCTTCCCTGATGAACAGCCGGCCGCCGGGCCGCAGCAGGCTGGCCACCACCCCGGCCCACCGCTCGATGCTGGGCAGCCAGCACAGCGCGCCGATCCCGGTGAAGACCAGGTCGAACTGGCCGGCGCCGACGGAGGCGGCCGCCTCGTACACGTCGGACTCCACGAAGGTGGCATCGGCCCCGGTTTGCTCGGCCAGCGCCCTGGCCTGCCGGATGGCTGGCCCGGAGAAGTCGACGCCGGTCATCGAGGCGCCCAGCCTGGCCAGTGAGATCGTGTCGGTCCCGATGTGGCACTGCAGGTGCACGCCCCGCTGGCCGCGGATGTCACCGAGCAGCGGCAGGTCGAACCTGACCACGCTGCCGATGTAGTCAGGATCGGCGAGGTAGTCGTCGACGTTGTAGTCGGGTGACGCGGCGTGCGCCGGCACCCGCTCATCCCAGTTGGCCTTGTTGATCTCCCGGTAGTCCGCCACGGCGCCCAATCTGCCATAGGCGGCCGCCGTCGGCCTCTGATTAAGTCCCGGCCGGGCCGGCCCGTCACGATCCGGGGAACTTTGCCCGGCTGGGATGTCGTAAAAGCGGCTTGACCAGTACATTGTCACTCAAAGACCGCCGTTGCGGCGGTGTGATGCATTGCGGAAGGGCTGACCCCATGCAGGCCGAAATCAAGGGCTCGACCATGCCCATCCTGGAAGTGTCGCTCCAGCAGGGCGAATACGTCGTAACTCCGCACGGTGAGCTGGCCTGGATGACGACCAGCATCCAGATGTCGCAGACCATGAACAGCGGCGGTGGCGGCGCCGGCGGGCTCATGGGCGGCCTGAAGCGGATGATGGGCGGCGGCGGGCTGTTCCTGACCCGTTACGACGGGCCAGGCTCGATCACCTTCGCGGCCAAGCTACCCGGCCACATCGTGCCGGTCGACCTCTCCGGCGGCCACTCCTACCTGGTGCACCGGCACGGCTGGCTCTGCGGCACCCCGGGCATCACGCCCAGCGTGGGCCTGCAGCAGAGCTTCCGCGGCGGCTTGTTCGGCGGCGAAGGGTTCGTTCTGCAGAAGCTGGACGGGCAGGGCCGGGCCTGGGTCGAGCTGAGCGGCGAGGTGACGTCCTATGACCTGCCTGCGGGCCAGACCGTTTTGGTGCACCCCGGCCACATCGGCATGTTCCAGGCCACCGTGCAGTTCTCGATCACCAGGATGCGCGGCATCGCCAACATGATGTTCGGCGGCGACGGCCTGCACCTGGTGGCGCTGACCGGGCCGGGCCGGGTCTGGCTGCAGTCGATGCCGGTCGCGATGCTCGCCCATGCGCTCGCCCCGTACCTGGGCGGGGCTCAGTCGACGGCCGACTCGGTAGCGGGCGGCGCCGCCGGCGGCGTGCTCGGCGACTTCCTGCGCGGCTGACCGCGGCCGCGGGTGACGCGCGGCAGCTCAGGATTCGGAATCTCAGGAAAAGCGGGGAGCAGGGCGGCGGCGCCGCATCAATGCGGCCCGGTCCCGCGAAGCGTCGCGGTTCGCGGACCTCATCGCCACCCTGCTCCCGTGGCCACATGACCCCCGCACATGTGGCCCGGCGCCAGCAGCTAAGCCCCCGTGCGGTCGGCCGCTGCGCCGGCGATACCGTTCATGCCCGGGGGACGGTGAAGCGCCAGCCTCGTTATGGCCAAATCCTCGCCAATGAGCGGGAAGCCTGAGCTGCCCTAAACGGGGACGGGGTTAGGCGCCGTCCTGGCCCTCGCCGCCTTGCTCGGCGAGGAACCGCTCGAACTGGGCGCCGAGTTCCTCGGCGGTCGGCATGTTCTCTGGCTGGCCGGCCAGGAGATCCTGCTGGCCGGAGGTGAAGGCGTCGTACTGCTCTTCGAGCGACCTGACCACCTCGGTCACCTCGTCCGAGCCCTGCACCTGCCTGGCGATCTCGGCGTCGGTGAGCTCGGCCGCCTCGCTCAGCCCGTCGGCGGGCAGATTCAGCCCGGTGGCCCGCTCGACCGCGGCCAGCAGCGTGATCGCCGCGGCCGGATAGGACGCGTGCGCGAGGTAGTGGGGCACGTGGACGGCGAAGCCGACGGCCGACCTGCCCGCCTCGCCCAGCCGGAACTCGATCAGCGCCGACGCGCTGCCCGGCACCTGCAGCCGGTCGACCAGCGGCTGGTAACCGTCGATCAGCTCCGGCTTGGTCGCGTGCCCGGTGATGCCGAGCGGCCTGGTGTGCGGCACCCCCATCGGGATGCCGTGGAAGCTGACCAGCAGCCGGACGTTCAGCCGGGCGGACAGCCCGATCACCGCGGCGCAGAACGCCTCCCAGTCCCGGTCCGGCTCGAGGCCGTTCAGCAGCAGGAACGGGGTACCGGCGGCGTCCTGCAGCAGGTGTACCGCGATCTCGGGGGCGTCCACGCTCTCCCAGTGATCCTTGGTGAAGATCATCGAGGGCCGGCGCGACCGGTAGTCGATCAGCGAGTCAACATCGAACCTGGCGATCTCGGTATGGTCCAGCGTGGACAGCAGGTGGGTCGCGAGCTGCCGCCCGGCGGCCCCGGCGTCCACGAACCCGTCCAGGTAATAGAGCATGACCAGGTCAGATCCCAGCTCCGGCGCCTCCGGGCTCACCTGGTACAGGTCTGCGGGGTCGCGCGCCACGATGGCATCCTCCTCGGCCGGTGCTTGCCTACCAGTCTTACCAACATCCGGGCGTGGCTGGTCCATCCGCACGGCCCGGTCGGGAATGCGCGGAGAGCCGGCGGCCGGCCTGACCGGCCGGGTCTGGCTCGCTCAGGAATCTCCGGCCGCGGCGTCGAGGGCGGCCTTGTGCTCCCGCCACCTGGCCAGCACCTGCGGCAGCTCGGCGATGACAAACTCGAAGTACCGGACCGAATCGCTCAGCCGCTCGCCCGCGGGCGTCTCGCGGCCGACCACGTCGATCCCTTCCCTCAGCACGGAGGTCCAGCGGGCCAGGAGCCGGTCCCGGCTCGAGACGACCTCGTCCCAGACTCCGTCCGGCACGCGGTAGTGATGCCGCCGTGACCCCGGTGCGCCTTCCCGGCTGATCATGCCGACGCCGATCAGGTAGCGCACTCCGCCGGAGACGGCGGCCGGACTGGCCTGCAGCCGGGCGGCCAGTTCCCCGGCAGTCAGCGAGCCGGAGTCGGTGGCGAGCAGGGTGGCGAATACACGGGCCGGCATCCGGGGGATGCCCGCTTCGACCAGCACGGCCGCGAACCGCTCGACGAACCGCCCCACCGCCCCGGCTTCAGCCGCCTGCTCGGTCAAAGGTCCCCCTGGATCGCTACCTCCGGCGTCAACCTTCAGTACTTTCACTGTTTTGTGAAATTAGTGTAGTGTCCGAACCCTGAAAGACACAATCGACGTGGCCGGCTTGCGCAAGTCCTACGGCAAGGTGATCGCGCTCGACGGTCTTGACCTGCACGTGGCCGCGGGCGAGGTGCACGGCTTCCTCGGCCCCAACGGGGCGGGCAAGACCACCACGATCCGCATCCTGCTCGGACTGCTGCGCGCCGACGGCGGGTCGGCGAGCCTGCTCGGGGGGGATCCCTGGACCCAGGCGACCACGCTGCACCGCCGGCTCGCCTATGTCCCCGGCGATGTCAGCCTGTGGCCGAACTTCACCGGCGGCGAGGTCATCGACCTGCTCGGCCGGCTACGCGGGGGCCTGGATGCCGGGCGCCGGGCCAGCCTGATCGAGCGGTTCGAGCTGGACCCGACGGTCAAGGCCCGCGCCTACTCCAAGGGCAACCGGCAGAAGGTCGCGCTGATCGCCGCGCTCGCCTCGGACGTGGAACTGCTGCTGCTGGACGAGCCGACCGCGGGCCTCGATCCGCTGATGGAGGCGGCGTTCCGCACCGCGATCGAGGAAGAACGCCACGCCGGGCGGACTGTGCTGCTGTCCAGCCACATCTTGTCCGAGGTCGAAGCCCTGTGCGACCGGGTCACGATCATCAGGCGGGGCCGGACGGTGGAGACCGGCAGCCTGGCCGACCTGCGCCACCTGACCAGGACCTCGGTCAGCGCCGAGCTGGCCGGGCCGCCGGCCGGTCTTGACGGCCTGCCCGGCGTGCACGGCCTGGACGTCGAGGGCAACCGGGTCCGCTGTGAGGTCGAGACCAACGAGCTCAACGGGCTGCTGCGCCAGCTCAGTTCGGTCGGAGTGCGCAGCCTGACCAGCCAGCCGCCGACGCTGGAGGAGCTGTTCCTGCGCCACTACACCGGGGACACCCCGGCATGACCACGCTGACCGGCACCGGGCCGCTCACCAAGCTGGCCCTGCGCCGGGACCGCACCATGCTGGTGATCTGGTTCTACGCGCTCACCGCGTTCGTCGCCGCGACGGTCTACGGGTTCGGCCGGCTGTACCCGACGGCGGCGGGCCGGATCGGGTTCATCACGGCGGCCGGGCACAATCCGGCCCTGCTCTCGTTCTACGGGCCGCTGTACGGCACGGCCCTCGGCTCACTGACGGCCTGGCGCGATGCCGCCTTCGGCAGCCTCGGAACGGGACTGATGAGCATCTTCCTGGTCGTCAGGCATACCAGGGCGGAGGAGGAGTCCGGCCGGCTCGAGCTGATCGGCTCGGCGGTCGTCGGCCGGCACGCCGCGCTCGTCACCGCGATGCTGACCGCCTGCCTCGCCAACCTGACCGCCGCGACGCTGATGGCCGTCGCGGCGATCGCCCTCGGGCTGCCCGCGGCCGGGACCGTCGCCTTGGTGGCCGGGATCGCCGGCTGCGGCCTGGTCTTTACCGGCGTGGCCGCGATCACCGCCCAGGTCGGGCCGACCAGCCGGTCGGCTCGCGGGCTCGCCATCGGCGGGCTCGGCGTGGTCTTCCTGCTGCGCGCCGTCGGTGACTCGGCGGGCCAGGGCGGCCCGCGCTGGCTGAGCTGGCTGTCCCCGGTCGGCTGGGCCGAGCTGGACCGGGCGTTCGGCGCCGTCCGGTGGTGGGTTCTGGTGCTGCCGCTGGTCACCGCGGTGCTGCTGGCAGCGGCGGGCGCCCGGCTGGCCGTGCGCCGCGATTATGACGCGGGCATGCTGCCGCAACGGGCCGGGCCGGCCGCCGGCGCCCGCTGGCTGGGCAGCCCGCTCGCGCTGGCCTGGCGGCTGCACCGCCCGACGCTGCTGGCCTGGACGTTCGGCGGCCTGGTCTACGGCGTGGTCATCGGCGCCTCGGCCAAGGGCATCGGCAGCCTGCTCAGCAGTTCCGCGGTCAGGAGGGTCGTGCTGAGACTGGGCGGGCAGGCAGCCATCAGCAATGCCTATCTCGCGGCCATCCTCAGCTTCAGCGGCCTGATCGCGGCCGGCTTCGTGATCTCGGCGGTGCTGCGGCTGCGGGCCGAGGAGACCGGCGGGCGGGCCGACCCGGTGCTGGCGGCCGGGGTCAGCCGGGCGGCCTGGGGGCTCAGCCACACCCTGGTCGCGGCACTCGGGACCGTGCTGATACTCGCCGTGACCGGCTTCGGCGCCGGGCTGGGCTACGGGTACCGCACCGGCAGCGGCGGGGCCGAACTCGCCCGGCTGACGGGCGCAGGACTGGCCCAGGCACCCGCCGCGCTGGTGCTGGGCGGGATCGCGGTCGCGCTGTTCGGCCTCGCACCGCGAGCCAGCGTCGCGGTCAGCTGGTCCGCGCTGGGCGTTGCCGTCCTGATGCTGTTCCTGGGGGCCACGCTCGGGCTGTCGCACTGGCTGCTGGACATCTCGCCGTACCAGCATCTGCCGAAACTGCCGGGCGGGACGGTGAGCGTGGCTCCGCTGGCCTGGCTGGGCGGGATCGCGGTCGCCCTGGGCGCGGCCGGGGTGATCGGGCTGCGCCGGCGCGACATCGGCTAGCGGTGCCGCGGCCCGGACGGCCGCACAGGCGCACATTCGCCGGGGGGGCCACGAATAAACCGGGCTGCCCGATGGTTAGCGTAGTTAGCACGGGTAACTAATTCTGGCCCTGGTCCGGGCGGCCGCCTCGCCGCAGCCGGGCAAAACGTAAATCCGTCGCGAAAGGCATTTGCCCATGAGCCCCGCCGAGCTGAGTCGCTCCCGGCGCTGGCTGGTGCTCGCGACCTGCTGCATGAGCCTGTTCATCGTCGGGCTCGACGTCACCGTCGTGAACGTCGCCCTGCCCTCGATCGGGCACGAGCTGCACGCCTCGGTTTCCGGCCTGCAGTGGGTCGTCGCCTCGTACTCGCTCGTCCTGGCCAGCCTGCTGATCCTCTCCGGATCGACCGCCGACCGGGTCGGCCGCCGGCGCACCTTTCAGATCGGCCTCGCCCTTTTCACACTCGGCTCGTTGCTGAGCAGCCTGGCGCCCAGCCTCGGCGCGCTAGTGGCGTTCCGGATGCTCCAGGCGATCGGCGGATCGATGCTCAACCCCGTGGCGATGTCGATCATCACGAACACCTTCACCGAGCGGGCCGAGCGGGCCAGGGCGATCGGCATCTGGGGCGGCGTGGTGGGCCTGTCCATGGCCCTCGGGCCGGTCGTGGGCGGCCTGCTGGTCAGCTCGGTCGGCTGGCGGAGCATCTTCTGGATCAACATCCCGGTCGGCATCGCCGCGATCATCCTGACCGCGCTGTTCGTGCCGGAGTCGCGGGCCCCGCGGGCCCGGCGGTTCGACCCCGCCGGCCAGGTGCTGGTGATGCTGACGCTGACCTCGCTGGTGTACGGGATCATCGAGGGACCTGGTCGCGGCTGGACCTCGCCGCTGATCGTCGCCTGCTTCTTTGTCGCCGTCGCGGCCGGCGCGGTTTTCATCGCATGCGAGCGCCGCCGCCGCGAGCCGCTGCTTGACGTACGGTTCTTCCGCAGCGCGCCGTTCTCAGGGGCGACCATGATCGCGGTATCGGCGTTCGCGGCGCTCAGCGGGTTCCTGCTGCTGAACACCATCTACCTGCAGGATGTGCGCGGACTGTCCGCGCTGCACGCGGGCCTGTACATGCTCCCGATGGCGGCGATGACGGTGATCTGGGCGCCGCTGTCCGGCCGGGTCGTCGGCGCGCGCGGGCCGCGGCTGCCGCTGATCAGCGCCGGGATCGCGCTCGCGGCGGGCGCCTACACGCTGACCGGCCTGTCCGCGCACACTTCCTCGCTCAGCCTGGTCATCAGCTACCTGGTCTTCGGAGTCGGTTTCGGGCTGGTCAACGCCCCGATCACGAATACCGCGATGTCCGGCATGCCGCGGGCCCAGGCGGGCACCGCCGCCGCGGTGGCGTCGACGAGCCGCCAGGTCGGCTCGTCACTCTGGGTCGCCGTGATCGGCTCGGCCGTGGTCTCGGCGATGACCGGCCCGATCAAGACCGGGTTCGTGCCCGCGAGCCACATCGGCTACTGGATTCTGGTCGGCTGCGGCGTCGCCGTCCTGGCCGTCGGCCTGCTCACGACCGGCGCCTGGGCCAGGCACACCGCGGACCTGGTCGCCGCCGACTTCGCCCCGTCCGAGCGGCCCGAGAACGCCGAGATCGCCCCCGCCGCCTGACCCGGCCACGCTGCGCCTGCGCC
>JBPCKO010000387.1:0-15639 GCA_051004215.1 Streptosporangiaceae bacterium | reverse complement strand
GTCGGCTTGGGCGACCGGCCAGAACCGAGTGCGTCGTAGCGGATCACCCACATCGGCCCGGCGAGCCGTGCCGGGTCGAGCGGGTTATTGTCAGCTATGAGCGCAGCACCCGGATCGCCGGGGCCCCCGTCGCGGCCCGGAGTGTTCGCCGACCTGCAGGCGCTGCGGGCCTGCTGGCACCCGGTGGCCTGGTCAGGGGATCTCGCAGACCGGCCGGCCCATGCGGACCTGCTCGGTGAGCCGCTGGTGCTCTGGCGCGGACCCGGCGGCACCGTGCGGGCCATGTCCGATCTGTGCGTGCATCGCGGCACCGCGCTGTCGCTTGGCTGGATCAGCGGCGAGGAGCTGGTCTGCCCCTATCACGGCTGGCGGTACGGGGCCGACGGCCGGTGCGTCGCGATCCCGCAGCTGGAAAATCCGTCCCGGGTCCCGGCCAAAGCGAAGGTGCCGGCCTATCGGGCCCGCGAGCGGTACGGGCTGATCTGGGTCGCCCTGGACGAGCCCCGCTGGCCGCTGCCCGAGGTGCCCGAACTCGAAGACGGCTCGTGGGAGTCGGTGTCGGCCGGCCCGTACCGGTGGCAGTGCGACGCGGCCAGGCAGGTGGAGAACTTCACTGACTTCGGTCACTTCCCCTGGGTCCATCCCGGCTTGCTCGGCGACCCCAGCCGCCCGGTCGTGCCCCGGCACGAGGTCAGGACCGAGGGCAACGTCCTGCGCTACTCGGTCGTCCGGCCCGAGGCGCCGAACAGCGACGACTTCCCGGTGTTCGCGAACGAGCAGGCCGGACCGCCTGAGCGGCGCAGCACCTACCAGCTGCACCTGCCGTACACGATCGTGCTCAGGCTCGGCTGGGGCGGCGCCGAGGGCATGGTGTACTTCTTCGCCTCCCAGCCGGTCGGCGTCGACCGCAGCGCGGGCTACGTGGTCATCGGCCGCAATTACCAGCTGGACCAGCCAGACCAGGTGCTGCAGGAGTTCGAGGACACAATCTTCGGTCAGGATCAGGTGGTGGTCGAGTCGCAGCGGCCCGAGCGGGTGCCCTTCGACCTGGCCGATGAGCTGCACCTGAAGTTCGATGCGGTCGCGGTGGCTTACCGCAAGGCGATGCGCGGGCTGGGGCTGGCCGCGAACATGCCGATCGGGACCCGGGTCAGGCCGGATCCGGAGTCAGAGCGCGATCCAGTACCTGAGCAGGTCATCGGCGGAGTCCAGCACGCCGCCGTTGGCCTCGATCACCCGGCGTGACGCCAGGTTCTCCGGTTGGCAGGTCAGCAGCACCCGGCTCATCCCGCTGTCCCGGCACCGGTTGCACGCGGCGGCCAGCATCGCGGTGGCGTGGCCTTGCCTGCGGTGGCCGGGAACCACGTGGTAGCCGATGTTCCCGCCGTCGTGCAGCAGCGGGGGCGTGAGCTTGTGCCGGATGACGACGGTGCCGAGGTAGTCGGATTCGCGCGTGTACCACAGCTCGGTGACGGGCACTTCCCACATCCGGTGGAGCGCGGCCCGGCCCGCGGCGAACCGGCCGAAGTCCTCGCTGGCCTCGTCGAGCCAGGCGGCAGACGTCCCGTCCTCGGCGCAAATTGCGCGCATGCCGGCCAGGTACGACGCGCGCACGGCCGCGGCCGGCCGGTCCAGCCGGGCCTCGTTCTGGCCCGCCTCCCCGGACGCGAGCTGATCGTCCGTCAGCCGGCCGCCCGTTAGCCGGTGATACGTCATGCGGTCATAGGTTACCCAGGCGGCTTCTGGGAGGACTCGGGTCGGCGCCGGCCGCGTAGCCGGCGGTCCAGGTGGGGGCGGCGCGGCACGGCCCACCTGGCCAGGCGTATCGACGTCGCCGCGGCCGGGGCGACGCTCCCTGACCCTCCGGCGGTCGCGAGCGAGGGATCGATGACGGCCGGATCGATCATCGCCGGGTCGGTCGACCGCCAGATCTCCCGCACCACGACCTGGAGCGCCCCGGCCAGCGGTATCGACAGCAGCGCGACCACGAAACCGCCGAAGATGCCGCCGACCCAGCTGCCCAGGGAAGCGCCGACGAGGATGGCGATCAGCACGAGCAGGGGGTTGATCCGCACCGTGCGGCTCATGATGACCGGGTTCAGGATGTGGTTCTCGATCTGGGTGTACACCAGGAACACGACCAGCGTGACGAGCGCGGCGGTCAGCGACTGGGTGAACGCGAACAGTACGACCGGGATCCCGGCGAGCGCCCCGCCGATCATCGGCAGGAAGTCGACCATGGCCACCCACAGCGCCCACAGGAACGGGAACGGCACTCCGAGGATGATCAGGTCCACCAGCACGACGAGGCCGGCGATGAGCGATGTGGCGAAGTTGCCGAGCATGAACCCGAGTACCGACCGGTTCACCTCTCTGGCGATCTGGCTGTACCGCCGCGCCCTGGCCGGGACCATAATCCCGAGCAGCCCGGCGCGGATCTTCGGCGCCTCAATCAGCAGCAGCACGACCAGCACGAAGATCGTGAGCAGCGAGACCATCAGGCTCAGCGCGCCCGCGCCGACGCTGAGCACAGGGGCGGCCAGGTTCTTGCCGTAGCTGGCGAGCTTGGGCGCGTTAGATTGCACCCAGTGCTGCACGTGGTACTTCACGACCAGGTGCCCGGCCCAGCCCTTGCCCTGCTCGGCCTTGCTTACCTGACGCGGCAGGTCGGCAGCCAGATGCGAGATGCCGTTCACCAGCGGGTAGCCGAACGCCACGGCCATCCCGGCGAACGCGAGCACGGCGAGGAGCGTCACGGCGGCAACCGCGACGCCGCGCCGCCGGACCTTGGACTGGACCGCGACGACCAGCGGGTTCAATAGCAATGCGATGAACCCGGCCACCACCATTAGCAGCAGCACGTCCTTGAGCCGGTAGACGACCTTCCCGATCAGGAAGAACACGATAACCGCGACGATCGTCGTCAGGATGGCCCGCAGCGGGACGCTCCGCGCTTCCGCGGCCGACCACAAGATAGTTCGTCTCGTGCCGGTCGTCGCGATGACCACCGGCGGCGCCGGCGTCGCCGCCGGAACCTGATCGGCCGGACGATGGTCGCCGCCCACCTCCGTCTGGACCGTCGGGCCGGCTGCTCCCCGTGGGCCGGTTGAGTCTGTTGAGCCCGTCAAGTTCGCGCCCTTCTGCGCACGCGCATGCCTGGCCCGCGCCGGATCGTCTGGTCGACGCGGTGACCCGGCATCCGCGCCGGGTTCGGCGGCCAGTCCGTCGTCTGTCATGGGCACAGCATGCCAGTCTGTCTGTTCTCGATGTACGCCACGAAGTATCAGGACAAGGACGGCCTGAACTGCCCGGCCAGAGCGGCCCGAAACGACAGCCTGAGCTGCCCGGCTAGAGCGCCCCGAAACGGGACCGTAGCGCCGCGCGACCCCGTCCCCTCCGCCGCTCCCGGCCGTCGGCGTCGCTCCTCCGCCGCTCCCGGAGGCGCGGGCACGGGCGCCGCCCGGGAGAGCAGGTCCGACCAATCCCCCAGCTGCCGGGCCCACGACACCGAGATCCGCCCGGCCGCCAGCGCATGCGCGAGGGCGGGGTGGCCGGCCAGGCGGCGGGCCCGGCTCACCGCCGCCGGGGCGGCGGGGCGGGTCACCCGGGCCTGCCAGGCCAGCCACGACCTGGCCGACCCCAGGCCGTCATCTTCGAACCCCCGCTCGCCGACCGCGCCCCAACCAAACCGACTCCGCGCTCCAAATCCACCAGCATCTCGGCCAGGACCGCCGACGGCACACCCGCCCAGTCCGCCCCCGCCAGCGCACCCAAACCGGCCAGCACACCCGCCATCGCGTCCGACGCCGAGGGCTCCAGCGCGGGAGCTGGCGCGGGCAGCGTCGCCTCCGCACGCGAGGGCGCGGGCCAGGGCTGACCGCGGCTGGGCTGGTCGGCGGCAGCGGTCACGTGGCTCACCTCCTGGGGCAGCGGGGCGGAGGGTGGTTCGGTATGGGAATGGCGGGGCTCACCGAGGCGGAGGGCTGAGGCTCTGCGCCGCGGACATTGCCGCGGCGACCATTGCCAGGCGGGTCCCGGTCTGGAGCTCACGAGCTCCGAGGAACCTTTACCGGTTCCCTCGGGAAGGGCCGCCTGCGATTACCCGGACCCGTCCATTGCGATCATGCCGGCTGCGCCAATGAGCAAGCTGTTCAGCGGGCCAGAACTAGCTCCCACCGGCGCTCGCCCTCGAGCCAGCGCTCGGTCGGGGTAAGGCCGGCCGAGACGGCGACGGCTGCCGATGCGCTATGGCCCGGGTGAATATGAGCGATGATGAGGCCGATGGGCTGGTGCCGTAGCGAGGCCACGAGTGCGCGAGCCGCCTCGGATGCGATCCCCCGCCCTTGCCACCGGCGTCCGACGACCCAGCCGACCTCGGCGACCTGCCTGCTGTCCCCCGGACCATCGTGCTTGCTGATCGTGGCCTGAACCGTTCCGGCGAGACACCGTTCGTCGCGTAGCCAGATCACCCAGTTGAGCCACGTGACCGCCGGGTCAGGCGATTCCGCCGTCCAGCGTTCGTATCGCGCGCGGAGCTCCTCCGGCCGAGGCGGGGTGCCGCCGGTGAAGGCATACAGTTCCTCGTCGGCCAGCACGGCGAACATCTCGCCCGCATGCTCGGGGCGCAAGGGCATCAGCTTGAGCCCTTGGGTCTCCACGAGCTCGGCCCGCACGGAGGTCACGCGGCCATCCGATCATGCCGCCGCCTGCCCATCCAAGGACGGCCTGTCACGCGACGGCCTAGGTGCGGCCGCCCGGCCGCGAATTCGGGTCAGAAAGTCGTTATGTCGACTTACTGTCGGGACTGGGCTGGGAGCCGGAGGGCGGCCCGGTCGAGTGCGACTTCCCGGCTGAGGCCGGTGTGCGTGTCCACTTGCCCTCGGCTCCCGCGCTCGGCGCTTGCGGCGGCACGTCGCGCCGGGCATCCGTCCCGGCCGGGCTGGCACTCGCCGCGACTCCGGTCCCGGCAGCGGCCGAGGTCCTCGCTGAGCGTCGCCCCGGCCCGCCTGCCCTGCCCGCGCCCGCGGTCGCCACAGCGACTCCCCCATCGGCCACCGTTCCGGAATCGGCCACCGTCCCGGCGTCAGCCACCCCGGCCGGCGGCCGGGCGAGTAGCTCGATAGTACTGAGCACGATCAGCAGGAAGATCGCGATCAGGGCCACGACCAGCCCGGTCGGGTAGGTCCAGAGCACGAGGATCAGTACCGCGCCGGCGACCGCCGCGATCCGCAGCGGCTGGCGGTAGCGGTACATCCACTCTCCGGCCTGTCCCGTGCTGACCCCGGCCTTCTCGCCGCTGCCTCGCGCGTAACCGAACACGTTCTTGAACGAGTCCCGCAGGCGCACCGCGGTGCTGGACGGGCCCGTGCAGAAGCCGGCGATCGCCACGACCAGGCCGAGGACGAGCACGGCCTGCAGGGCCTGCCGGATAAACCGGACGATCGTGTCGAAGACCACCGCGGCGGCGTCGGCCGGGAGCACGCTAGACGGAACCTTGTGCAGGTAGATCGCCCGGGCGATGGCCAGGACGGCGCCCAGCACGAGCATCGACAGGGCCACGCCGAGCCCGGCCCCGACCAGCGCCCGGCGGTGCCTCCGGGCGACGTAGATGCCGAGCCCGAGCAGCGCCAGGGTCAGGATCGGCAGCACCCACCTGAGCGTCGTCAGCAGTGTGTACACCGACCGGGCCTGGACCAGGTACTTGGCCGAGAACAGCGGGAACGTCGGGTTGATCGGCGGCAGGCTGTTCACGATGGTCAGGCCCCGGGCGGCGAGGCGGTGCTTGACCTGGTCGATGAACGGCCCGAGCCCGATCACGACCTTGCCGTTCGAGATCGACAGCGAGCTGGACTTCGCTGACAGGGCCTTGACCAGCTGGGTGTGCGCGATCCGGTTGGCCTGCACCCAGATCCTGGCCACGAAGGGGTGCGTCACGATCTTGCTGACCACGGTGTGGATGAGACCGTCCACGCCGCTGGCGATCGAGCTTGAGAAATTCGATATCAGGGCGCCCAGGCGATTCAGCCCGCGTGCGGACAGCTGCCTGGCCGCCTGCTTCGTGATGGCCTGCACGTCGATCTCGCGGGTGACGGCGGCGCTGATCTTATCGGTCAGCGCGCCCTGCACGGCGGGCGCGCGGATCAGCGGGGCGACGTTCGCGACGTAGCGGTCGGTGTTCGAGACCTGGCCGGCCGTCCAGACGCCGAGGACCGAGATCGGGGCGAGCACGCAGCCCAGCACGATGAGCAGCACCGACACCGGCCCGCGCCAGCCGAGCTTTCGCCTGGCCGGCGGCTGAGCGGCGGGCCCGGTGCCTGAGCCGCCAGCCCGGCCGGGCTCGGTCGCCTCGGCCTCGTCCCTGGCCGTCTCGGCCTCGGCGGCGCGCACCCGGGCCTGCTCGGCGTCGGACCTGGCCTGCGCCAGCTCGTCCTGCAGAGCGCTGACCGCGGCGCGCAGCCGCTCCACCTCATGGACCGGGCTGCTGCCTCCGGCCTGATCAGGGCCCTTAACCACCAGCCAGAACTCCTCTCCCGGGAACCGCCGCTGGCATCGCCAGGCCGAACGTCACAGTGCGCGGTCGCAGTTCGGCGGGCACGTACTTGCCGGTGATCATTTCCCGGGGCCCGGGGCGCGGACATCACCCGGCGCGGGTGACTGAGCGGGAGGTCAACCGGGAACGCTAGCCCACTGAGCACATACGACATCGGGGGAAACAATGACGAGCACGCCTTCGGGCATTCAGATAAGCACGGCCAACTCCAAGGCCATGGTCGCGGGCTTCGCCCTCGTGGCGGCCGGCGGCGCGATCGCCATGTGTGGCATGGGGATGAGCGGCGCGGCCATGGTGAACGCGGTCCGGCGGTGGGTCCGGGCGCAGCAGGAGCCGCCGACCGTGATCATGAAGCGCAAGATGGCCCAGGCCAAGGCCGCGACCACCGCGGGCGCGAGCGCCTGGCAGAACGGCATGGCGACCTCGGCGCGGTCGTAGTACTAGCCGCACGCTGAGGAACCGGGGCCGGGTTTCGCGGCCGGCCGTCATGACGGCGGCGGGCGACGGGACCCGGCCCCTCCGCTTGTCTGCGCCCAGTTCAGAATCGACTTATCGACTTTGAGCGTTCCGGTACGAATCCGGATGGCGGTCCTGAAGCGCGGCCTTGCGGGCGGTGGCAAGCTGTCGGGATGAGCATCGCCGAGCTGATCGCCTACTGCCTGTCAAAGCCGGGCGCCTGGTCGGACGAGCCGTGGGACGGCGACATGGTGGCCAAGGTCGGCCCCAAGATCTTCGCCTTCTTCGGCGGCTCCGAGCACGGCGCGCAACGCGGGTCAGTCGGGCTCAAGTGCGGGCCGAACCGGGAAGCAGCCGACGAATGGCTCGCCCGGTATCCGGCCGACGCCTCGGTCATGGCCTATATCGGCCGTTCCGGCTGGAACACGCTGCGCGTCGGCGGCGAGATCCCCGACGAGGAAGTGCTCGAGGCGGTCGACACCTCCTACGAGTACGTGGTGGCCAGGCTGCCGAAGAAGGACCGCCCTGACCCCGGAGGTACCCGCACCCCATGAAGTCGACCACGTTGCGGCTGCGCACGCCGGGCCGTGCATGCATTCTCGACATCACCGGCCGGTGCGCGGAATTCGCCCGCGAGCAGGCGCGAGGCGGCGACGGCCTGCTGAACGTGTTCGTGCCGCACGCGACCGCCGGGCTGGCGATCCTCGAGCTGGGCGCGGGCAGCGACGACGACCTGCTCGCCGTGCTGGCCGAACTGCTGCCGGCCGATGACCGCTGGCGGCATGCGCACGGATCGCGAGGGCACGGCCGCTCGCATGTGCTGCCCGCGTTGTTGCCGCCGCAGGTGACGCTGCCGGTGCTGGGCGGTCAGATCTCGCTCGGCACCTGGCAGTCCATCACGCTCGTCGACCTGAATGCCGACAACACCGACCGGACCGTCCGCTTGTCGCTTCTGACCTAGCCGGGTGCCCCCGCCGGGCCAGACTGGGCGCCGGGCCGCGACGATCGCCCCGTTGCGGCCGTTCTGACCAGCGGCGTGACCCGCCAGCATGATCATTTGGCGGTTGGCGGGCCCGATCACGGGTAGTCTGGGCTGCCGTTGCCACGATAACGAAACGGTCTCAGCACCTCCTTTACTTATGGCAAATCACAGGAAACCGCGCGACGCACGATCGCATCACCGGCCCCGGCGGGCACGCCTGCTGCGCGGCGGGGCTCTGGCCGTCCTGGTCGGGGTCTGCCTGGCCGGCAGCTTCCGGCTCTTCACGGCGGCCTCGGACGCGGCGGGCGGGCCGGCCGCGCTGAACGGCGCCGGGCACGCCCGGCTGCCCGACCCGGGCCGGTGGCGGCACCCGGCCGTCCGTGCGACTCCCGGCCGGACATCGCCAACCCGGGCCAGGTCCACGTCCCCGGCGACGCCGTCGGCCTCGCCGAGCGCGGCGCCCGCGCCCGCCGTCCTGTCCGGCCAGTCGGTGAGCGCCGTCGGGGACTCGGTCATGGTGGCTTCGACACCCGCCCTGCAGCAGGCGCTGCCCGGCATCTCCATCGACGCCATGGTCGGGCGCCAGTTCAGCACCGGGCTCCAGGTCGTCGCCGGCCTCAAGGCGCAGGGCCTGCTGCGGCCGGTCGTGGTCGTCGGCCTGGGCACGAACGGCACCGTGACCCCGGCCCAGATCAGCCAGCTGTTCGCCGAGATCGGGCCGCACCGCACGCTCGTGCTGGTGAACACGTTCGAGGCCAGGCCCTGGGAGCAGGAGGTCAACTCGACCCTGGAGGCCGCGGCCACGAGCCACCCCGGCGTCGTGCTGGCGAACTGGTACACCACGATCGACCACCGCACGAACCTGCTCTGGCCTGACGGCATCCATCCGCAGCCCAGCGGGGCGCTCGTCTATGCGCAGATGCTCAAGGCAGCGCTGCAGCAGCTCGTCAGCCAGTGATCGCGTGGCGGCGCGGGCGGCGGCGCAGCCAGTCCCAGAACGACCGGCGCGCCGGCCTGGCCACGATGTGCCCGCTGCCGACCCGGCCGCCGATTGTGACCCGCAGCGTCTCCGGCACCTGATGACCCCAGGGCGCGCGTACCTTCACGTGCCCGCTGCGGATCGCGACGTCGTCGGTGTCCACGGTGATGCCGGGCCTGGTGACGATGAGCAGGTGGCCGCTGCCCACCTCGGCCTCGATCTCCAGACTCCGGTGGCTGATCACCGCCTGGGTCAGGTCCAGCTTGCAGTGGCCGCTGGTGACCTTGACCTCGAGCCGGCGCGGCACGACCCACCGGCCGACCCGGCTGACGTGGCCGCTGCGGGTTTCCAGCCGGATCACGTTCTTCGGCGTTGCGGGCGGCCCGGCCGGTGCCGCCGCCGAGCCCGGCTCGGTCGCCGGCAGGTCCCTGGTCAGGACGGCCAGCTCGCCGTAGGTGCGGGCGGAGAACGCGATCTCGACCCGCTGGTCCAGCTCCTCCGCGGTCAGCCGGCCGTCGCCGGCCGCGACCCGCAGCAGCTCGATGACCCGGTCCCGGTCCTCGTGCGAGGCCCGCAGCTGATCGGCCGACGGCAGGTTCTGGTCTTGCCCGATCGGCGACATCTCGCCCGTCATGCAGGAAACCTTTCGTCCTGTGCGGGCCGATGAGGCGTATGGTCTGGCCGAGGCGGAGATAACGCCTCGCAACGGGGCGGCGAGGAGAGCCATGGAATTCGGTGTGTATTCAGAGGTCGGCAGGCTCCGCCAGGTGATCGTGCACCGGCCGGGCCTCGAGCTGACGCGGCTGACCCCGCAGAACATCGGCTCCCTGCTGTTCGACGACGTGCTCTGGGCCGACCGGGCCGCCGAAGAGCACGACGTCTTCACGGCGGTGCTGCGTGAGCACGGGGCGACCGTGCACTACTTCGGCACCCTGCTGGCCCAGACGCTGGAACAGCCGGACGGCCGGGCGTTCGTGCTGGACCGGGTGTGCACCCCCGAGATCGTCGGCCCGGCGCTCACCGGCACCGTGCGGCGCCTGTTCGACGACCTCGATCCGGTGACCCTGGCCGGGTACCTTGTCGGTGGAGTTCTGAAATCTGATCTGAGGCCGTTGCGGGCTCGCAGCCTGCGCTGGGACATGCTGAGGGCCGATGACTTCATGCTGCCGCCGCTGCCGAATCACCTGTTCCCGAGGGACAACTCGTGCTGGGTCTACGACGGGGTCTGCCTGAACCCGATGGCCAGGACGGCCAGGGTCCGCGAGCGGCTGCATACCAGGGCCATCTACCGCTACCACCCGATGTTCGCCGGGGCCGGGCTGCATATCTACTACGGCGACGACGACAACGGCGCGATCCCGGCCAGCATCGAGGGCGGCGACGTGCACGTGCTCGGCGGCGGTGCCGTCCTGGTGGGCATGGGCGAGCGCACTACCCCGATGGCGGTGGAAATCCTGGCCCGGGCGCTGTTCGCGGTCGGCCGGGCGCGCACCGTGGTGGCCGCCGAACTGCCGCAGTCGCACGCGATGATGCACCTGGATACCGTGCTCACGATGGTCGACCGGGCCTCGTTCGTGCTCTACCCGTACCTGGACCGCCGGCTCAGGTCCTGGACCCTCACCCTGGACGGCGCGGAACTTCGGGTGCGGCGGAACAAGACGCTCTGGTCGGCGGTGGCGGCCGCGCTCGGGGTGGACCGGGTGAGCGTGCACAGCACCGAGGATGACGTCAGGGCGGCGGCCAGGGAGCAGTGGAACGACGGCAACAACTACCTGGCCCTGGAGCCCGGTGTGGTGGTCGGCTACGCCCGCAACGTGGCGACCAACACGATGCTCCGCAAGCAGGGCGTCGAGGTGATCGCGATTCCCGGCGAGGAACTGGGCCGCGGCCGCGGCGGGCCGCGCTGCATGAGCTGCCCGATCGAGCGCGACCCGGTTTGATCGCGGCGTTCAATTCATCGTTGCGCGGCGTTTGCCCGCAATTTTGACGGGCAGTCAGCGCCGGTCACCGCGGTGACCACGAGGCCCGATGAGCGAGACTCACAGCGAGAAGACCGGCCGGCGGCAGCCGGACGACGGGCGGCTAGGGAAGATCACGACGAAGATTCCGGCCCGCCTGGACCGGCTGCCGTGGTCGCGCTGGCACTGGATGATCGTGATCGGCCTGGGGACGGTCTGGATCCTGGACGGCCTCGAAGTCACCATCGTCGGCAACATCTCGGCGCAGCTCGCGAAGCCGGGCAGCGGCATCCACATCACCCAGGCCCAGGTCACCGGGCCCGGCGCCGCGATGTACGTGATCGGTGCTTGCGTCGGTGCGGTGTTCTTCGGCTGGCTGACCGACCGGTTCGGCCGCAAGAAGCTGTTCATGATCACGCTCGGCGTGTATCTGGTCGCGACCGCGATGACCGCGCTGTCGTTCTCGGTCTGGTGGTTCTTCCTCTTCCGGTTCCTGACTGGTCTTGGCATCGGCGGCGAGTACTCGGCGATCAACTCGGCCATCGACGAGCTGATCCCGGCCAAGCATCGCGGCCGGATCGACATCATGATCAACGGGACCTTCTGGGCCGGCGCCGCGTTCGGCGCGCTCATCACGGTCCCCGCGGCGGCCGACCTGCCGGTCAACATCGGCTGGCGGCTCAGCTTCGCCCTCGGCGTCATCCTGGGCCTGGTCATCCTGCTGGTCCGGCGCAATGTGCCGGAGAGCCCGCGCTGGCTGTTCACCACGGGCACGCGCGCCAGGCCGAGGATCTCGTCGACGGCATCGAGAACCGGGTCACCGGCGGGCACCCCGACCAGCTGCCCGAGCCGAGTCAGTCGATCACTGTGCAGCAACGTCGCTCGACCAGCCCCTGGACGATTCTCAGAGTAATGTTCGAACAGTACCCGCGGCGCACCACGCTCGGGCTGTCGCTGTTCATCGGGCAGGCATTCCTGTACAACGCGATCACCTTCGGGTACGCCCAGATCCTGCTGACGTTCTTCCATATCACGACCGATCCTGGCTATTACTTCGCGGTGATCGCGGTCGGTAACCTGCTCGGCCCGCTGATACTCGGCCGGTTCTTCGACAGGATCGGCCGCAAGCCGATGATCTCTTCGACGTACCTGCTGTCCGGGCTGCTGCTGCTGGTGACGGCGTTCCTCTTCGACAAGGGCCTGCTCACGGCGACGACCATGACCGCGTGCGATCGCGGTGTTCTATGCGGTCGGCACCGCGGCCGGCGGCATCAGCGGCCCGCTGCTGTTCTCCTCGCTGGTGAGCACGGGCAAGGTCGCGGACACGGTGGTGGCCTTCAGCGTCGGAGCGGCCCTGATGATCATCGCCGGACTCGTGGAGATGTTCCTCGGGATCAAGGCCGAGCAGCGGAGCCTGGAGGACATTGCCACGCCGCTGACCGCCCAGTCGGCGGAGTCGCCGGCCACGGCATAGCGGCGCGGGGCCCGGCCGTGATTGCCGGGCGGGCCCCGACTAGAAGATCCCGGCCCCGTCCGGTGCCTTCGCCGCGTCGCCGCGGGAGCTGGCAGGCCATCCCGGCGGCCCGGGCCCGGCACCGCCGGGTCCGCTCGGTACCGGCTGCTCGTCGCCGGCGATCAGCCCGCCGCCGTGGTTCCAGGCGATATACCGCCAGGCCAGGTTGATCAGGGCCGAGATCCGGTTCCGGTTGCCCAGCAGCGTGACCAGGTGCAGGCCCAGCCAGGCGAACCAGGCCAGGGTGCCGCGGAAGCGGGGGCCCCAGGCCAGCTCGACGAGCGCCGACCGGCGGCCGATCGTCGCCATGATGCCCTTGTCGTGGTAGCTGAACGGGGCCGTCGGCTGGCCGGCCGCCAGGCTGCGAATCTGGCGGGCGGCGTGCCGGCCCATCTGCAGCGCGGGCTGGGCGAGCTGCGGCAGCGGCTCCTTCTCGTCGGCCGCGAGGTCGCCGACCGCGAAGATCCGGTCCTGGCCCCTGACCCGCAGGTCGGGCTCGACGACGATCCGGCCGGCCTTGCCCTGGTCCAGGCCCCACGAGCGGGCCGCGGCCGGGGCCTGCACCCCGGCCGCCCAGACCGTCAGGTCGCTGGGCAGCCGCTCCCCGCTGTCGAGCAGGATCGCCCCGGCGGTGACCTCCTTGATCTCCGAGCCGAGCCTGATGTCCACGCCCCGGCGCCGGAGCTGGCCGGCCGCGTACTCGCGGAGCCGGGGCTGGAACGGCGTGAGCAGATGGGGCAGCCGCTCGACCAGCCTGATCTCCACCTGGGAGGGGTCGATCTCCGGGTAGGCAGTGCGCAGCGCGGTGTTGCGCAGCTCGGCCAGGCTGCCGGCCATCTCCACCCCGGTCGCGTTGCCGCCGACGATCGTGATGACCAGCTCGCCCCGGCGCCCCGCGGTCGCGAGCTGCTCAAGCCCGCCCATCAGCTCGTCCCTGAGCGCGATCGCGTCCGAGCGGGTGTACAGGCCGCGGGTGTGCTCAGCCGCCCCGGCCACGCCAAAGAAGGCCGCGGTCACGCCGGTGGCCACGATCAGGTAGTCGTACCCGATCTGGCTGCCGTCGGACAGCGTGACCGCCCGGGCCTGCGGCGAGATCGCGGTCAGCTCACCGCGGCGGAACCTGGCCCCGTGCCTGCTCGCGATCGCGCGGACCGAGTAGGCGACGTCGCTGGGCGCCAGGCCGGCCGTGGCGACCTGGTAGAGCAGCGGCTGGAAGGTCGTGTAGATGTTGCGGTCGATGATGATGACGTCGAAACCGCCCGAGAGAATCTTGAGCGTGGCCAGCCCGCCGAAACCGCAGCCCACGACGAGCACGACCGGCTTCGCCCCGATGGTGGCAAGCCAGGTGGTCGGCGGCTCATGTTGCTGCTGCATCGGCATCGGCATCTCCTCGTTCCTTGCCCACGGGCTCGGGCGTTACCTGGCCGGGCTGGTCCGTGTAGGTCACGGCGACGTGCTGTTCCTCGCGGCGCCGCTCCGCGAGCGGGAACAGCGCCAGCGCCTCCCGGTCCGCGTCGGTCAGCGGCGGCTGCACGATCGACCGTGGCCAGAGCCTGCGCGCCAGTACCACGTTAACCTCGGCCGAGTAGATCGTGACCTCCACGACCAGATAGATCCACGCGACCAGGCTCAGCACGATCGCGAAGATCCCGTAGACTGAGTCACTGTGCAGGTAATGCCCCACGACCGCGCTCCCCGCGGCCAGCAGGATCGTCCACCCGATCCCCGCCAGCACCGCCCCGGGAAGCAGACTGCGGATCGGCACGCTCTTAGGAGTGAGAACGCGGAACCCGAGGACGTACATTCCGACATTGACCGCCGTGGCCAGCAGTTCCGCCAGCCCGTTCATTAGCACCGAATTGCTGACGAAACTGCTGAAGGCGGTCAGCAGCGTGCTGGCGGCGACGCCGGCCACCAGCACGAGCAGGAACAGGCCGGCCCGGCCGAGCCGCTGAAAATACCCTGGCCGCTCGGGCCCGGGCAGGTTCCACACGTGCACCATCGTGTAGATGCCGGACTGAGCCAGGCCGGCTGCCCCCCACAGCGCCGCCACCAGGCCGATGACCAGGCCGATGTAGCTGGCCCGGCGAAGCTGGTGCACGTTGTGGGTGAGCTGATGCTTGATCACCGGGAACTGGCCGGCCACCGCGCTGATGATCGTGTGCCGCAGGCTGGGGTTGCTCGCGGCCACCAGGCCGAGCACCGTGGTCAGCACGAGCAGCAGGGGGAACAGCGAGACGAAGGCGGTGTAGGACAGGCTGGCGGCCATCTGCCCGGCATTGTCGTCGCCGTATTTCTTGATCACGCCGAAGACAAAGGCGGTGGGCGTGTGCCGCTGCTGCCAGCGGTCGGCCACCCTGACGACGCGTTCTACCGGGTTCATGCCCGACAGCTACCGTGCGACCCGGTTGCTAAACGCCGTTCGTGCTTCGGCGCGCATCCTTGGCAGGCCATCTGAGCTGCAGTTATCTGGCCCGGTGGGGACCGGGTATTTGCCTCATCGCGATGACGGTCAGGGCGGCGCTGAGGTCAGGGGTCCAGGCCGGTCCAGGGCGGGGCGCCGGGAGGCTCGACCCCGGCGTTCTCGGCCAGCCGCCGCAGCAGGCCGCCGAACACGCCGATCTGCTCGTCGGTGAGGCCACGGCGGAGCCGGCCGTCGAACTCGATCGCGGTCGCGCGGAGGCGGCCGAACGTCTCCTCTCCCGCGGCCGTCAGCTCCACGATGTGCACCCGCCGGTTGGCCGGATCGCGTCGCCGGGTGAGCAGCCCGGCTCGCTCCATCGCATTGAGGTGGTGCGTGAGGGTCGCCTCGCGGATGCCGACCGCCACCGCTAGCTCGCGCTGGCTCGCGGCGGCCGAGGTCTTCATGGCCAGCAGGACCAGCCAGGCCGGCAGCGAGCCGCCGGCCCGGGCAAGTTCGGCGTCGAACGCGCGGCCGATCTCCCTGGCCGCCTGATTGAGCTGCAGGCCGACCGGCGGCCAGGCGGGACCACCGTCGCCGGGGTCAGCATCGCCCGGGTGTTCAGCGCCAGCCTCCGCCATCATCCGGCCAGCTTACCGTGACTTCGAACGATTCGATTGCTAAGGGTGGCCGGCCGGAGGTCAGGCGCGGTCGGGCCCAGCCCAGACAGGACGGGAACCGTCCCGGGCGGGGCCCGGCCGCTCCAGGACCGGCACGAGGGCGTTCGTGGGCTCGACGAA
>JBPCKO010000386.1:0-30424 GCA_051004215.1 Streptosporangiaceae bacterium | reverse complement strand
ACATAGCAGTTCTGGCTGTAGATGGGATCCACGACCACGATCAGCTCGAGGAGGTCGGTGAGGGCCTCCGCCATCAGGCGGTGATCGCAGGGGCGCCGCCGTCGCCCGGCCGGAGCGGTTGCAGCGGCCAGGCCAGGTTCGGCCCCGTGCTGCCCGTCGTCCGAGTCACCGTCCTGGCTGAACGCCCGCTGACCAGCCGGGGCAGCGTCGCGATCGAGCTCGGGCGGCCAGGTCAGGCCCTGCCGGTAGCGCGCGGCGCCGGCCAGCCCGTCGGCGGCCCGAGCGTCAGCCGCCAGACCGTCAGCCGCCAGACCATCAACGGCCAGACCATCAACGTCCAGAACGCCAGTGCCGAGCACATCAGTGCCCAGCCCGTCAGCAGCCACGATCTCCGCGGCTGGCGCGGCATCCGCTCGCCTGGTCCTCGGCCGCCAGACGCGCCCGGTCACCATGACCACGTCGCGCTCGGCCAGCGGCGCCATCCGGCAGATGACCTTCGGCTCGGCCAGATACCCCAGCTGCGACTTGACCAGTTCTGGCAGCCGCTTGCTTTCCAGAACGGGCCTGGTCGCCAGCCAGGTCACCACTGCGGGGGGCAGGATGTACAGCCAGATCAGCGTGTGATTGAACGGCAGGCCCAGTAGCTGAAGGATGAGCACGTAAGGGATGGTGACCGCCGCGAACACCGTGAGCTGGCCAATGGGAAGCGGCATGGGCAGCCGGAAGTCGTACAGCTTGTACAACCGCTTCTCAATGCGCCAGATACTGGTGTAGGTGGGCAGGTCCACCAGGTGCTCTCCTTTCGCCCGCTCACACTGCCGCGGTGCTGGCCGGAATGACGTCGATAATGCGCGGAATCAGTGCACGCCGAGCGCGTGCGCTATTCCCATGGCGAGTGACCGTACGATTCCGGGCACGTAGAAAATGACCGCGATCGCCACTGCGAGCACGAAGAACTGCACAAAGCGAGTGATCTCGCGGGTGAACAAGAAGAAGATCGCGACGATCCCGACGATGCCCAGGAAGAGCGGCCCGAACAGCGTCTGCAGGTACGTCACGAGCCCTGAGGTGCTGATCGCGACCGGGGCCGCCGTGGCGAGCAGGTGGGTTGACATCATCACTCCGGGGGTTGCGAGTGCGGCTTGCCGGGGGTCGGCTCGGGGACGGGCCAGCTCACGGCGACGGGCCAGCTCATGGCGGCGGGCCAGCTCATGGCGACGGCCAGGGCTGAGCGGCGGCGGGGCCGATCGAGCGCACGAGCCAGGTGGTGCCGTGCCGTACCACGGTCACCGCGTAGGTCATCTGGACTGACGCCGGAGCAGCGGCCCGGGGCGCCGGGCTCGCGCCGCCCGCCGGGCTGGTCTTGCCCGCCGACGGGCTGGTCTTGGCCGCCGCCGGGCTCGCGCCGCCGCCAGCCGCGGGGGACGCTTTGCCGCCGGCCGGCTTCGTTGCGCCGCCAGCCGGATGCGCCTGGGTGCTGGCCAGGCGCCAGCTGACCGTGACCACGGCGTTCCGGACCTGGCCGGCCGCGGCTGGCACGATGAGCTTGGCCAGGCCGCCGAACGACACCACGCTGCCGAGGCCGGTGATAACGGTTCCGCGCGAGCTGAACGCGGCCAGCCGCACGGCGTCGCCGGTCGCGTAGGCGCGGAAGAACCCCGGCAAGATGCCCTTGAGTGCCAGCTTGGCCGCCTGATCCTGGCGCACGGCCGATGGCGCCGGCAAGGCGACATTCGACGGCGGCGGCAGCAGCGCCGGGTGGCCGGAGACGACCATGCCCGCCTGGGTCGCGTAGACCGGCACGCCGAGCTCGATCAGGTGCCCGCTGATCCGGGCCAGCAGGGTCACCACGGCCCGGTGCCGGTCTTGCACACTGACCCCGGCCACCTGCTCGAACTGAAGCGTCTGGGCGCCGGTTCCGTTCCAGCCGAGCTGCGGGTCGGCCCCGGGCGGCAGGAACGTCGCGAGCTCGGCCGCGCGGTGCGCGGCGGTCGCGGCGCTGTAGTTCAGGTAGACCTGCCCGAACGCCAGGGCGTAGGCCCGCGCGAGCGGGACCGGGAACGCTCGCGAGGCAGCGGGCGCCGTCGCGGCCCCCGGCGTGCGGCCGGTCACGGCTTGGCCGGTCACGATCGTGACCACGCCGCGGAACGCGATGATCAGCAGCACGAGCCAGAGCACGGCCCGGAACACCCAGATCAGCCAGCGGCCGCCGGCGCCGCCCCAGTCCCTGGCCGACGCCCTGGCCGACGCCTTGGCTGACACTCTGGCCGCGGGCACGCCAGCATCAGCCGGCGGGCCTCCCGGTCGGTCATCGGATCCGGCGGCCCAGCCGCTGTGCGGCGTCTGGGCGATCATCCCGGCCCCGGTCGGCTCCTGCACGGCTGCGGTCGCGTGATCGGTTGTCATCGGCTGTAGGGCCGGGGGTCCGGGCAGCACCCGGTTGCCCGCGGCCATCACACCTCCGCCCGCTCTCCTGCGCCCACCCGGCCAAGAACTGCGGCGCACCATTGCTCGTGTCGGGCACCATTCTGCGGCAATACGCCCAGGCTCAGTGGCCTTTGCGGGGTCCGACGCGCCGATGACCTGGGAAATGGGGCGCCGGCGACCCGGTAAGGCAGCGCCGCCGCCGCCGATCGGCCAGGCCGGGCCGCACAGATACGGCCTGCCGTCACGGCGCGCCTGTTTCGGCAGGCCGGGGCCGGGGCAGCTGCCGCCGAACTCGATCACCGGCGCACCTGCCTTCCCTGGCTGGACGGATGATTCGGGCGGAGAAGCGGGGGGAAACGGAGAAACGGCCGGTCAGCCGAGATCCTTGTCAGATCGTCACGACGGACTGTGAGTGTTGGTGTGACACGTCGGGGCGGAGCCTGCCGCTCCGCCGGTGTCACACCCGCTTCGCGGTCGTCACGATCCAGGCCAGCACCATCGCTTCCTCATGCCAGGCGTCATAACGCCCGCTCCGGCCGCCGTGGCCGGCCACCATCTCGGTCTTCAGCAGGAACGGCCCGCCGGACGCCTGGGCCTGCAGCCGCGCGATCCACTTGGCGGGCTCGGTATAGAGCACCCGGGTGTCGTTCAGGCTCGTGATGGCCAGGATCGGCGGGTAGGTCACGCCGGCGGCGATGTTCTCGTACGGCGTGTAGGACTTCATGTAGGCGTACACCGCGGGATCGTGCAGCGGATCGCCCCACTCCTCCCACTCGGTCACGGTGAGCGGCAGCGACGGGTCCAGGATCGAGGTCAGCGCGTCCACGAACGGCACCTGGGCGGCGATCCCGCCGAAGGCCTCAGGAGCCAGGTTGACGACGGCGCCCAGCAGCAGGCCGCCGGCCGATCCGCCCCTGGCCACCAGCCGGCCCGGGCTGGTCCAGCCCTCCGCCGCCAGGTGCCTGGCGCAGGCGACGAAGTCCGTGAAGGTGTTCTTCTTGGCCAGGATCTTGCCCTCGTCGTACCAGCGCCGGCCCATCTCCCCGCCGCCGCGGATGTGCGCGATCGCGTACGTGAAGCCGCGGTCGAGCAGGGACAGCCGCGGGATCGAGAACGACGGGTCGATCGAGATCTCATAGCTGCCGTAGCCGTAGAGCAGCAGCGGGGCGGACCCGTCCCTCGGCGCGTCCTTGCGGCACACTATCGAGATCGGGATCGGTGTCCCGTCGGTGGCGGTCGCCCACTCCCTGAACTGCTCGTAGTCCGCGCTGATGTAGGCACCGCGACCGGGCAGGGCGAGCACCGGCCGCTGCCTGAGCAAGGTCAGCTCGCCGGTCGCGGTATCGCAGTCGTAGACCGAATCAGGCGTGATCAGCGAAACGAATCCGAGCCGGAACACCCGCGCGTCGTACTCCGGGTTGGCCCCTGGCGAGACCGAGTAGACCGGCTCGCCGAAGGCGAGCTCGTGCTCGGTCCCGTCCGCCCGCAGGATGCGCAGCCCGGTCAGCCCGTCCTTGCGGTAGTGCACGACCAGATGGTCGCGGAACGCGCCGACGTCCAGCAGCCGGGTATCGGCCCGGTGCGGGACCAGCGGCGTCCAGGCCGCGGGGTCGCCGACCGGCGCGGTCGCGATCTCGAAGTTCTCCGCGCCGTCGTTGTGCAGGATCAGCAGCCGTTCCGAGCCGTCCGCGGTGACTTGATGGTCGACGCCGTACTCGACGCCCTGCCGGCGCGGGGCGACGACCCGGAACTCGCCGGCCGGATCGCCCGCGTCCAGCAGCCAGTCCTCGCTGGTGAGTTTGGACGAGGTGGAGATCACCACGAACCGCTCGCTGCGGGTCAGCCAGACCCCGGCGAAGAACCGCTCGTCGGTCTCGGTGAACACGATCTGGTCGGCCGCGACCGGGGTGCCGATCAGGTGCCGCCAGATCCGGTACGGCCGCCAGGCGTCGTCGACGGTGACGTAGAACAACGCCGAGCCGTCCCGCGACCAGGCGCAGCCGTAGTAGGTGTCCGGGATCTCGTCGGCCGCGATCTCGCCGCTGGTCAGGTCCTTGACGCGCATCGTGTAGCGCTCGTCGCCCGCGAAGTCGGTCGAGTACGCCAGCCGAGTGCCGTCCGGGCTGACGCTGAAGGCCCCCAGCGAGAAGAACTCCCGGCCCGCCGCGAGCTCGTTGCCGTCGAGCAGGACTTCCTCGCCGTCCAGGGGCGAGCCGTCCTCGGTCATCGGCGGCCGCTCGTTCTCTTCCCGCACCGCGCGGCGGCAGTGCACCGGGTACTGCAGGCCCGCCGCCGTGCGGGAGTAGTACCACCAGCCCCGCTTGCGGCTGGGCACCGACAGGTCGGTCTCCTTGGTGCGGCCCTTGATCTCGGCGAAGATCTCCTCGCGCAGCGCCGCCTGGCCGCCGGTCATCGCCTCGGTGTAGGCGTTCTGCGCTTCCAGGTAGGTGATGGTGTCCGGGTTCTCCTTGCCGGACAGCCACGCGTAGTCATCGGTGACCGTGTCACCGTGATGACGTCGCTGGGACGGGATCCGCTGAGCGGCGGGCGGTTCGGGACGCGCTGAGGTCATGGGTGCTGATTCTATGGAACCGGAACGCCACGCCCGCGCACTGTCCATCGGACGCCTTCGCGTTCGTCGTCGTGATGAGACCGCGACCCAGGGAGGACACCATGAAGTACTTGCTCCTGATCTGCACAAACCCGTCGGTCACGCTGACCGCCGAGCAGAAGGCGGGCCTTCCCGCGGCGACCGAGACGTGGGTGACGGAGATGGACGGCGCCGGCATCCGGCTGACCGGCGATCAGCTCAGGCCGGTCGCCGACGCGACGACCGTGCGGGTGCGGGAGGCCGACGTGCTGCTGGCCGACGGACCGTTTGCTGAGACCAAGGAGCAGATCGCGGGCTTCGACGTGATCGAGTGCGCCGACCTCGACCAGGCCATCGAGGTCGCGTCCAAGCACCCGGTCGCCTCGTTCGGCACCATCGAGGTCCGGCCGTTCTGGCAGTGACCAGGCCCGATCCGGACGGCACCGGCGTGCCCGCCGAGGTCGCCAGCGCCCTGGACGAGGCGTTCCGGGCCGAATGGGGCAAGGTCGTGGCCGCGGTGATCGGCCAGACCGGCGACTGGGACCTGGGCGAGGAATGCGCGCAGGAAGCGTTCACCCAGGCCCTGCGGACCTGGCCGCGGGACGGCCTGCCGGGCCGGCCGGGAGCCTGGCTCACCACGGTGGCGAGAAACCGGGCGCTCGACCGGCTGCGCCGGCGCAGCACCGAGGCGGCCAAGCTCGAGCAGTCCGCCCGGCTCGCCATGTCCCCGGGGCTCCCGCCATCCGGGCCGGAGGGAGTCGACATGGACGCCGAGGACATCCAGGACGACCGGCTCCGGCTGATCTTTACCTGCTGTCACCCCGCGCTGCCGCTGGAGGCCAGGGTCGCGCTTACGCTGCGCACGCTGGCCGGCCTGACCACGGCCGAGATCGCCAGGGCGTTCCTGACCGCCGAGCCGGCCATGGCCAAGCGCCTGGTCCGGGCCAAGGCGAAGATCCGCAACGCGGGCATTCCCTACCGGGTGCCGCCCGCGCACCTGCTGCCGGAGCGGACGGGCGGCGTTCTCGGCGTGCTGTACCTGCTGTTCAACGAGGGCTATACCGCGACGGCCGGGCAGCGGCTGGTCCGGCACGACCTGTGCGACGAGGCGATCAGCCTGGCCCGCGCCCTGGCCGGGCTGATGCCCGATGAGCCGGAAGTGAAAGCGCTGCTGGCCCTGATGCTGTTCCACCACGCCCGGCGGGCCGGGCGGACGAACGACGCCGGCGAGGTAGTCACGCTCGAGGACCAGGACCGGTCGCTGTGGGACCAGGCCCAGATCAGCGAGGGCACGGCCCTGCTCGAAGCGGCAGCCAGGCGGCAGCGGCCCGGCCCGTACCTGATCCAGGCCGGGATCGCGCAGTGTCACGCCACCGCGCCCACCGCAGCCCGGACCGACTGGCCGGTCATCGCCCGCCTCTACGGCCTGCTCGCCACCGTGGTCCCGTCGGCGGTGGTCGAGCTGAACCGCGCGGTCGCAGTCGGGATGGCCGACGGGCCGGCCGCCGGCCTGGTCCTGGTCGACAAGCTGGCCGGGTCCGGCCGGCTCGAGGGGTACTACCTGCTGCCAGCGACTCGCGCCGACCTGCTCCGCCGTCTCGGCCGGCCGGCCGAGGCGGCCGGCAGCTACCGGGCCGCGCTCGACCTCGCCGTCAACGAGGCCGAACGCCGCTACCTGGCGGGCCGGCTCGCCGAGGCGGAGGACCAGAGCCGGGCGGGCTGAGTCCGTAGCGCCGAAATCGGATCGACCGCGCGGGCTCCCGGTTGCTAGCTTCACCAGCCATGGGCGGTGCCGAGTTCAGCCAGGGCCAATCCAGGCAGGCCGAACCCAGGCAGGCCGAATCCAGGCAGGCCGAGTTCAACGAGGCCGCCCTGGTCATGGTGTACGACGCCGAGTTCGGCTGGTCCAGGGACGACGACTTCTTCGCCTCGGTCGTGCACGAGCTACCCGCGTCCCGGGTGCTCGACCTGGGCTGCGGCACCGGCCGGCTGGCGCTCGCCCTGGCCGCGGCCGGCTACCAGGTCACGGGGGTCGACCCGGCTGGCGCGTCGCTGGGCGCGGCCAGGGCCAAGCCGGGCGCGGAGCGGGTCACCTGGATCGAGGGAACGTCGGCCCTGCTGCCGGATGCGGCCTTCGACACGGCGGTTATGACCAGCCACGTCGCGCAGTTCTTCGTGACCGACGAGGAGTGGTCCGCCGTCCTGGCCGACCTGAAGCGATCCCTGGTGCCTGGCGGGCGGCTGACCTTCGACACCAGGGACCCGCGGGCCCGGGGCTGGGAACTGTGGGGCGATCGCTACTCCTTCCGCAACCTGCCGCTGCCGGACGGCCGGACCGTCACCGTCGCGGTCCAGGTCACCTCGGTGGCCGGGAACGTGGTCAGCTCGGCGGCCAGCTACGCGTTCTCCGACGGGACGGAACTGGTGAGCACGGAGGACCTGCGGTTCCGCACCGAGGAAGAGCTGCGGTCCTCGCTCGGAGCGGCCGGATTCACGATCGAGCAGATCTATGGCGGCTGGGATCGCGGCCCGGTCGGGTCGCCGGACGGGGAGTTCCTGGTCATAGCCCGTTCCTGAACCTCAGGCGGGCGCCCGCTACTGCCCTGAGATGTACTGCGCGGCGAGCGCCGGGGGCGCGACGGCCAGCCAGCCGTCGGTCAGCGCCTCGCCCAGCGCGTCCTGGCTGACCTCGCCGAGCTTGATCAGGATCGCGGCGAAGCCGTCGAAATGCGGGATCGTGAAGAACGTGTCCCGCTGCGCGGCGAGCACGGCTTCCTTCTCGCCCAGGTCGGCGACGCGTACCGCGAGAATCGGGCCCGCTGGCGGGTCCTGGTCCCCGAACCGCCGGATATCGGCCTTGCTGAACGGCCGGTCCCAGGCAAACGCCTTGCCGCGCACGAACCATGTCCGGCTGCCGTGCCGTTCGCCGTCGGTCACCTCCGGCAGCCCGGCCGTGAGCCGCGCGACGTCCTCCAGACTCGCCATGCGCAGAACGCTAGCGCCCGCCCGGCCGTCGCCCGCGTCTCCCCTCATGATCGCGGAAGTCTTTCCGCCGCGGAAAAGGTTCCGTGATCATGGTGCGGCAGCGGTCCGGTTCGTCCCGGCCACGCCGCAGATGCCAGTCCGTGCCCCCCGGGCCGGCTCGGCTCGTTACGCTGCGCGTGTCGCTCAGGCCTCTGACCTGCGACGTTCTTCTTCGCATCGGCTTGGCGCCGGTGCTCGCGGCGACACGAAGCGGAGATGCTGGTGATCTGGATGTCCCAGCGCGGCCCGGCGCGTTCGGCGACGTCACCAGGGGCGGCAACAACTACCTGGCCCGCCGCGGCCGGCCAGCCAACGACACCTGCCGGTACCGCGGGCGGCCTGGCCGGCCGTGTTACCTGGCGACCGCCGGCTACGACATGGCGACCGGCCTCGGCTCGCCCAGGGCCGTCCGCCTGTCCGCTGCCCTGACCGCTCTCGCCTCCCGCCCGGCCCGGCGCCCGTAGCCGATCAGGACGCGGCCCAGCCCGGATCGCGACCGATATAGCGCAGCAGTTCATCGGTGGTACCGGAACGCTCGGGACCGCGGGCCAGAGCCGGAGCGTAGGCGAAGCCGCGCAGCGGCTCGACGATCTGCCGGGCGACGTCGAGCAACTCCGCCGCCAGCTCCTCGTCGAGCGGGGAGGGCTGCCCGGTCGCGACGGCGATATCCCACCCGTGAACCGCGGCATCGAGAGCGCAGGCACCGACGGCGAGACGGGCAGGCAGCGGCCCCTGCGGCAGCGGCACGGCGACGGCCGGGTCATCGGGCGAGATCGCCGCGAGGGCGGCCGCCGATCCGGCCAGGGCCGGCTCAAGCAGCGCGGCCGCGGCGGTGGCATTCAGTTCGCCGGACGGGGCGAACGGGTCTGGTCCGGGAAACCCGTGCCGGTCAGGACGCCGGCGTAGGCCTTCTGGTCGCCGAGGGCATGCCGCAGGACCTGGGCGACGGTCCACTCGGCGCAGGGCTTCGGCGCCTGCCAGCCGTGTTCCGGTATCCCCGCGACGACCAGCCGGAGGATGGCATGTCATCATTCCATGAGCACTGAGCGTCGGCCCGAGCCCGCCCTCGACGCCGGAGAACCTCGCGTGCACCGGCCATCCGCGGGCGGATGGCCGAGGCGGCGCGCAACGACGAGGCGATCCTGCGCGCCGCACGCGAGGTCTTCATCAAGGACCCGGGGGCGCCCATGTCGGCCGTGGCCGACCGCGCGGGCGTTGGCATCGGCGGCCTCTATCGCCGCTACCAGGGGAAAGAAGACCTTCTGAAGAAGCTATGCGGCGACGGGCTGCGGCACTTCGTTGCCCTCGCCGAGGGCGCGCGGGACTCGGTGCGGAACGGAGCGGACCCGTGGGAGGCCTTCACCACTTTCGTGAGCGGTGTCGTCGACTCAGATGTTCACGCGCTGACCGTCCGCCTGGCCGGCAGCTTCCCGCCGGCCGAGGATCTTCGCGCCTTGGCCGTACGCAGCGGAACGGTCGTCGGCGAGCTCGTCCGCGACGTCCACCAGGCCGGCGCACTGCGGGAGGATGTCACGGCGGCCGATTTGCCGATGCTGTTCGCGCAGCTGAGCGCCGTATCCGTCCGCGATGGCGCGCGGACCGCGCAGCTGCGCGGCCGCTACCTGACTCTGCAGCTGGACGGCCTCCGGCGCACCGAAAGCCGCACTGCCCTCGGCGCTGACGGCCCGACCGCGAGCGAGCTGCGTGAACGCTGGGACGGCTCGCGCTGATGCGCGGGGCGCCCGTACTAGGTGTGCCGGTAGCGGTCGCCGAGCGGGCCCGGCTCGGTCTCCCACCACGGCCGCATGAGCTCGGGCGTCCCGATGTCGCCCGCGGCAGCCGCCTGCGCCACCGCGACGGCGTCCAGCCGCCGGTCCGCCTCCGCGGCTTCGACGGCGTCGGCCCGGATCCAGGACAGCAGCTGGCCGCCGATGAACGGCACCGCGACGAGCTCGGCCAGCGTGAGCATGAGCCCGCCGCCGATGGTCTGGTCCCAGTGCAGGCTCGGCCCCCAGGTCCGGCCGACCGACCGGTAATAGCCGCGGGCGATCACCCGCCCGGTCAGCATGACGACCAGCCCGGGCAGGGCGTCCACGAGGCCGTCGACGAGCCCGATCGCGACCCGCACCGGATGCGTGCACCAGGATGGCAGCAGCTCCCCGCCGAGCATCGGCCAGACGAACAGGCAGCCGGCCACAAGCAGCTGGACCCGCAGCAGTTCGTGCAGGACATCGCTGCGCAGCGTGGCCTCGTAGTAGGGCGTGAGGTACAGCCAGAACAGCAAGGCCAGCCCGAGCAGCGAGCTCACCAGCGGGAAGGTCAGCACCCGGCCGGCGGTCCCGAGCCAGCGCGGGGCGGGTCCCGGCCGGCGGCGGCTCTCCGCGGCCAGCCGCAGCGGCGCGCCCAGGCCGAGCAGCACCGGGCACAGGCCGATGAGCAGCATGTTCTGGACGGCCTCGGGCCAGAACAGCGTCCGGTCATAGACCCCGAGCGCGGACATCGTGGCGACCACGATGCTGCCGAGACCACCGAGCAGGAACATCAGCGTCCGCGGCCACGGCCAGGGCCGCCCTGACCGGCGCAGCCTCGCCGCGCCCAGGTACCAGGCGGCGGCGGCCAGGACCACGACCAGCACCGGAATGTCTAGCCGCCACTGCGACCACGCGCTGGCGAGCGTCAGCGGCGGCAGGCTGCCGCCCTTAGCTATGCCGGAATTCCACGACGTCGCCATCTCGCATCACGTACTCCTTGCCTTCGATCCTGGCCTTGCCCGCCACCCGGGCGGCGGGCACCGAGCCCGCGGTCATCAGGTCGTCGAAGGACACGATCTCCGCCTTGATGAATCCGCGCTGGAAGTCGCTGTGAATCACCCCGGCCGCCTCCGGCGCCGTCGCCCCTGACGTGATCGTCCACGCCCTGGCCTCCTTCGGGCCGGCCGTCAGGAAGGTGGACAGCCCGAGCGCGGCGAAGCCCGCCCTGGCGAGCTGGTCGAGTCCCGGCTCGCCGAGTCCTAGCTCGGCGAGCAACTCGGCTGCCTCGGCCGGCGGCAGGTCGACCAGCTCAGCCTCGGTCTTAGCGTCCAGGAACACCGCCTGCGCCGGCGCGACCAGCTTGGCCAGCCGCTCGCGCAGGCCGTCGTCGCCCAGCTCGGCGTCGTCCATGTTGAAGACGTACACGAACGGCTTGGTCGTCAGCAGCGACAGCTCACGCAGCCGGCCGAGGTCGATCCCGGCCCCGGCCGCGCCGGCGAAGAGCGTGGTCCCGCCGTCCAGCACCTGCTGCGCAGTGTCAGCGGCACTGGCCACGGCGAGGCGTCCCGGATCCTTGCCGGATTTTGCTTCCTTGGCCAGACGCGGGACGGCCTTCTCCAGCGTCTGCAAGTCGGCCAGGATCAGCTCGGTCGCGATCGTCTCGATGTCGCGCTCTGGTGACACGTCGCCGTCCACGTGGCTGACGTCCGGGTCGGTGAACACGCGCACGACCTGGCAGATCGCATCCGTCTCGCGGATGTGGGCGAGGAACTGGTTTCCCAGGCCCTGACCCTGGGACGCCCCGCGCACCAGACCGGCGATATCCACGAAGCGCACGGTCGCGGGCACGATCGGAGCCGACTCGTAGAGGCTGGCCAGGCCGTCAAGCCGGGGGTCGGGGATGCCGACCACGCCGACGTTCGGCTCGATCGTCGCGAACGGGTAGTTCGACGCGAGCACGCTGGCCCGGGTCAGCGCGTTGAACAAGGTGGACTTGCCCACATTGGGCAGCCCCACGATTCCGATCTCAAGGCTCACCGGTCGAGTCTAGGCGAGCGGCAACACCGCCGGGCGTGTCGCAGGCGGGAGCTGTCGGACCGGGCTGGAAGCATGACCGGCATGAACGCGATCATGCTGCTGGCCGTGCTCGCGGCCGGCGCTGCGCTCGGCGCGGTGATCGGATTCCTGTATGCCGGGGCCCGGGCGGCCGCCGCGGCCACCGATCTCACCGCGCGGGCCAGGGCCGCCGAGGAGCGGGCCAGGGCCGCCCACGAGCAGGCCGCGCTGGTCGACGGCTACCTGGCCGAGCGGTTCCAGGCCCTGTCGGCCCAGGCCCTGGACGTCAGCCAGCAACGGCTGGCCGAGACCAGCGAGCTGCGGCTGCGCGCGGCCAACCTCAGCGCGGCGGGCGAGCTCGACTCCCGCCGGCATGCCGTCGAGCAGCTGGTCGAGCCGCTCAGGCAGACCCTGGCCAGGGTCGAGTCCCAGCTCAAGGAGGCCGAGTCGGCCAGGCAGATCTCCCAGGCCGCGCTGACCGAGCAGGTCAGGCAGGCCGCCCTGGCCTCCGAGCAGCTCAGGGCTCAGACCCAGTCGCTGGTCACCGCGCTGCGCCGGCCGGAGGCCAGGGGCCGGTGGGGCGAATTGCAGCTGCGCCGGGTCGTCGAGCTGGCCGGGATGAGCGCGCGCTGCGACTTCGACGAGCAGGTCACGGTCACCGGCAGCGACGGCACCCAGGTCAGGCCGGACATGGTCGTGCGACTGGCGGGCGGCAAGAACATCGTGGTGGACTCTAAGGTGTCACTGGCGGCCTACCTCGAGGCCGCCGAGACCTCGGACGAGCAGGTCGTCCAGGCCAGGCTGGCCGCCCACGCCCGGCACCTGAAGGAGCACGTTGACCGGCTCGCGGCCAAGGCGTACTGGGAGTCGCTGAGCCCGGCGCCGGAGTTCGTCGTGCTGTTCATTCCCGGCGAGGCCTTCCTGGCCCCGGCGCTGGAGCACGATCCCGGGCTGCTGGAGTACGCGGTCGGCCGCAAGGTGCACATCGCGACGCCGATCACGCTGGTGACCATGCTGCGCACGGCCCAGTACGCCTGGCAGCAAGATGCCTTGTCTGAGCACGCGCGGGCCGTGTTCGACCTGGGCCGGGAGCTGTATGACCGGCTGGCCGGGCTCGGCGGTCACGTGGCCGACCTCGGCAAGTCGCTATCCGGCGCGGTCGCCGCGTACAACCGGACCATCGGCACGCTGGAGAGCCGTGTGCTGGTCAGCGCGCGGCGGCTGAACGCGCTCGGCGTCACCGACGCCGAGCTGCCCGCACCCGCCCCGGTCGACGCGGCCCCGCGTCCGCTGTCCGCGCCCGAGCTCACCGGGCAGGTCATACCCGGGCTGACCGCCGTGGTCACTCGGATGCCAGCCAGCGGGGCCGGCGATTCCGGCGGCCGCGGCGATGCGCCCCAGGTGCGGCCCGACCGGACAGGAGACTCATCGGCGATGGGAGCAGCCAGTTGACCAACCACCGGCAAACGCGCCAGTTTCAGTGGGCCGACCTGTGGCCGTTGATGGGAGTCAGAGCCGCGATCGTCGCGATGTTCGTGATCTTCCTGCTGACCGGCCTGGCGGCGGACTGGCTGCATGTCACCGCGCTGACCGGGTTCGGTTTCGCCGCGGGCAGCGCCGTCGCCGCGGGCCGGACCAGGCGGTCCGGGCTGCTCCCGGTCGCGACCTCGCCGCCCCTGCTGTTCCTGCTCGCGGTGGCCAGCACCGAGGTGATCTCACTGCACGTCAAGCACGTCGCCGCATCGCCGGCCCTGGTGCTGGGCGGGATCTTCCTGACCCTGGCCGCGGCCGCGCCGTGGCTGTTCGGCGGCCTGGCCGGGGCGCTGCTGATCTCGACCGTGCGCGGACTGCCGCGGTGCATCAAGGACCTGCGGGGCGAGATCGCCGACGCGGCGCTGTTCGGGGACTACCAGCCGGGCAGCGCGGAATAACCGGCGCGGGCCTGGTCACCCTCGCGGGGCCTGGTCAGCGGCGCGGCTCGCGCAGCTCCCTGGGCAGCGCGAACGCCATCTTCTCGGGCACCGCCTCGACCTCGATGACCTCGGCGAACCCATCCTGGGCGAGCCGGTCCAGCACCTGGCCGACCAGCTCCTCGGGCACCGAGGCACCGCTGGTGACCCCGACCGTGCGGGCGCTGTCCAGCCAGGCCGGGTCGACCGCGGCCGAGTCGTCGACGAGGTACGCGGCCTGCGCTCCCGCTTCCAGGGCGACCTCGACCAGCCGGACCGAGTTTGAGGAGTTGGCCGAGCCGACCACGATCACCAGATCGGCTTCCTTGGCAATCTGCTTCACCGCGACCTGACGGTTCTGGGTCGCGTAGCAGATGTCGTCGCTCGGCGGGTCGATCAGCAACGGGAACCGCTCCCGCAGGGCGCCGACGGTCTGGGTGGTCTCGTCGACCGACAGGGTCGTCTGGGACAGCCAGGCGACCTTGGCCGGGTCGCGGACGTCGATCGAGGCCGCGTCATCCGGGCCGTCAACCAGCCGGATGTTGGCCGGGGCCTCGCCGGTCGTGCCGACGACCTCTTCGTGCCCTTCGTGGCCGATCAGCAGGATGTCGTAGTCCTGGCTGGCGAACCGCCTGGCCTCGTTGTGGACCTTGGTCACCAGCGGGCAGGTGGCGTCGATGGTCCGCAGCCCCCGTCCCCTGGCCGCCTCGTGCACGCCGGGCGCGACGCCGTGCGCCGAGAACACCACGACGGCGCCCTCGGGCACCTCATCGGTGTCCTCAACGAAGACCGCGCCGCGCTCCTCGAGCGTTCGCACGACGTGCGTGTTGTGCACGATCTGCTTGCGGACGTAGACGGGCGCGCCGAACTGTTCGAGCGCCCGCTCCACCGTCTGGACCGCACGATCAACCCCCGCGCAGTAGCCGCGGGGCTTCGCAAGCAGGACGCGCCTGGTCGGTTCGGACATGACATCCATGGTAGGCGACCTCCGCAGCTGCCCTTCGGCCGTGGCCGGCCGGCCAGGGACGGGCGGCGCGCCGGGCAGAGAACTCCCCTCAGCAGCGGTAATGCGGCACGATGGCGGAGGAGGGGGCGGGCGGCCAGATACCGCCCGGCCGCCGGGGAGGCTCTGGTCCTGGCTGAGGAGGCGACGATGGTGCGGGTGCCCGATGCCGCGGGGCAGGTCAGGAGCGCGCCGGTCAAGGCCGTGCGGGGGTTCTTCGCCGGAATCGGGCAGCTGCTGCTCACCGCGGACTGGTTCAGGGCCGAGGAGACCACGCGCGCGCCAGCCGGACCGGAGCAGGAGAACGAGCGGGGGGCGGGGCGTTCGCGCACGGCGCCTGAGCCATCATCGCGGGACCAGGCGAGCCAGGACGGGGCCGCCGAGGCGGGCCGGGACAGCGACCGGGACAACAGGAGGGCCCGGGACAACAGGGCGGGCCGGGACAACAGGGCGGCCCGGGACAACAGGGCGGCCCGGGACAACAGGGCGGCCCGGCATCGCGCGACCGGGCTGCAAGGGCCGGCGGCGAGCGCGCAGAGCCCGACCAGGCGGTTCCGCTCGCTCGATTCGACCGGAAATGTGCGGTTGCTGACGCCGGACGATGCCGCCGGGGCTACCGGCGAGGACCCGTCCGCTCCATGGGAGCAGCCAGCCCAGGCTGAGCCGCCACTCCGGGCCGAGCCGCCACCCCGGGCCGAGCCGCCAGCTCGCGCCCAGCCGCCAGTCCCGGTCCAGCCCGCTGCCCCGCCCGGGCCGCCAGCCACCGCACCCGTGCCTGCGCCCAGGACGCCCGCGGCGGTCAGCCCGGCCGACCTGCCGGTGCTGGGGTACGACCAGCTCACGCTGGCATCGCTGCGGTCCAGGCTCCGCTACCTGGATGCCGCGCAGCTACGGGTACTGGCCGACTACGAGAAGGCAACGGCCAACCGGGCCGAGGTCGTGGGGATGTTCGAGCGCCGGATCACCAAACTCCAGGCCGCGTCCGCCCATGCCACTTGAGACCAGCGCCGAGTCACCGATCCCGGTCCGCACCGCCCTGCGGCTGGTCGGCGAGTGGATCGGGCGGCTCGGCCGGGTCTGGGTCGAAGGGCAGATCGCCGAGCTGAGCAAGCGCGGCGGCGCGGTGTACCTGACCCTGCGTGACCCCGTCGCCACGGTGTCCGTCCGGGTCATCTGCCCCAGGCCGGTCTTCGACGGCGCTGACCCGGTACCCGCGGTCGGGGCCAGGGTCGTGGTCTGGGCCAAGCCGGACTTCAACATGACCAGGGGCGCCTTCTCGCTGAGCGCGCTGGAGCTCCGGGCGGTCGGAATCGGCGAACTGCTCGCTCGGATGGAACGACTCAGGCGGGCACTCGCCGCGGAAGGGCTGTTCGCCGCGGAGCGCAAGAAGCGGCCGCCGTTCCTGCCCGGGCTGGTCGGGCTGATCTGCGGCCGCGACTCGGCCGCTGAACGTGACGTGCTGGAGAACGCAGCCCGGCGCTGGCCATCAGTCCGCTTCCGGACTGAGCAGGTCGCCGTCCAGGGGCCCTTCGCGGTCGAGGAAGTCACCCGCGCCCTGCAGGCCTTGGACGCCGACCGCGAGGTGGACGTGATCATCATCGCCCGGGGCGGCGGCTCGATCGAGGACCTGCTGCCCTTCTCGGACGAAACGCTGGTCAGGGCGGTGGCGTCCTGCCGGACCCCGGTCGTCAGCGCGATCGGTCATGAGCAGGACACGCCGTTGCTAGACCTGGTCGCTGACGTCCGGGCGTCGACGCCGACCGATGCCGCGCGCCGGGTCGTGCCGGATATCAGCGAGCAGCTCGCGATCGTGGCCGAACTCCGGTCGCGGGCCCGCCGGCAGCTGGCCGGACGGCTGGACCGGGAGTCGGCCTGGCTGACCGCCATAAGGTCGCGGCCCGTGCTCGCGAGCCCTTCAGCCGAGCTCAGCCGACGGCAGGAACAGGTGCTCGCGCTGACCGAGCGAGCCCGCCGCTGCCTGTCGGCCGGCCTCGACCGGGCCGACGCCGATCTGGCCCACACCAGGGCCCGGCTGATCGCCCTGTCCCCGGCGGCCACGCTCCGTCGCGGGTACGCCATCGTCCAGCGCGAGGATGCCAGCGTCGTGCGATCGGCGGCGGAGGTCACCCCGGCCGAGCGGCTGCTGATCCGGCTGGCCGAGGATCAGATCAACGTAACGGTCAGTGACTGAGCACTACGCATTGAATTCGCCGTCCTGACTGTTATTTCCGCTCCCCTCCGTGGCGTTTCCGCGCACGAACCGGAACCGAAAACTAAACTGACGGCCGGCGCGCAGATGCGTGAACAACCGACCACGGGGTCGCGGACCAGAGCCAGGCCCTGAATATTGACTGGTCAGAGGGGGGTCACGTCGGCGTTCCCGCCGCGCGGTTCTTCCGTCGTCGCCCCCGCTGATCCACCATGACATCCGTTCAGGGAGGGTATGTCGTGCCGGTTCAGCCAACCTCGGCCGAAGTCGGTGACTCGGCTGTGGAAGGCAAGGCAAGGAGCGTCAGCGAGGAGGAAGTCAGCACCCCAGCCGCCGAGGAAAGCGCGGCGACACCAGAGAACTCCGCAGCTAGCCCTGAGCCGGCTGAGCCCGAGGCGGCCAAACCCGAGCCTGAGCTCGCCACGCCTCAGCTGGCCGAGCCCGAGTCCGCCGAACTGGAGTCCGTCCAGCCCGAGTCCGTCCAGCCCGAGTCGGCCGAGCCCGAGTCGGCCGGGGCTGCGGCCAACAAACCTGAGTCGGCTGAGCCCGAGTCGGGCGGGGCTGCGGCCGCGGAATCGGGCCCGGACCACGAGCCGGACCGGACCAGCGCAAAGCTTGAGTCCGCCGCAAAGCCAGCCGCCGCGCAGCCCGCCGCAAAGCCGGCCGCCACCCAGCGGGCGGAAGCGAAACCGGCCGCGGCGGCCACCGGAACCGGCTGGCGGGCACCGGGGCTGGACGGGGTTCGCGCCATCGCCGTGCTCGCGGTGCTCGCCTTCCACGAGAACCTGCCCTGGATCCCCGGCGGCTTCCTCGGCGTCGACGTCTTCTTCGTGCTCAGCGGGTTCCTGATCACCGACTTGCTCGCCGCCCGCTACCGGCGGCACGGCAGCATCGGGCTTGGCGGGTTCTACCAGCGGCGGGTCCGCCGGCTGCTGCCGGCTCTCGCGCTCATGCTCGTCACCGTGACAGCGGCGGTCACCCTGCTAGAACCCAGTCAGCGCACCTCGTTGCGCCCCGCGCTGCTCGGGGCCGTGACCTACACGAGTAACTGGTGGCAGGCGTTCGCGCACCTGTCTTATTTCAACCAGTACGGACCGCCGCCCGCGTTCCAGCATCTGTGGTCGCTCGCGGTGGAGGAGCAGTTCTACCTGATCTGGCCGCTGATCCTGACCGCGATCCTGGTCGCGATCAGGCGGCCGCGGGCCCGGGCCGCGTGCGCCTGGGCCGGCGCGCTCGCGTCGGCGCTGGTCATGCTGGCTCTCTACACCCCGGGTTCTGATCCCTCGCTGGTCTATTACGGCACCGACACCCATGCCAGCGCGCTGATGATCGGGTCGGCGCTCGCCCTGACCTGGCCGCTGGCGAAAGTCGCGGCGACGCGCGGGCGGGCGCTGCGGCTGCTCGACATCGCCGGAGCCGCGGGCATCGTCGCCCTCGCCTGGGCGATGTGGCACCTGGCGGGCCCCGACTCGTTCGTCTATCCGTACGGCCTGGTCCTCGCCGCACTCGCATCCGGCGCGCTGATCCTGGCCGCCGCGGCCACCGGCCGGATCGGCACCGCGCTGTCCTGGCGGCCCCTGCGCTGGCTGGGCGTCCGCTCCTACGGCATCTACCTGTGGCACTGGCCGGTCATCGCGCTCACCGTCGGCCTCGCGCCCCGCTCGGCCGGCACCGCCACGGCCCGCCTGATTGACCTGGCCGTTCCGGTCGGCCTAGCCGCCGCGTCCTGGCACTGGCTCGAACAGCCTATTCTGCGCAACGGCTTGCGGGCCGAACTCGCGCATCGCCTCCGGCTGCTCGTCCTGGCCCCGCGGGCCGTCGCCCGCACTCCCGGCACGGCCAGGCCGCTGCTGACTGCGGTGGTGGTGGTCGCCATGATCGGGACGGCGGTCTACGGGCTCGCCAGCCCGCCCTCCGGCCGGACCCTGCAGCAGCAGATCGAGGCCGGGGCCCGGTTCAGCAGCACGACGCTAGTGCCGCCTGAGCCGGTCGGGCAACCCGCGCCGTGGTTCGTGGTGCCAGGCCGGGACCTGCCGTTCCGCCATCCGCTGCACTCGCCCGCTCCGGTCCGCCGGGCCAAGGCACCCCCGGTCACCGGGGCCAGGGTGATGGCGATCGGCGACTCGGTCATGCTCGCCTCCGCGCCGGAACTGGCGGCGGCCATGCCCGGGATCTCGATCAACGCGAAGGTCAGCCGGGCGATGATCGCGGGGATCTCGATCATCGACGAGCTGGCCAGGTCCGGGCGGCTGCGCAAGGTGGTGGTCGTCGGCCTGGGCACCAACGGCCCCATCACCGCCGACCAGGTCCGGCAGCTGCGGAACGCCGTCGGCGACCGCTGGCTTGTGCTGGTCAACACCTTCGTGCCGCGGTCGTGGGAACACGAGGTCAACACGACGATCGCGACCGCCGCGAAACGATACCCGAACGTGCTGCTGGTGAACTGGCACGCGGCCATCGAGAACCACCAGAACCTGCTGTGGAGCGACCACATTCATCCGCAGCCGGTCGGCGGCACGCTGTACGCCAAGGTCGTGCGCGCAGTGGTGCTGCGCGCGCTGCGCCAGCGGCAGGGCCCGAAGCCGCCGTCACCGCCGCGGTCCCAGCCGCCATCGCGGCACCTCCGGACCCATTTCGCGGCCCGGCACGTTCCGCCGACCACCAGGCCCGGGCGGGCCGGCTAGGCCAGGCTGTACCTATGCCACCGCCCCGCCCCGATCAGCAGCTCGGCTACGAGCAGGCCCGCGACCAGCTTGCCGAACTGGTCAAGCGCCTGGAGGCAGGCGGCCTGACGCTCGGGCAGTCGCTGGAGCTGTGGGAGCGCGGCGAACGGCTCGCCGCTATCTGCGAACAGTGGCTGGAAGGGGCCAGGGCCAGGCTCGCGGCCGCGATCGGCTCGCCCGGCGACGAGGCCGGCGATGACGAGGCCGCCAAGCCGTTCTGAGCCCGGGCGTTCCTGGCCCGGGCAGTTAACCCGCAGCGGATTCCGGGAGCTGCAAGCACGGCGAGCACCGCCCCGGACCGCCGCAACCGCTCACCCGCAGCGGCCCGGGGAGCGGCAAGCACGGAGAGCACCGCCCCCGGACCGCCGCAACCGCTCACCAGCGCGGTCACCGGCGCCGCAAGCGCGCGCTGCGGCTGACGGCCGATCTGCCGCCCGCGAACGCTCGTGCGGCGGTGTATGAAACTGGGGTTCCATCACCGATTTTGTGTATGGAACCCCAGTTTCATATAGCAACCGGCGCGCTGGCCGCCGCAATGGGTGATCGGGCCTGCCCCGCCGAGCCTCCGCCGCAAGCGTTCCGCGACCGGGCCGTTCCGGTGCCGGAGCCGCTCTCCCGCCGGCCAGGCCGCGCTGCGTAAGATGCGAGGGCGGCAGCGGGCCGGTGGCCGCGGTGCCGTCCTGACGGCCGGCGCGGTAGGCCGGCCGCGAACGCAGCGGAGACCGGAGAGGTGAGTCCGATGGCTCAGGATGAACGGCCGATCACGCCGGGGACCGAGCCGAGCGCTCCGGATCGCAACCTTGCGCTGGAACTAGCCAGGGTGACCGAAGCCGCGGCGCTCGCGGCCGGGCGGTGGGTCGGCCGCGGTGACAAGAACGGGGCCGACGGCGCGGCGGTGAGCGCCATGCGGCAGCTGATCAGCACCGTGTCGATGAACGGCCTGGTCGTGATCGGCGAGGGCGAGAAGGACAAGGCGCCCATGCTGTTCAACGGCGAGCAGGTTGGCGACGGCACGGGACCGGACTGCGACGTCGCCGTCGACCCCATCGACGGAACCCGGCTGACCGCCAACGGCATGTCCAACGCGATCGCCGTGATCGCGGTCAGCCGGCGTGGGTCCATGTACGACCCGAGCGCCGTGTTCTATATGTCCAAGCTGGTCGCCGGGCCAGAGGCGGCCGACGTGGTGGACATCAACGCGCCGCCCGCGGCCAACATCCAGGCGGTCGCCCTGGCCAAGCGCTGCTCCCCGCACGACGTCACCGTCGTGATCCTGGACCGGGACCGGCACACCGAGCTGATCTCGCAAGTCCGCGACGCCGGCGCGCGGATCAAGCTGATCACCGACGGCGATGTGGCCGGCGCGATCATGGCCGCCCGCGAGGGCACCGGCGTCGATCTGCTGCTCGGCATCGGGGGCACCCCGGAAGGCATCATCTCCGCGTGCGCGATCAAGTGCCTGGGCGGGGTCATGCTCGGCAAGCTGGCACCGCGGAACGAAGAGGAACGCGACCGCGCAGTCGATGCCGGGCACGACCTGGACCGGGTGCTGACCACCGATGACCTGGTGTCGTCCGACGACGCGTTCTTCGCCGCGACCGGCATCACCGACGGCGACCTGCTGCAGGGCGTCCGCTACAAGTCGGGCGGCGCGACCACGCACACCCTCGTCATGCGAGCCCGCTCCGGCACCATCCGCAACGTGCACAGCGAGCACGCGCTGTGGAAGGTCTCCCGCTACTCGGTCGTGCCCTACTGACCTGCGGTCACGGCCGGCGGAGCAAGCCAGCCCGCCAGCGGGACCGCCGGGCGGTGACCGCCTTGACCGCTCCGCCGAAGGTCAGCGTTCGCACGTCCAGGACTACCGCGCCTGCGCCCTCAGCCGCCCGCCCCGCCGACCCGCGGTCGCGGACGCTGCGCACGCCGAGGAAGGACCGCCCGTCCATGCTGACAACCACGCCAGGCGGGACGATCAGCCGGATCTGCCCGGCCACGGCGGTAGCGTAGATCGTGACCCGCGGCGACTGGAATACCGCGTCCCGCAGGTCCAGCACGACGTTGCCGAAGAAGGCGGTGACCGGCAACGACTCGGGGACGACCCAGCGGCCCTCGCGCCGCTCCCTGGCGAATGCGGCGGTCACCAGGCGCCGCGGGTACAGCCTGATCGGCTGCCCGCCAGGAGGCGTGAGGTCGGCCGTCAGCGTGGTCAGCTCGCCGATGGTGCGGGCTGACAGCGCGCGTCCTGACCGGTCCGCGTGCTCGTCCAGCGTCAGCCGGCCGTCGGCCGCCGCCTCGGTGAGCAATGTCACGACAAGCTCGCGGTCCGCGTCTGACGCACGCAGGTCCTGAGGTCCGAGCCGCGAGCCCACGTCCCGACGATACCGGACCGCCGGCCACATGAGCAGGCCCAGCGCCGCCGCCCGGGACCGCCAACCCAACAGCACCGATGGCCCATCAACCCCAGACCACCTGCGGCGGCAGCAACGTGGTGACAACGCTGTCCCTCTAGCAGCAGCAACTCCACCACGTTGTCCTCCCGGCCCTTGACTGGAGCAGCAACGTGGTGACGTCGGTGTCGTTCTAACAGCAGCAACTCCAGCACGTTGTCCGCCCGGGCGGACGCCGGAGCGGCAGGGTCAGGGGGCGTAACGCCGGATCGCGGCGTTGCCGACCGGGCAGCCGCCGGGGGTGCCGCGGCAGGTCCCGGTGTCGCAGAGGCGGCAGATCCAGCGGGTCGCGCCCGGCCCGCGCATCATGCCGACGATCACCTTGCCGGCCAGCTCCTCGAACGCGGCCCGCTCGGCGTCGGAGAGCACTCCGAGCGCGCCGCCCAGGACCTCCGCCCTGGCCTGCGTCACCCGGGCGGCGGCGACCCGGCCGGCCCCGGTGAGCACGATCGCGGCGCTGCGGCCGTCCGGTCCTGGCTCCCGCCGGACATAGCCCGACTCGGCCAGCCGGTCGATCAGCCGGACGGTGCCCGACGAGGTCAGCCCGAGCACCTGGCGCAACCGGTCGACCGACGGCCGGTCCAGGAAGTGCAGCAGCGCCGACAAGGCTGCCGCGGCCGACTCCGACCGGCCGGCCGCGGCCGCGATGGCGTCGGTCGCCTGGTCGGTGACGACCAGCGCGAGGGCACCGAACACGTTGGCGGCGCGGTCGGTGGCGGATGAGAAAGCCGGCCCGGGCGGCACCGGATCAGCCGGCCCGGCCGGCTCAGGCAAGCTCGTAGTCGAAGGTGAAGTCGCCGCCTGATCCGCCAGTGGTCACCGCTTCACCAGAACCGCGCAGCCCGGCCAGGTCGCCGGTCGCGGAGCCGTCGACGACCTGCCAGGTTGTCCGGGCGACGCCGTCGGTGAAGCCGCCGTCGGCCCGGACCACGAAGCTACCCTTGCGGGAACCAATCTGGCCGGTCACGAGCTGGTAGCCGGTGAAGTCGGCGGTCCCGTCCGGCCGGTAGCACATCACGGCCTCCCAGCTCGCGTCGCCGGTGAGCGCACCGTCCAGCCCGAACGTGACATGCGCCTTGGTCAGCTTCCCGCCGCCGTCGATTTCCTCGTAGGTGCTCTCGTCCCAGCCGGCGACCGTGAACGTGCCGGTAGCTCGCTCAGTCATGGATACTCCTTCACCTCTGCCGCTGCTAGCGGCCGAGAAATGGTAGATGTATGACTCACGCATCAATGTACGCCAGTGCACGCCACCGCGATCAGCCGGGGTGCCGAAGCGCCCCCAGTCGCCTCCTGACCCGTGCAAAGTGGCCGGAGGTTGCTCAGCGGCCGGCGATGCTCCAGTCGCTCTCGGTGTCGCCATCCGGACCGGAGAACGTGCCGCCCAGAGCCACCCGGAGCGCGTTCTCGGCCGCATCCACGGCCGCGCGAGCCGTGATCGCGTGGGTGTGGGCGCGGTCGAGCTCGTCAAGGCCGATGCAGTCGAAGGCAACGCGAACATCGTGCCCGGCCTGCTGCAGCTGCCGGGCTGCCTCGCTCAGGTCAACGCCGTGGCCATCGTTGCCAGGGGTGGCGGTCATCGTGTGTCCTTCGGTCGGGGGCCGCGGTCCGGCCTCGATAGCTGGCCAGCTACCCGGTCAGGGCCGGCTCACGCGCCGGCCGGTGCCAGGTCATCGGGTCAGCATGCCACGGCCGGTGCGCGGCCGGCCGCCCGGCTCGGGCGGCCGGTCACCAGGACCGGCCGCCCGGCCAGGCAATTACGATGAAGGAAAACCCAGGTACCGCACGAGGATGTGCCCTTCGATGCCCGAGTTCCGCTATTCCGATCTGCTACCGCTTGGTCCTGACGCCACGGAATACCGCCTGGTCAGCGAGGACGCGGTGAGCACGGCCAGCGCGTTCGGCCGCGACTTCCTGAAGGTGGAGCCGGCCGCCCTGACTCAGCTGACGGCTGAGGCGATGCACGACATCGCGCACTTCCTGCGACCGGCGCACCTGGGCCAGCTCCGGTCCGTCCTGGATGACCCGCAGGCGTCGCCGAACGACCGGTTCGTCGCCCGCGACCTGCTGCGGAACGCCTGCATCGCCGCGGGCGGGGTGCTGCCGATGTGCCAGGACACGGGCACCGCGATCGTGATGGGCAAGCGCGGCCAGCAGGTGCTGACCGACGGCCGCGACGAGGAGCACGTCGCCCGCGGCGTCTACGACGCTTACACCACCCTGAACCTGCGCTACTCCCAGCTCGCCCCGCTGACCATGTGGGAGGAGAAGAACACCGGCAGCAACCTGCCCGCCCAGATCGAGCTGTACGCAACCGACGGCGCGGAGTACAAGTTCCTGTTCATGGCCAAGGGCGGCGGCTCGGCGAACAAGTCGTACCTGTACCAGGAGACCAAGGTCGTGCTGAACCCGAAGCGAATGGCCGCCTTCCTGGAGGAGAAGCTGCGGGCGCTGGGCACGGCCGCCTGCCCGCCATACCACCTCGCCGTCGTGGTCGGCGGGACCAGCGCCGAGTTCGCGCTGAAGACCGCCAAGTACGCGTCGGCGAAATACCTGGACAACCTGCCGGCCGCCGGCTCGATGGACGCGCACGGCTTCCGCGACACCGAGCTCGAGCAGGAAGTCCTGGAGATCACCAGGCGGACCGGCATCGGCGCGCAGTTCGGCGGCAAGTATTTCTGTCATGACGTCCGGGTGATCAGGCTGCCGCGGCACGGCGCGTCCTGCCCGGTCGCGATCGCGGTGTCGTGCTCGGCGGACCGGCAGGCCCTCGGCAAGATCACCAGGGAGGGGATCTTCCTGGAGCAGCTGGAGACCGATCCCGCGCGCTACCTGCCGGAGACGACCGACGACGACCTGGACGGCGACGTCGTGCGGATCGACCTGTCCAGGCCGATGAGCGAGATCAGGGCCGAGCTGTCGAGGTACCCGATCAAGACCAGGTTGTCGCTGACCGGCCCGCTGGTCGTCGCCCGCGACATCGCCCACGCCACGATCGCCGAGCGGCTGGCGGCCGGTGAGCCGATGCCGGCCTACCTGCGCGATCACGCGGTCTACTACGCCGGGCCGGCCAAGACTCCCGACGGCTACGCGTCCGGCTCGTTCGGCCCGACTACCGCCGGCCGGATGGATAGCTACGTGGAGCAGTTCCAGGCCGCGGGCGGGTCGCTGGTGATGCTGGCCAAGGGCAACCGCTCGGCCGCCGTGACCGCCGCCTGCCAGCAGCACGGCGGCTTCTACCTGGGCTCGGTCGGCGGCGCGGCGGCCCGGCTGGCCCAGGAGTGCATCACCAAGGTCGACGTGCTCGAGTACCCCGAGCTGGGCATGGAGGCGGTCTGGCGGATCGAGGTCCGCGACTTCCCCGCCTTCATCGTGGTCGACGACAAGGGCAACGACTTCTTCGCCGGCGTCACCTCGGCCGCCGCCCCGCTGCTGACGATCGGCACCGGCCCGTAGGTCAGCGCCCGGCCGCGGCCCGTGGGTCAGCGCCCCGGCCGCGGGCCGTGGGTCCGCGCCCCGGCCGCGGGCGGAACGGCCGACGAGGCATGATCGGATCATGAGCGAGAACGCCACGACGGAGCCGGAGTTCCGCACCGAGCATGACTCGATGGGCGAGGTGCAGGTCCCGGCCGGCGCATTGTGGGCCGCGCAGACTCAGCGCGCGATGAGCAACGCGATCTCCGGTGAACCCATGCCCCGCGAGGTGATCGTCGCGCTCGCCCGGCTCAAGGGCGCGGCCGCCGCGGTCAACGCGGACCTCGGCATCATCGAGGCCGACATGGCCGCCGCGATCGCAAGCGCGGCCGCCGAGATCGCCGACGGCGAGCGCGGCGACGGCGGTCACTTCGGCCACTTCCCGCTCGATGTGTTCCAGACCGGTTCCGGCACGTCCACGAACATGAACGCGAACGAGGTCATCGCCACCCTGGCGACGGCCAGGCTGGGCCGCCCCGTGCACCCGAACGACCACGTGAACGCGTCCCAGTCGTCCAACGACGTCTTCCCGGCGGCGGTCCACATCGCGACGGCCGGGACGCTGACCGCGCTGATCGCGGCCCTGGATCACCTCGCGGGCACCCTCGAAGCCAAGGCGGCCGAGTTCGCCGACGTCGTCAAGAGCGGCCGGACGCACCTGATGGACGCGGTCCCGGTCACGCTCGGGCAGGAGTTCGGCGGTTACGCGGCCGCCGTGCGCCACGACATCGGCCGGCTCCGGGCCGTCCTGCCCGACGTGGCCGAACTCCCCCTCGGTGGTACCGCGGTCGGGACGGGCCTCAACGCTCCCCCGGGTTTCGCCGCGGCCGTGATCGGGCGGCTGCCGGCCGGCGACCTGACGTTCACCGAGGCCAGCAACCACTTCGAGGCGGCCGGCGGCCGGGACGCGCTGGTCGCGGCAAGCGGCGCGCTGCGCACGACCGCGGTGAGCCTGTACAAGATCTGCAACGACCTGCGGCTGATGGGCTCGGGCCCGCGCACCGGGCTGGCCGAGATCTCGATCCCTGAGCTGCAGCCCGGCTCGTCGATCATGCCGGGCAAGGTGAACCCGGTCATCTGCGAGATGGTGCTGCAGGTCTGCGTGCAGGTCTTCGGCAACGACGCGGCCGTCGGGTTCGCGGGTGCGGCCGGCAACTTCGAGCTGAACGTGATGGTGCCGGTGATCGCCCGCAACCTGCTGAGCTCGGCAAACCTGCTGCGGTCCGGCTCCGTACTGCTCGCGGACCGGTGCGTGGCCGGGATCGGCACCGATCCGGCCCGGCTGCGGCACCTGGCCGAGTCCTCGCCCGCGATCGTGACCGCGCTGAACCGGCATATCGGCTACGAGGCCGCGGCCGCGGTGGCCCACGAAGCGCTGGCGACCGGCCGGACGATCCGGGATGTGGTGGTCTCCCGCGGTCACGTGGATCGCGGCGAGATCACGGCGGAACAGCTCGACCGTGCACTCGACGTCCTCGCCATGACCAGGCCGCCGAACCGTTAACAACCGCCCCGGTGGTCCGCCGGTTCCGGGGGCCGGGCGCCGCGTTGCCGAACCGCACCTGAATTCACAACAACCTCCCAGAAATCTGTCCGCCAGTCCGCGTAGATTGCAGCCCATGCATTCTGCTCCCGGCACCGGGAACCTGGTGGCCGGCCGTTACCGCCTGCTGACCCAGCTCGGCCGCGGGGCGATGGGAGTCGTCTGGCACGGCCGTGATGAACTGCTGGACCGCGACGTCGCCGTGAAGCAGATCGTGCTCGGCCCGATGGCGTCGGACCGGGACGCGCGGGAGAGCCATCAGCGCACGATCCGCGAAGCCAGGACGGCGGCCAGGCTCAGCCATCCTGGCGTCGTCACCGTCTACGACGTGGCCGAGCAAGACGGCGTGCCGTGGATCGTGATGGAGCTGATCAAGGCCAGGCCGCTGGAGCAGGTGATCGCCGAGGACGGGCCGCTCACGCCGCCGCTGGCCGCGCAGCTCGGGCTTGGCCTGCTGGACGCGCTGGCCTGCGCGCACGCGGCGGGCGTGCTGCACCGCGATGTCAAGCCGAGCAACGTCCTGATCACGCCGGACGGCAAGCCCATCCTGACCGACTTCGGGATCGCCGCGATCCAGGGCGACCCCGCGATGACCAGGGAGGGCCTCGTCGCGGGCACGCCCGGGTTCTCGCCACCGGAGCGTGTGCGCGGCGCGGACGCGACGCCAGCCTCCGACCTGTGGTCGCTGGGCGCCACCTTGTACGCCGCGGTCGAGGGGCGCGGCCCGTTCGATCGCGCGGGCGGGTCGGCGGCGATCGTGGCCAGCATCGCGACCGAGCCAGCGCCCAGGGCGCCGTCGGCGGGGCCGCTGGCGCCGGTGATCGACGCGCTGCTGCGTTCGGACCCAGCCCGGCGCCCGGACGCGGCCGAGACCCGCCGGATGCTGGTCGCCGCCTGGTCGGGCGCCCGCAAGGCCAGCCGGATCGGCGGCCCGGCGGGGATGGAGCAGGCCGGGCCCGACCAGGACGGCCGGGCGCAGGACCGCAGGCTGGCCGGCCTCCCGCTGGCCGGCCTCCCGCTGGCCGGAGAGCCGGCCCGGTCCGCAATGCGAGCCGGAGGCAACGGCCAGCCGGGCGCCGCGGGCGGGAACCTGACCGCCGCCGATCCCGCGCCTGGCGACGGTTCGGCCCACGGGAGCGACGGGAACCTCGCCGCCGCCGGGGCGGCCCCTGGCGACGGTCCGGTGCACAGTAGCCACGGAAACCTCGCCGCCGCGGGGGCGGCGCCTGGTGGTGCCGCCGGGCGGGCGACTGACATGCGGCCCGGCGGGGCGGCGGCGCGGATCCGCGCCCTGGCCGGGGCCCAGGGCCTGGACGCGACGACCGCAACCCAGATCGTGACCATCGCCGGCCCCGCCCAGGCGGCCACCCGCAAGGACCGGGACAAGCAAGCCGGCGCGTCCGCATCTGTCGTCCCGGCCAGCGGTACCGCGGCCGGCAACGCGACAGCGGGCCGCGCCGCCGCCGCCGACGGCCAGGTGACCGCACCAGGTCAGGATTCGGCCCGCGACGTGGTGCCCGACCTGATGGCCACGCCGGTCTTCGCCGACCTGCGGATGCCGGGGCCGGGCGGGACGGGCCGGGACGCCGGGCCTGGCGCGGCCGCGGGTACGGCCGGATCCGCCGGGCCCGGACAGAGGGCGGACAAGGCGGCCGGCGCCAGCACATCGGGGCCGGCGGCGAGCCAGCGCGAGTCCTGGCTGCTGCGAGCGCGCGGTTTCGGTGACCTGATCAAATCCCGGCGCGGCCTGGTGCTGACCGCGCCGCTCGCGGCGACCGCGATCGTGGCCGGGATCGTGTTCCTGGCCTTCCCCGGCCTGGGCGACAAGCTGTTCAAGGGACTCGCCTTGCACCCCGGCGGCACCGGGAGCGTCACCCGGTCGGTCACCAGCGGCAAGCCGGGCCACGCCGCTCCGGGCAACGCGCGGCGGACCGGGACCAGGACAGGGACAGGGACGCATCATGCGGGCGGTCCCGCAGCCAGCCCCGGCGGCAGCGGGACCCCTGGGTCTCCATCGCACGGCTCGTCGGCCCCGCCAAGCCCGGCCGGCCGGCCGTCGCCGAGCGGGCAGCCGAGCCCTTCGGTCAGCCCGAGCGGCTCGCCGTCAGCGTCGCCGTCGCCCTCTACCAGCAGCCCGGTTACCACTAGCGGCAAGCTGCCGCTCGGATACGCCTGGCAGTCGGTGACGGCCAGCAGCGTCGGCACGATCGCGGGCTGGCGCCTGGGCGCGCCGGCTTCCTGGGTGCTCTCACCCGGCGTGCAGAGTTACATCTCGAACCCGGCCGGCGCCGCCAGGATCGGCGTCGACCTGGCCCAGTTCCCCGGGGCGACGCCGGTCCGGGCGGCCCGGCACCTGCAAGCGGCCGCGATAGCGCACGGCAGCTACCCGCGCTACCACCTGGTGTCGATCCTGCCCCGGCGATTCCACGGGTGGCCGGCCGCCACCTGGACGTTCTGGTGGAAGCCGGCCGGCAAGCCCGTGATCGACGTGACCAAGACCTTGTTCACGTCGACGACGTCGGCCGGGCCGCAACCCTACGACATCTCGATGGCCGCCCCGGCGTCACACGCTAGCTATGCCAGCCACGTCCTGGCCGTCGCGCTGCGCACGTTCTCGCCGCTGCCATGACCGGGGACGGGCCGCCCGGCGGGCGGCGCCCCGTCCTCTTCGGATCGCCGCCTAGTACCAGCCGGCGCTCGTCTCGTGCGACCACGCGGTGCACGGCGAACCGTAGGTGGCCTGGATGTAGCCGAGGCCCCAGCGGATCTGCGTCGCCGGGTTAGTCTGCCAGTCGGCTCCGGCGCTCGCCATCTTGGCGCCTGGCAGCGCCTGCGGATGCCATAGGCACCCGAGGCCGGGTTGGCAGCGTACGGGTTCCACCCGCTCTCCCGTCCCCACAGGTCGTTGAGGCAGCCGAACTCGCTGCTCGACCAGCCGAAGCCGGGCAGCATCGCCATGGCGATCTGTTGCGGCGGGCCGGACGGATCCGCCGCCGACGGCTGGTACCCGCCGGCCTGGTGGCTCTGAGCCGCCTGGCGGTGTTGCCGGGCTGCCAGCTCGGCCGCCTGGCGGGCCGCGGCGGGGGAGGGGGGGGGTGGGGGGGAGGGTGGGTGTGAAAGTCGGCTCCGGCGCTCGCAATCCTGGCGCATGGCAGTGCCTGCGGATGCCATAGGCACCCGAGGCAGGGTTGGCAGCGTACGGGTTCCACCCGCTCTCCCGTCCCCACAGGTC
>JBPCKO010000385.1:0-20750 GCA_051004215.1 Streptosporangiaceae bacterium | reverse complement strand
TGGCCCTGATGTTAGGAGTCTTCGGCCCGTTCTTGGAGCCGTAGATGAGGAACTCACCGCCGTCCCACAAGAACCACACCGGGGAGGACTGCGGCTGGCCCGACGGGCTCACCGTGGTCAGCCAGATGATCGGCTCGTCGTGTAGCCTCGCCGCCGCGGCGGCGTGCGCGGGGTTATCGGCGTTCAGCATGGGCATCTGGTCACCTCGGTGCTTGGCGGGCGGACTCGCGGAACGTAGCAGTAGTAACCCATAGCCCGATACGATCGGCATGTCCAGCGTCCGGCCCGGCTGAATCCGCAAGCTTTACCGCAGCAGCTGACCGGCCATCGCCGCTCGCCCGGGGGGCCGGTCATGACCGCCATTCCGCTGATCTTCACCAGCGGCTGGGCCAGCGGCATTGACGCCTACGCGGTCGTGCTGATCATGGGCCTGCTCGGCCGGTACGCGCACAACGGCGCCGTGCCGCCGGTGCTCGAGCATACCGACGTGCTGATTCCGGCCGGGGTACTGTTCGCGATCCAGTTCGTCGCGGACAAGATCCCGTACCTGGACTCCGCGTCCGACATCGTGCACACCGTGATCCGCCCCGTGCTCGGCGGCGCGATCGGCGTGCTGCTCGCCGGGCACGCGCACACGCTCCCGCAGGCGCTGGCGGCGGTGATCGGCGGCGGTACCGCGCTGGCTACGCACCTGATCAAGACAGGCGTGCGGATGGGGGTGAACACCAGCCCCGAGCCGTTCAGCAACGTCATCGTGAGCCTGACCGAGAACGCGACCGTGGCCGGCCTGGTGGTGTTCGCGCTGCTGCACCCGGTCCCGGCCGCCAGCATCGCGGCCGTGCTGCTGGTCGCGGGGCTGGTCGTCGTGATCTTCCTGGCCTCGCGGATCCGTAAGTTCTGGCGCGGCCGGCGGGAGCGCAGGGGCCGGCGGCTGGCCGGGCGGGCGGCCGCGGCGTAGCCTGCGCTAGCCCGCCGCCAGCTGGACGATCCGCACGACCACAAGGGCGATCGCCGCGGCCAGGTAGACCCACATCGCCGACATGGCGACCCGGCGGCCGACCGACATCGGCACCGGCTTGAGCATGGCCAGCGGCGGCATCCGCCAGCTCTCCCGGCTCGTCTGGCGGCTCTGGGCCTCCCCGGCCGGCCGCGGCCGGGCCGGCACCGGGGCCCGGCCCCGGCGGCGGGCCAGGATCTTGCGGGCCAGCAGCACCGCCGCGGTGACCAGGCCGGCGCCCGCGCAGGCGGCCATGATCGCGATGATCGTGGCCCCGGAGACCGTGCCGAACACCACCGAGATCATCAGGATCGCCGACAGCATGACCAGGACGCCGATCACCACCGTGGCCAGGACGTTGGTGCGCGCCTTGTTCACCCAGGGACCGAGCACTTCCTTGTCGTTGCAGAGCAGCAGCAGAAAGACCGTGGCGCTGGGCAGCAGCACGCCGGCCAGCACCTGCACGCCCTCGGTAAGCAGCCCGAGCGGCGAACCCGGCAGCAGGACGACGGCGGCGGCCACCGCGATCAGGACCGCGTACATCGCGTAGAAGCCCTTGGCCTGCCGGATCCCGCGGTGCAGCGAGTGCTTCAGGCCGAGCATGTCCCCGACCGCGTAGGCGGTGGACAGCGAGACCGCGAACGCGCCGATCATCGAGGCGTCCAGCAGGGCCACCGCGAAGAGCGCGCCCGCGGAGTGCCCGGCGTAGGCGGACAGCCCGGCCGCGAGCCCGGCGGCGTCGGTGAACGGCACTTGCCGCGACCCGGCGAACGCGGCCGCGGCCGCGCCCATCAGCGCGCCGCCGCCAATGACGACGATCACGATGCCCAGCCACAGGTCGACCTTCTCGTAGCGCATGTAGCGGGGCGTGATCCGCTTGTCCACGATGTAGGACTGCTGGAAGAACAGCTGCCAGGGGGCGACGGTCGTGCCGACGATCCCGATCACCAGCAGCATGACCGTCCCGAGCTGGCCCGATCCGCCAGGCAAGGCCGGGATCGTGAATCCTCTGGCCATCTGGCCGACGGCCGGATGGGACAAGACATAGACCGGCACCAGCAGCAGCGAGCCCGCGCAGAGGACCATCGCCATCCGCTCGAACCGGCGCAGGCTGCCGGTCGAGGCGGCCACGACGATGACCAGGCTGGCCAGGATGACCGCGATGATCTTGGGCACGCCGAGGTAGCTCGCGGCGAGGGCGATGCCGATGAACTCGGTCACGATGGTCAGGGCGTTCAGTATGAACAGATTGATCACGCTGAAGGCGCCCCAGAACCGGCCGAAACGCTCCAGGATCAGCTTGGCGTACCCGACGCCGGTGACCGCGCCGAGGCGCAGCACCATCTCCTGGTTCACGTACAGCACGGGAATCAGCAGCAGGAACGTCCACAGCAGCTTGGTGCCGTAGGCCTGGCCGGCCTGACCGTAGGTGGAGAAGGCGCCGGCGTCGTTGTCGCCGACCATCACGATCACGCCGGGCCCGACGATCGCCAGCAGCGTCTTCAGCCTCGCCGACAGCGACCGGCGGCCGCCCGAGTCGTCCAGCGAGATCGTGCCGAGCGCGCCCTTGATGTCGCCGGCGGCCGCGGTGCCGGCGGCTGGCCTGGTGCCGGCGGCGGCCCGACCGGGCGGGGCCAGGCCCGGGCTCGTGGTGGTCATGGGTGGACACCCCTTTCGCCGCCCGGGCAGCGGGCGGGAGCGGGGGGCACGCGTTAACGGCCGCCAGGCGCGGCTGCGATCGTCAGTGCTGCGATCAGGCCTGGTCGGGCGCGGTCACCAGGGGGGCGGGACGGCGCGAGCGCGTGCCCGGGACGGGCAGGGAGATCGGCTGATGGGGCCAGTGCCGGCCCGGTCTATCGTGTTCCACGACCTCGCCTCCCCTCTAGCCTGCGCAGCCACTTGGCCTCACCCCAAGCACGGGGAGAGGTGTCCTGATCCGGAGAATGCCCGATCTGGTGCAACAAAGTCAATTCGGCGCACTGCTGCCCCGCGCCGCGCGCAGCCGGATCCCCGTCGCCCGTTCAACAAGGCGCCCCGGTCAGGAATTCCGGCCGTGCCGCGAGTCGGGCGGCTCGGCGGCCTCCCGGCGGCGCCAGTCCTCAGGGAGCGCCGCCTCGAGCACGTCGTCGACGGTGACCAGGCCCAGCATCTTCCGGCCGTCGTCCACGACCGGGATAGTGATCAGGTTGTAGTCGCTCATCAGCACGGCCACGTCGACCAGGTCGGTGCCGGCCCCGACCCGCACCGGGTCGTCGTCATAGACCTCGGTGAGGGCGGCCGCCCGGTCGGACTGCAGCAAGGTGACGACCGTGACCACCCCGCACAGACGCCCGCCGGCGTCCAGCGCGTGCACGCTGGTCAGCGCCTCCGGCGCGAGGGCGCGGGCCCGGCCCACGGCCGCGAGCGCCTCGGCGACCAGGCTGCCGGACGGCACGGCGACGAAGTCCATGCCCATCAGGCCGCCGGCGCTGGCCGGGTTGAAGCCCATCAGCGTGAGCACCTTCGCGCGCTGGCCGGGAGCCAGCAGGTCGATCACCGGCTGGCGGCGGCGCTGCGGCAGCTCGGCGATCGCGTCGGCCGCGTCGTCGGCGCCCATCCGGCTGAGCACGGCCGCGATCTCCGCGTCGGTGCGGGCGCCGAGCAGCCGGCTGGCCGCGTCCTCGTCTAGTTCCTCGAAGACGTCGGCCTCCAGCTCGGGATCGGCGTGCACCTGGCTGAGGATTTCGGTCTCCTCCGCCTTGGACGCCTCCTCCAGCAGGTCGGCGATCTGGGCCGGCTTCAGCCGCCTGATCCGGCCGAACGGGCCGCGCAGCCGCGCGCTGCCCGCATGCCCGATCAGCGGCTCGAAGCTGGCCCAGGCCTCGAACTCGTGCCTGCCCGGCTCGGCCGGCCCGAGCAGCCGGAACAGCCCGCGCGGCCGCCGGCGGGTGTCGACTCCGGCCAGCACCCACTCGCCGCCCTGATTCCGCAGCTCCAGGTCCGCCGCCTTGATCAGGTGCGCGGCCTGGACATCGATCAGCCGGTGGCCGAGCACGTCGGCCCTGAGCAGCACCTCGCCGTCGCGGCGCTCGAACTGCCGCAGGTCCAGCCGGACGCTGGTGAGGCTGAGCACCTCGCCGTCGAACCCGCTGGCCTGCTCGAGCGGCACGAAGACCTCGCGCGTGCCCAGCGCCGCGACCAGGCCCGTCACCAGCGGCTGCCCGGCCCCGCGGAGCCGGACGATCACGTCGGCCAGCCGCCCGATGGACTCCCCGCTCTTGTCGGTGATCGGGCGGCCGGCCAGCTCGGACAGGTGCAGCACGCGCCCGTCGTCCGGCCCCGGGGTCGCGGCGGCCGGTGGTGTGGTCATCTCGTGCCTTTCTGGTCCGGATAGCGGGCCTGGGGCCTGGGAACACTGTCCATGCCGGGCGCCCAGGTACGGGGCCGCGCGGGCTGTCCCCAGTATCGCGGCGGATGCCCAGCGGACGGCAACTGGCGCGACGGCGCGGCCGGTGACCACGGTCCCTGTGCCGCGGACGGCGCCGGCGGTGGTATGAAGGCGATGTCCGGCTTGCTCACGGCGAACCCGGCGACGGCCGGACCGAGCGGAGGAACGACAGCGTGGCGACGGGCACACAGGCGAATCTGCCGGGCAGCCAGAGCGACCTGGCCGAGAGCCTCGGTTACGCCATCAAGCGGCGCCTGCTCGGGCCGCCGCTGGTCAACGAGCAGCTCAGCGAGGAGCGGCTGTCCAAGCCGCTCGCCCTCGGCGTGCTCGCTCCCGACGGCATCTCGTCCTCGGCCTACGGCACCGAGGAAATCCTGATCGAACTGCTCAAAGGCGGGCTGGGGATCGCGGCGTTCGCGCTGATCCTGCCGCTGACCGGGGTTGTGCTGTTCGTGATGGTCCTGGTCGTGCTGTCCTACCGCGAGGTCGTGACCGTCTACACCAGGGCCGGCGGCTCGTACGTGGTGGCGCGGGAGAACTTTGGCCCGCGGGTGGCCCAGGTGGCCGCGGTCGCCCTGCTGATCGACTACGTGGTGACCGTCGCGGTGCAGGTCGCCGCGGGCACGGCCGCCGTTGCCTCGGCCGTCCGGGTGCTGAACAACCCCGAGCTGATCACGATCATCTCGATCTGCGTCGTCGTGCTGATGCTGTACCTCAACCTGCGCGGTATCCGCGAGGCGGGCCGCAGCTTCGCGATACCGACCTACCTGTTCACCGGCGTGATGCTCTTCGTCATCATCGTCGGGCTGGTCAAGGAGATATTCGGTGACCTGCCGAAATGGACCGTCGCCAAGGGCGCCGAAGTCTACGGCAAGGGCGTGCCGCCGAACCACAGCGCGCTGATCACGTTCGGCCTGGTGTTCGTGCTGCTGCGCGCGTTCGCCAACGGCGGCTCGTCGCTGACCGGCATCGAGGCCGTGTCCAACGCGGTCAGCGCATTCCAGCCGCCGGAGGGCATCAATGCCCGCAAGGTGCTCGTGACCGAGGGCATCATCCTCGGCACGCTGGTGGCCGGCATCTCCTGGCTCGCCCACGTCACCCATGCGACGCCCTATAAGGCGGGCGTGCCGACGGTGATCTCGCAGGAGGCGAAGCTGGTTTTCGGCTATTCCGTGTTCGGGCACGTGATGTTCATCGTTGTGCAGGCCGTGACCGCGCTGATCTTGTACACCGGCGGCAATACCAGCTTCAACGGATTCCCGTTCCTGGCCAGCTTCGTGGCCGAGGACGCCTTCTTGCCCCGCTGGCTGACCAAGCGCGGCCACCGGCTGGTGTTCTCCAACGGCATCATCGTGCTCGCGGTGCTGTCCTGCTTGCTCCTCGCCGTCGCCGGGGCGAACGTCAACAGCCTGGTGCCGTTCTACGCGCTCGGCGTGTTCACCGCGTTCACGCTCGCGGGCTTCGGCATGGCCAGATACCACCACAAGCGCCGGGAGCGCGGCTGGCAGCACAAGATGGTGATCAACTTCTCGGCCGGGGTGACGTCGCTGGTCGTCGTGATCATCTTCGCGGTGGTGAAGTTCACCGAGGGCGCCTGGCTGGTGCTGATCGTGTTCGCCGTCGGCGTGCCCGCGCTGATCAGGCTGAACCGGCACTACCAGATCGAGGCCGAGGTGCTGGAGCACATCAGCTCAGGCGACCACCGGCGGGCCAGGCCCGCGACGCCGCCGAGCTATTCGCGGCGCACCGTATACGTCTTCGTGGACGAGTTCGACCTGGCCACCCTGGCCGGGCTGCGGTACGCCAGGAGCCTGCGGCCGACCAGCCTGCGGGCGGTGCACTTCGTCATCGACAGCGCGCAGGCGAACCGGCTGCGCGAGAACTGGGTGCGGGCCAACACCGGGGTCGCGCTCGACCTGGTGGACTGCCCGGACCGGCGGATCGCCAAGGCCGCAGCCGAGATGGTCATGGCCGAGGCATCGCTGCCCGGCGTCGGCGTGACCGCGGTGATGCCGCGGCGCAGTTACGCGCCGCTGCTCGGCCGGCTGCTGCATGACCGGACCGCGGACCGGATGGCCAGCGTGGTCAGCCAGATCCCGCACGCGGCGGCCACGATCGTGCCGTTCGACGTCCGCACCAGGGTCGAGAGCCTGTCCGCGCGGGCGCACGCCAAGGCCGCCGAGCAGGCGGCCGGACCGGGGGGCGCGGGAGCCGCCGGTACCGGCACGGGACCAGGCGGGGCCGGCCAGGACGATGCCGGTGCCGATGGCGCGAGCCGGAGGCGGGCCGGGAGGCCCGACAAGGCGGCCCGCAGCCAGGCCCTGGCCGAGGCGGTGGGCGAGGCGGGCATGCCCGAGGATCAGGCGGGGCCGCACGGCGACAGCGAGCAGGCCAGCTCCGGTGACGGCCAGGATGCCGGCGCGGATTCCGGCACCGGGCCGGCCCCGGTGCAGGGATCGCCGACTCCCCCCGGCGCGGACTCCGATCCGGCCGACGACGGAGCCGTGGCCAAGTACAACCGGCCGGTGCCGTCGAAGCAGGCGACCCCGATCGGGCGCCTGCCCAGGCGGGGCAAGGCCACCGTGGAAGGGCGTGTGCACGCCGCCGAGATCAGGCCGGTCGAGCACAACACCGTGCTCGCCTGCGAGGTTGTCGACGCCACCGGTCAGCTCACCGCGATGTTCTACGGCCGCTCGCACATCCCCGGTCTCGACCCAGGGGCTAAGGTCCGGCTGACGGGGCAGGTCAGCGTCCGGGACCGGGAGGCGGTCATGATTAACCCGGCCTACGAGCTGCTCGCCCCGGGAACGGGTGACACGACGCCGTCATGACCGGGTCCGGCGACGAGCAGGCGCCGGGCTGCGCGGCACCGGCCGGCGGCGCCGGGCTGCCTGCCGCTGCCTCAGGCCCGGGCCGCCAGCAGGGAACGGGCCGCGGGCACGGGCCGGGCCACGGGCACGCGCACGGGTCCCGGCTCACGCTGACCGGGGAGCACAGCCGGTCGCTGGTCATCGTCATGCTGATCACGCTGAGCGTCGCCCTGGCCGAGCTGGCCGGCGCGGTCATCACCGGCGCGCTGGTGCTGCTCGCCGATGCCGCGCACATGGCGGCCGATGCGGCCGGCGTCGGGCTGTCGCTGCTCGCGGTCCTGTTCGCGACCCGGCCGCCGACGGCCAGGCGGACCTTCGGGTACGCCAGGGCCGAGATCCTGGCCGCCATGACCAACGCGGTGATCTTGTTCGGCCTGTCGGTGTTCATCGTGGTCGAGGCGATCCGCCGCCTGATCTCACCGCCTGCCGTCGAGTCGCCGCTGCTGGTGATCTTCGGCGTGGTCGCGCTGGCGGCGAACGCCGTGAGCCTGCTCGTGCTGCGGCGCGGCCAGGCCGAGAGCCTGAACATCAGGGGCGCGTTCCTCGAGGTCGGCTCGGACGCGCTCGGCGCCGCAGCGGTCATCGTCACCGGCATCGTGATCGGCGCCACCGGGTTCACCAGGGCCGACCCGATCGCCTCGCTGCTCGTCGGCGCGCTGATCCTGCCGCGGACCTGGCGCTTGCTGGCCGACGCGGTCGACGTGCTGCTCGAAGCCAGCCCGCGCGGCATCGACCTGAGTGAGGTCCGGGCCCACCTGACCGGGTTGCGCGGCGTTCGCGACGTGCACGACCTGCACGCGTGGACGATCACTTCCGGCCTGCCTGTCCTGTCGGTGCACGTGGTCGTCGAACCCGATGTGCTGGCCGACGGCCGGAGTGCGGTCATGCTCGACGCCTTGCAGGACTGCCTGCGCGGCCACTTCGACGTCGGGCACTCGACGTTCCAGCTCGAGCCGGCCGGACACGCCGACCACGAGCGTCCTATGCACGACTAGCCCATCCGCGCGTAGCCCAGCCGCCGCCCGCAGGCCCGTTCCGGCCCCGGCCCGGACGGTCAGTAGGCCAGCGCGGGCGCGGACTTCAGCCAGCCGTCGTTGCCGAGGACGGTCAGGATGAACTGGGCGACGTCGGCCCGGCCGATCGTCCGGGCGTGCGGCGGCGGGACGTCCGGGCGCACCCGGTGCGTGCCGGTCAGCGGCTTGTTCGTGAGCCGGACTGGCCGCACGAGGGTCCAGTGCAGGTTCGTCGCCCTGACCGCCGCCTCCATCCGCCGGACGTCGGCGAACGGTCTGGCCAGCACCCTGGGCAGGATGAGCCTGACCAGCGCCGAGGTGTCCCGGTCGGCGGCGATGAAGGCCCCGGCGGCCGAGACGGCGACCAGCCGGGTGACGCCCCGGTCGGCCATCGCCGCCACGGTCACCCCGGCCGCGCCGGCCAGCAGGCCGGGTGACCGCGGCCCGCGCGGGCCGAGCGCCGAGACCACTGCGTCGCTGCCGCCGACCGCCTCACCCACCGCCCCGGCATCGAGCGCGTCGCCCGCCACGACGGTCAGGCCGTCCCGCGGGGCCAGCGACTCCGGCCGGCGCGCGAGCACATGCACCTCGTGCCCGGCAGCCAGCGCCTGGCCGAGTACCTCGGCGCCGATCCGGCCGGTGCCGCCGAGCAGTGCGATGCGCATCTCCCTCACCGTACCTGCCTGGCCCGACGGCGGGCCGGGAGGCCAGACCCGCCGGAGCGGTGCCGATGGCGGTCCTGCAGGACACGGACATGCCGCTGGATGCAGCGGTCGTGCTGGGCCTGTCGGCCGATGCGCTGCACGTGTGGAGCGCCGATCCCATGCTGGATCAGGTCACCGATCACCTGGGCCATGTGCCGCTAGAACGGATCCGCTCCATCACCGCTACTCCGGGCCGTAGCTGGCAGCCTCTGACGATCACGCTGGACGGCGGCCACGAAGTCACGCTGGAAGCGCGCGGCGCGATCCACCAGCTCGTTTCCGAATTCAACCGGCTGGCCGCCCAACCGGGCCAGCAGAACGGGGGCACCGAATCAAGACCCGGCTGACTGGGCCCGCGACCGGAGGTCTGCGGCACCGTTCCCCCCTGGCTCCGGCCGGCGAGGCCAGCCTCCCGCGCCTCGCTGGGATTCCCTCCTACGCTGCCGTGCCGCGCGCATCCAGGGCGTCGTGACAGGCCGCCGTGCCCGTTCCCGCGCTGCTGCCTGCCCGGCTAGCACCACGGTGACGGCGGCGCCTTCCAGGCAGGGCCACAGCAGCAGCCGGGAGGCCGAGGTGAACGCCAGCGCCCCGGCGACGGCGGCGAGCAGCGCGAACGCGGCGGCTCTTAGCGCCAGGAAAACGGGAAGGAAGCTCACTAGCCGCCCCGCACCTGGTGCACATGCCCGATCAGGTCCTGGCCGGTCAGGAACAGCGGTTCCGGCTGGCAGCCCTTGCACCACAGCTGCGTCTCTCGGCGCCCGGTCCTGAACCGGCCGCCGGCCTCCCGGCGTTAACGCAGGCTCATCCCACTCCCCCGGCCCGGCCCCGGCCGGGCACGCCCAGCGATTCACGTCCTCGGTCATGCCGACACAGTAACCAGACGGTCACCGGGAGTGGCAAAGTACTGCAGATATCCCTGTCAGGCTAGGAAACTCCGGCCGCTCAGGATGCGCAATTGCGACAGCGCGTCGAAGGCCTCCGGCGGCACTCGGGCCGGCCCCACGGCCAGGGTGCTGGCCCCCGACCGGGGTGGGCCTGGCATCTACCCGGGACGGCGGTCGCCTAAAGCGCCGTGAACACGCCGGAATCGCGGCTGTCCCACAGCCGCCGCAGCGCGTCCGGGCTCAGCCGCTCCTTGGTCAGGTAGGCCCGCGCCCCGCTCGTCGCGGCGTCGGCCGGCAAGTCGCCGGTGTCATAGGTCGAGCACAAGAACACCACGATGCCGGGTTGCGCGCTGACGATCTCCCGGGTCGCGGCGATGCCGCTCATCAGCGGCATGTTGATATCCATCAGCACCAGCTCTGGCCTGATCCGCTCGGCCAGCTCGATCGCCTCGGCCCCGCTCGCCGCCTCCCCGGCCAGCTCGAAGCAGTCGAGCCGGCGCAGCACCGCCCGGGCCGCGGCACGGAACGGCGCCTGGTCGTCGACGACCAGGACCCGGTGCGGAACGCTGCTCACAAAGTGATCGTCGCACGCCAGGGCCGGTCCGCCACATGGTGCTGGCACTACTACCGAGCCGCCGCGAGCGCTGGAACCGGAGCGTACTGACAAGTAATATCAGCCTTATCTACCTCCCGGAGGGCGGCCATGAGCACCTACGACCAGTACGTCTCCCCCGTGCCCGCCGGGACCTGGGATGTCCCGTCATCCGGCGCGGCCAGGTTCAGCTGGGAGTACGAAGGCGCCCGGCCGCGGCTGCTCGACCTGTATCAGCGCGGTAAGGACAAGCAGTGGGACGCGACCAAGCGGATCGACTGGAACATCCCGGTCGACCCGTCGAACGTGATGGAGCAGACCGAGGAGCTCAGCCCCATCTACGGCTCCCGGCAGTGGGACAAACTCAACCAGGCCGAGCGGGACGAGCTCGGCATGCACCTGTCCTCGTGGCTGTTCAGCCAGTTCCTGCACGGCGAGCAGGGCGCGCTGACCGTGGCCGCCAGGATCGTCGAGTCGGTACCGGACATGGACTCCAAGTTCTATGCCGCCACCCAGGTGATGGACGAGGCCAGGCACGTCGAGCTGTACCAGCGGTTCATCAAGGAGAAGATCGGCGTCTACTACCCGATCAACGACGACCTGGCCACGCTGCTGGGACAGGCGCTCGCCGACGGCCGCTGGGACTACCCCTACCTGGGCATGCAGGTGCTGATCGAGGGCCTGGCCCTGGCCGCGTTCGGCGTGCACCGGGACATGTCCAACAATCCGCTGGTGACCCAGCTTCTCGCTTACGTGATGCAGGATGAGGCCAGGCACGTCGCGTTCGGCCGGCTAGCGCTGCGTGACTTCTACGCCGAGCTGACCGACGCCGAGCGGGCCGAGCGCGAGGAGTTCCTGATCGAGGGCTGCTACCTGATGAACAACCGGTTCCGGGCCCAGGAGGTCTGGGAGCGGCTGGACTTCGACGTCGCCGAGTGCATGGACTTCACCGACAAGTCCCCGGTCCAGCAGGCGTTCCGGTCGCTGCTGTTCACCAGGATCGTGCCGTGCGTGCGGGACATCGGGCTATGGGGTCCCAAGGTCAGGCACGCGTTCGCCGACCTCGGCGTGCTCGGCGCGGCCGACAGCGACCTGGAGACGCTGATGAAGGCCGACGAGGATCTGGCCGAGCGGATCGATGAGGAGAAATACGCGGCCGAGCTGGCTGCCCGCACCGCCGAGGTAGACGCGGCGATCCAGACGGCCGCCGCCACCTGACCGCGGGGGCCTGACCATCGGGGCCTGACCGCCGGATGTTAACCGTTCACTAAGTGTGACCGAACAGCGCGCCGGTGTCGGTACCCTGAGCCCGCGCGCAATCCCGGGCACAATGCTGGTGACGGGCCGCGCAGGAAGGCGGGCGAGTGAGCGAGGTCAAGGTGACGTTCGCTGGCCAGACGTTCACGTTCGAACCGGGCCAGACAGTCCGGATCGGCCGGAGCCCCGACAGCTCGGTGGTCGTTCCCGATCCTACGGTCTCGCGCGACCATTCCAGGATCCGCTGGCAGCCCGACGGCTGGGTGCTGGACGACCTGGGCAAGGGCCGCACCTTCGTCGGCGGGATCTCGGTCGCGTCCGTGGCCGTCAAGCAGCCGCTGGAGGTGCACCTCGCGACCGCGCTCGGCCCTGAGCTGCGGATCGAGGTGGCCGGAGGCTCCGCTCCGGCCGGCCAGCCAGGCCTGGCCGGGGCCGCGGGCGCCGACCACGCCCAGGCCGAGACCGCTCCCTACCGTGGGGCGTCGGCTCAGCGCGGTGAGCTGGCCGCGGCGGGCGCGGCATCGGCCAGCGGGCCCGCTCACTCCCGCACCGGCGTGCGTTCCAGGCTGACCGGGCGGGTCAGGCACGCCAGCGCGGTGCACAGGGAAGGCTTGTGGCGCGGCGACGTGTCCGGCACCCATTCGGGCCCCGCCTACACCGAGTTGCGCGGCCGGCTGGACTTCCCGGGCGGGGAATTCGCCCGGGCCGTGAACATCCTGGTACCGGTGCGCAGCTGGCTGAAGGACCCTGGCTGGACCCAGGGGGCCCGGCTGCTGGTGATCGCCTACGGCCTGCTGCCCTCGCTGTTCGTGGTGCTGTTCTCGGCGACCAGCAACCTGAGCGCCCCCGGCTGGGCGTACAGCCTCGCGATCGCCCCGCTCTGGGCGGTGGCCTTCTGGCTGCTGATCAGGCCGGGGCCGATCACCAGGCTGATCGCCTGGCTCGCGGTCGGCATCGTCGCCGGGGTCATGGTGGCGCTGCCGACGCTGACCCTGCCCTGGGAGAACGCGCTGGACCGCACCTCGGCGATCCATAACCTCCTGCCCTGGATCTACGGCGTCGGGATCGCCGAGGAGGTCACCAAGGCGCTGCCCATCCTCATCGCCGCCCTGCTGCTGCGCTGGGTCTGGAAGATCACCCTGGACGTGCGGATCTGGATGTTCCTGGGCACTATCGCGGGCCTGGCGTTCGGCGTCCGTGAGTCGGTGCAGTACACCGCGAGCTACCTGATGCAGGACAACCACTCGGGCGGCCTGGCCGTCCCGCTCATCCTGACCTTCGCCCAGCGGGTGTTCGTCGACGGCTTCCAGCACGCGGTGTGGGCCGGCATCGCGGCCTTCTTCATCGGCATGGGCGTGAACTACCGGCGGCGGCGGATCCCGCTCATCGCGTTCGGCATCCTCCTGCCGGCCGTCCTGCATGGCCTGAACGACTGGAGCACCCAGCTGGCCTCGCACTGGCTGTGGATCGCGATGGAAGCCATTTCGATGCTGCTGTTCATCGGGTACACGATGTCCGCGGCCTCGATCGAACGCCAGGTCAGGGACACCCCGCTGTTCCGCGGCGACTCGATGATCATGGGCGCGGTGCCGGCCGCCGACCATGCCGACCAGCACTAGGTCACCCGGCATAGGCCGCGAATCGGTTCCTGCGCCCGCAACCCGCGGCCAGTGCCCGATCCCCGCCCGGTCGTTACGATCTGCCCATGACCGCATCCCCGATGCCCCCGTTCCCGCCCGGCTTTCAGTGGGGCGTGGCCACCGCTGCCTACCAGATCGAAGGCGCCGTCGCCGAGGACGGGCGCGGCGACTCGGTCTGGGACACGTTCTGCCGCCGCCCTGGCGCGGTCAGGGATGGCCACACCGGCGACATCGCCTGCGACCACTACCACCGGTGGCCGCAGGACGTCGCGCTGATGGCCGACCTGGGCATCACGGCCTACCGGTTCTCGATCGCCTGGCCCCGGGTGCAGCCGGCCGGCACCGGCCAGGCCAATCGGGCCGGGCTCGACTTCTACGACCGGCTCACCGACGCGTTGCTCGCGGCCGGGATCACCCCGCTGCCGACGCTGTTCCACTGGGACCTGCCGCAGCCGCTGGAGGACGCGGGCGGCTGGCTCAGCCGGGACACCGCGGAGCGGTTCGCCGACTACGCGGCCCTGGCCGCGGGCCGGCTTTCCGACCGGATCTCCCGGTGGATCACCGTGAACGAGCCGTTCGTGGTGACGGCGTTCGGGTACGCGCTCGGCATCCACGCGCCCGGCCGCGAGCTGACGCTCGACGCGCTGCCCACCGCTCATCACCAGCTGCTCGGGCACGGCCTGGCTACCGCGGCGCTGCGCGCGGCCGGAGCCAGTGAGGTACTGATCACGAACAACTACTCACCGGCCTGGCCAGCCAGCGACAGCGTGGCCGACGTGGCCGCCGCGGCCACCTTCAACGTGCTGCAGAACCGGATGTTCACCGACCCGGTGCTGCTCGGCCGCTATCCGGACCTGACCGCGTTCGGCGTCGGAGCCGACGGCATGGACTGCGTGGCCGACGGTGATCTTGAGGTGATCGCGGCGCCGGTCGACGGCCTGGGCGTCAACTACTACAACCCGACCCGGCTGTCGGGGCTGCCGGACTCGCCGCTGCCCTTCCAGATGGAGCCGATCCCCGGCTACCCGGTCACGGCGTTCGGCTGGCCGGTTATCCCGGCCGGGCTGACCGAGCTGCTGACCAGCCTGCGCGACTGGTACGGGCCGGTCCTGCCGCCCGTCTACATCACCGAGAACGGCTGCTCCCAGCATGATGTCGCCGGCCCCGGCGGCCAAGTGGCCGACGCGGGCAGGATTGCCTTCCTCGACGGGCACCTGCGGGCCGTGCACGCGGCGATCGAGGCCGGGGTCGACGTGCGCGGCTACTTCTGCTGGACGTTCACCGACAACTTCGAGTGGGCCGAGGGGTATCACCAGCGGTTCGGGCTGGTCTACACCGACTACCCGACGCAGCAGCGGATTCCGAAGGCCTCGTTCGGCTGGTACCGGGATGTGATCGCGGCCCAGCGCGCGCACGGCTAGGCGGTTCCGCCCCCGACGGCTAACGCGGCCGGCCGCGCCCGGCGGCCAGGTCGGCGAGCGCGGCGCCGGCCGCGCCCGCCCCGCACATGCCGTGCACGCCACCGCCGGGCGGCGTGGCCGACGAGCACAGGTACACCCCGGGCAGCGGCGTCCGGTACGGGTTCCACCTGGCCACCGGCCGGAACACGGTCTGGCGCAGCGTGCCGGCCCCGCAGTTGATGTCGCCCCCGACGTAGTTCGGGTTGTGCCGTTCCATGTCCACGGCGGTCCTGACCGACCGGGCCAGGATCAGGTCACGGAAGCCCGGGGCGAAGCGCTCGATCTGCGCTTCGATCCGGTCCGTCATGTCGGCCGGCGAGCCGGACGGCACGTGGCAGTACGCCCACAGCGTGTGCTGGCCAGCGGGCGCCCTGGCCGGATCGACCACGCCGGGCTGGGCGACCAGGCAGTACGGCCGGTCCGGATGGCGGCCGGCCGCGACGTCGGCCTCGCTCGCGGCGATCTCCTCGAACGTGCCGCCGACGTGCACGGTGCCGGCCTGCTGGCACACCTCGGCCTGCCAGGGCACCGGCCCGTCGAGCGCCCAGTCCACCTTGCACACCCCCGGCCCGTACCGGTACCGGCGCAAGGCCCGGGCGTAGCGGGACGGCAGCCGGCCGCCCGCGAGCGCGGCGAACTGGCGCGGCGACACGTCGAGCAGCACCGCGCTGGCCTTCGGCAGCTCATCCAGGCTGGTCACGTACCGGCCGGTCGTCACGGTGCCGCCGCGCTCGGTCAGCTCGCCGATCAGCGCCGACGTGATGGCCGCGCTGCCGCCCTCGGCGACCGGCCAGCCTGCGCTGTGCGCCAGGAGCGTCAGCAGCAGCCCGAAACCGCCGGTCAGCGGGCTGCTGAGCGGCAGCATGGAATGACCGGCAACGCCCGCCAGCAGGCCGCGGACTTCGTCGGTGCGGAAGCCCGCGGCCAGGGCGCTGGCCGGCAGCAGGCCGGGCAGGCCGAACCTGGCCATCGGCACCGGCCGCGACGGGACCGAGCGCAGCGGCGCGAGCACCTCGGGAACGATCGTTCCGGCTCCGCGCACGATCGGGTCCATCAGCCGCCGGTACCTGGCCTCGTCGGCTCCCAGCCAGGCCGCCGTCTCGGCGACCGAGCCGGCCACGGCGGCGGCCCGGCCGCCGTCGAGCGGATGGGCGAAGGCGACCTTCGGGTAGAGCAGCCGCAGCCCGCGGGCCGCCAGGTCGGTGCCGAGGAAGAACGGCGAGGCCGCCGCGAGCGGGTGCACCGCCGAGCAGACGTCGTGCCGGAACCCGGGCAAGGTCAGCTCCTGGGTTCGGCAGCCGCCGCCCGGCTCGGCCGCGCCCTCGATGACATCGACGGACAGCCCGGTCCTGGCCAGGGTCACGGCCGCGGCGAGACCGTTGGGACCGGCGCCGACGACGAGCGCGTCCGGTGTCCTCAGCACCGTCCCGCCCGATCTGCTGGCGCGTCGCGGCCGGCCCCTGGGTTGCTGCTCACAGGTTCAGGACCTCGCCTTCGGCGGCCACCGTGACCGGGACCGGCGATCCGGCCAGGCGGCCGGCCAGCTTGTCCAGGTCGGTGTCGGTGCGATCGGGACGGTGATGGAACAGCACAGCCCGGCCCGCCCCGGCCGCGGCGGCCAGCCCGACCGCGTAGTCGGCAGCCGCGTGGCCGAAGCTGGCCAGCGCGGGCACCTCCTCGGGCAGCAGGAACGCATCGTGGATCAGGGCCGCGACCCCGGTCGCGAGCGTGGTCGCGGCCTCGTGGTAGGCGCCGAGCCCGTCCGGTCCCTGGCCGGCCCCGGTCGGGCAGTGATCGGGCAGGTAGGCCACCGCCGACCGGCCGTCACTGACCCGGTACCCGTACGTGCGGCCGCCCTTGTGCGGGATCTGCCTGGCCAGCACGGTGAAGGGACCGACCCGCAGGTCGCCTTCGGCCAGCGTGCCGAAGGTCCAGTCGCCGCGCAGCTGGCTCGGCGTGATCGGGAAGTGCGGCGGCGACATGGCCCGGCTCAGGACCTGCTCGGCCCCGGCCCCGTCGTCCTGCTCGGGCAGCAGCAGCCGGACCCGCGCGTCCGGCCGGTCACCGCCGACGAAGAACGGCAGCCCCTGCACATGGTCCCAGTGCAGGTGGGTCAGCAGGATCGTGCCGGCGAAGGCCTCGCCGTTCAGGAGCGGCGTGACCTGCCGCAGCCCGGTGCCCGCGTCCAGGATCAGCGTCGGCGCGAAATCGCCGTCGGCGGTCACCGCCACGCAGGAGGTGTGACCGCCGTACCGGACGAACTCAGGGCCGGGCGCCGGCGTCGAGCCGCGGACCCCGCACAGCTGTATCCGCATGCGCTCAAGCCTGCCCCATGGACTCACGACGGTGGCCGCCGGCCAGCTCCTCCAGGGCGGTGCGGTCGAACTGGGCCGCACCGACCGACGCGACCCGGCAGGCCGTGACGGCGGTGAGGGTGGAGGTCCTGGTCCCCTCCTCCAGGTGCGCGCGCTCGCCGAGCAGCGCCCCCGGCCCGTACTCGGCCAGCCACTCGCCGTCCCGCTCGACCCTGATCACCCCGTCCAGGATCAGGAAGACGTCGCTGCCCGCGTCGCCCTGGCCGACCACCGTCCCGCCGGCCGGGACCTTGGTGATCCTGGGCTTGGCCGTCCCGTGCATGAGCTGCACCGACAGCGCGTGCTCAAGCGCGGTCTCGACCGCGGTCACCAGGGCGGCCGAGTCTTCGTCGCCCCACGGCGTGTGCGGGCCGAACGACTGGGCCATCCAGTCGGTGTAGTCGGTCAGTCCGGACTTGTGGGTCAGCGCCCCGCTGTCGTCGTACAGCCAGTGCCGGGGGAATCTGCTCGCTCCCGTCATCGCGCTCTCGGCGGTGCCGTCCGCGTGCAGGGTCAGCGTCAGCGTGGTCCAGACCAGCGGCGCCTGCCACTGCACGTAGGGACGGTGCCTGACCCGTCGGGGGGCGGGCAGGCTGGTGCGGCCGCCGACGGTCTGGGTGAACCTGACCCAGCCGTCCCCGGGCTCAGGGTCCTGGCGCAGGTCGGGCAGCAGGGCGTTCTGGAACACGTGCCGCACCGCGCCGAGCCTGACCGTGGTGCTGCCGATGTAGCCGCCGCCGCTATAGCCGGATCCGGTGATCTGGCCGTCCTCGCCGACGTCGATCCAGGCCCGCAGCAGGTTGGCGAACCGGAACTTGTCCGCCGCCCGCAGGGATTCCAGGTCCTCGATCTGAGCCGGCGGCGGGTTGTCGTAGTGGGTAAGCCCCGTCTCGAAGGCAACCCGGGTGCTGCCGGTGACCGCCTCGGACGGGATCCACGACAGTGAGGTCACGCTGGTCTCGTATCGCATACGACGACTATCTCTCCTGACCGTGCCGCCGGCCAGCGTGCTGGCCATCCGGTGCCCGGTGGGCCTACCACCACAGGCCGTGCGGAGGCTCGCTCCCTGGCGCGATACCCGCCCGGCATGCGACAACTAGCAGGATGGAACAGACTGCCACCCCCGGCCGCACGATCAGCGTGTTCCTCGCCGATGACAACCTGATCGTCCGCGAGGGAGTCCGCACGCTCATCGAGCGCAACCCTGACCTTCGCGTGGTCGGGCTGGCCGCCGACTACGACGAGGTCATCGCGGGCTGCGCCGCCACCGAGCCGCAGGTGCTGGTCACCGACGTGCGGATGCCGCCGTCGTTTAACCGGGAGGGCATCGATGCGGCCAAGGAGGTCAGGCACCGGCATCCGGGCACCGGAGTCGTGGTGCTGTCCCAGTACGACGATCCCGAGTACGCGGTCATGTTGCTGGCCCAGGGCTCGGCCGGGTACGGCTACCTGCTGAAGGACCGGGTCGCCGAAGGCAGCCAGCTGGCCGACGCCATCCGCCGGGTCGCGACCGGGGGCACCGCCCTGGATCCGGCCATCGTCGAGGCCCTGGTCCAGCCGGTCATCTCGCCGGGCGGCCTGCTGCCGGCTGAGGAGGATCTGCTCGCGATGGTCGCCGAGGGCAGGACGATCAAGGTGATCGCCGCGGCCAGGGGCGTGCCGCCGGCGGCCATCGCCGCCGCCGTGGAGATGGTGTTCGTCAAGCTCGCGGCCGGAGTCTCGACCGGACAGCAGGGCGCGCTGAACCGGCTCCGGCTGCTGCATCAGGCCATCGTCGACCGTGAGGAGCAAGGCGAGACGCTGTCCAGGCTGCTGCCTGGCGGGCTGGCCGAGAAGATCAGGGGCCGCGGCCAGCGGATCGGCGAAACCGAACGGGTCCAGGTCACCGTGGTGATGAGCGACATCAGGTCGTACTCGACGATCGCCGAGCACGCCGACCCCAGCCAGCTCGCCGGGCAGCTGAACAGTCACCGGGCGGCGATGAACCGGGCCATCCTCGGCCAGGGGGGCACGGTGATGCAGTTCGTCGGCGACGCGGTGATGGCCGTCTTCGGGGCGCCGTTCCCGCAGGCCGACCACGCCGACCGCGCGGTCGCCGCGGCTGTCGCCATGCACCAGCTGCAGGACGAGATCAATGCGGGCTGGGCCGCCGAGGGCCTGCCCGCCTTCGGCCTCGGCATCGGGATCTCAACCGGCGAGGCGGCGGCCGCCCTGCTCGGCTCGGCCGAGCGGCTCGAGTACACGCTGGTCGGCGACACGGTGAACCTCAGCCAGCGGCTGCAGCAGCTCGGGTCGGCCGGGGAGACCGTCCTGTCCGCGGCGACCAGGCAGGCGCTGTCGGAACCGGCCGAGCTAACGGAATTGCCGTCCCAGCTGGTCAAGGGGCGGGACACCCCGATAATTGCCTACAAGCTGGTGCGCGTGCGCCGCGCCGACGAGCTGGCGACCGGGATGGGGGCGACATGAGCACCGAACCGCTGGCGCTGGTCGTGCAGGGCGTGCGCAAGACCTTCGAGGCCGAGAACGCCCCGGTGCGAGCGCTGCGCGGAATCGACCTGACCGTCCGGGCTGGTGAATTCACCGCGCTGATGGGGCCGTCCGGGTGCGGCAAGTCCACCCTGCTCAACCTCATCGCCGGGCTCGACGTGCCGGACGAGGGAACGATCACGGTGGCCGGCGAGCCGGTGACCGGGCGCAGCGAGGACGACCTGGCCCGGATGCGGCGGCGCCACATCGGCATCGTGTTCCAGTTCTTCAACCTGCTGGAAGGCATGACCGTGCTGGAGAACGTCGCCCTGCCCGCGCTGATCGCGGGCCGTGAGCGGCGGATGGCCGAGACCAGGGCGCGTGACCTGCTCGACCTGCTCGGGATCGGCGATAAGGCCGCCACCTTGCCCGGCGTGCTGTCCGGCGGCCAGCGGCAGCGGCTGGCGATCGCCAGGGCGCTGGCCAACGAGCCGACGCTGCTGCTCGCCGACGAGCCGACCGGCGCCCTGGACTCCGAGGGCGGCGCCGAGGTCATCGAGCTGATCCGGCGGCTGCACGCGGGCGGTCAGACCGTCATCCTGGTCACCCACGACGCCGACGTTGCCGCGGCCGCGGAGCGGCTGGTCAAGATGCGGGACGGCGGGGTGACGGCCGGCCAGGACGCCACGGCCGACGCCGCCCGGTGATGAGCACCGCGACCGTGCCGGCCGGCAGCGGTACCGCTCAGGCCCCGGCCACCTCGCGCCGGCGGCTGCTCGCCGCCGGGCTGCTGCTACCCGCGGCGGCCCTCGCCGTCACCGGAGCCGGGTTCAGCGCAGCCGGCCCGGTGCCGGGACCGGACGCCGTGGGCCTCTCCCTGGCCGTGACCTGGGCTGACCTGCTGACGGCGGCCGCCGCCGTGGCCGGCGCCCTGGTCGTCGTGCTCTGGCTGCACCTCCTGCTGGCCGTGCCGGACGGGCGGTTGCGCACCACGCTCCGGCGCGGCGCCGCGGCGGCCGGGTACCTGATCGCGCTGGCCGCGGCGGCGGTCGTCATCGCAGCCGGCCGGCCGCTCCCGGCGGCCGC
>JBPCKO010000384.1:0-9601 GCA_051004215.1 Streptosporangiaceae bacterium | reverse complement strand
CGGCCGGGTGGCGGCGGCCGTGGCCGCGGCGGCACCCAGGGCGCGTTCGGCCGTCCGGGCGGCCGTCCGTCGCGCGGCCGCAAGTCCAAGAAGCAGCGTCGTCAAGAGTTCGACAACATGCAGGCGCCGGCCATCGGCGGCGTGCAGGTCCCGCGCGGCAACGGCCAGACCATCCGGCTGTCCCGCGGCGCTTCGCTGAGCGACTTCGCCGACAAGATCGGGGTCAACCCGGCCTCGCTAGTCCAGGTGCTGTTCCATCTGGGCGAGATGGTCACCGCGACCCAGTCGGTCAATGACGAGACGCTCCAGCTGCTCGGTGCCGAGCTGAACTTCAACGTGCAGGTCGTGTCCCCCGAGGAAGAGGACCGCGAGCTGCTCGAGACGTTCGATATCGAATTCGGCGAGGACGAGGGCGAGGAGTCCGACCTGGCGCCGCGGCCGCCGGTCGTGACCGTGATGGGTCATGTCGACCACGGCAAGACCAAGCTGCTCGACGCGATCCGGCACACCAACGTGGTCGCGCACGAGGCCGGCGGCATCACCCAGCACATCGGCGCCTATCAGGTCACGACCGACGTCGACGGCCAGGAGCGGACCATCACGTTCATCGACACGCCGGGTCACGAGGCCTTTACGGCCATGCGGGCCCGCGGGGCCGAGACCACCGACCTGGTGATCCTGGTCGTGGCGGCTGACGACGGCGTGAAGCCGCAGACCACCGAGGCGCTGAACCACGCGCAGGCGGCTGGCGTGCCGATCGTCGTGGCGGTCAACAAGGTCGACAAGGAGGGTGCGGACCCGTCCAGGGTGCGGGCCCAGCTGACCGAGTACGGCCTGGTGGCCGAGGAGTTCGGCGGCCAGTCGCTGTTCGTCGACGTGTCCGCCCGCAACGGCACCGGCATCAAGGAACTGCTCGAGGCGGTCGTGCTGACCGCCGACGCCGAGCTGGACCTGCGGGCCAATCCCGATCAGCCGGCCCAGGGCGTCGCCATCGAGGCGCATCTGGATAAAGGCCGCGGTCCGGTCGCCACGGTTCTGGTCCAGCGGGGCACGCTGCGGGTCGGCGAGTCGATCGTGGCCGGCGAGGCGCACGGGCGAGTCAGGGCCATGCTCGACGACAGCGGCGATAACGTCACCGAAGCGCCGCCATCCTGCCCGGTGCAGGTGCTCGGCCTGACCGCGGTCCCGGGCGCTGGCGACAACTTCCTGACCGTCGCCGACGACCGCGTGGCCAGGCAGATCGCCGAGCGCCGCGAGGCGCGCGAGCGGACGGCCCAGTTCGCCCAGCGGCGGCCGCGGGTCACTTTGGAGGACCTGGAGTCGGCGCTGAAGTCGGGCGCCCGCGAGGAACTCCTGCTGATCATCAAGGGCGATGTGTCCGGTTCGGTCGAGGCGCTGGAAGATGCGCTGCTCAAGATCGACGTGGGCGAGGACGTGGTGCTGCGGGTCATCGGCCGCGGCGTCGGCGCGATCACCCAGGACGACGTCAACCTGGCGATCGCCTCGGACGCGGTGATCATCGGCTTCAACGTCCGCCCGGCCGGGCGGGCCGGCGAGCTGGCTCAGCGCGAGGGCGTGGACATCAGGTACTACTCGATCATCTACCAGGCGATCGAGGAGATCGAGGCCGCGCTCAAGGGCATGCTCAAGCCCGAGTTCGAGGAGGCCCAGCTCGGCACGGCCGAGGTCAGGGAGATCTTCCGGGTGCCGAGGATCGGCAACGTGGCCGGGTCCATCGTCCGGTCGGGGACGATCACCAGGAACTCCAAGGCGCGCCTGGTCCGCGACGGCGTCGTGGTCTCGGACAACCTCACGATCGATTCGCTGCGGCGGTTCAAGGACGACGCGACCGAGGTCCGCGAGGGCTTCGAGTGCGGTATCGGCCTTGGCTACAGCGACGTCAAGATCGCCGACACGATCGAGACCTTCGAGATGCGGGAGAAGCCGAGGGCATAAGGCAATCCGGCCGGCCCGGCCGCTCTCGCGGGAGCGGCCGGGTCGCGCTGCCTGCCGCCGGGAACCGTGACGGAGACCTGCCGTGTATGTTGGCGCGCTCACGCTGGACCTGCTGCTCGGCGACGTCCGCTCGCTGAAGCAGAAGCGCTCGGAGGTCAGGCCGCTGATCGCCGGGGTGCAGCGCAGGTTCCCGGCCTCGCGGTCGCCGAGACCGGGCACCTGGACCTGTACCGCAGGACCGAGATCGGCGTCGCCGTGGTATCCGCCACGGCGGCCCATGCGGTCGGGGTGCTGGAGGCGTGCGAGCGGTTCGTCGCCGCGCGCCCGGGCATTGAGCTGCTGTCGGCCAGGCAGCGGCTGTTCAACGACGAGAGGGAGTGAGCGCCGATGGATCCGGCAAGGGCGCGGCGGCTAGCCGAGCGGATCACCCAGATCGTCGCGGAAATGCTCGAGCGGCGGATCAAGGACCCGCGCCTGGGGTTCGTGACCGTGACCGCCACCAAGGTGACCGGCGACCTCAGGGACGCGACCGTGTTCTACACCGTCTACGGCACCGACGAGGACGCGGCGGCCAGCGCGGCCGCGCTGGCCAGCGCGACCGGCGTGATCCGGTCCGAAGTCGGCAAGCAGACCGGCCTGAAGCACACCCCGTCGATCACCTTCTGGCCGGACAAGCTGCCCGAGGATGCCCGGTCGATCGAGGACCTGGTCGCCAGGGCCAGGGAAGCCGACGCCCGGCTGGCCGCGGCCCGGGCCGGTGCCCAGCCGGCCGGGGATGCCGACCCGTACCGCAGGCCGGATGAGCCGGAAGACGACGAGTCGTGACGGCGCGTCGCCGGCTCGGCTCGGCTGGCCGTTTCTGACGTGAGCGGGGCCAGAAGTGGCTGAGCCCGGGCTGGTGATCGTGGCCAAGCCAGGCGGCATGACCTCGCACGACGTGGTCGCCCGGGTGCGCAGGCTGGCCGGGACGCGGCGGGTCGGCCACGCCGGCACGCTGGACCCGATGGCCACCGGCGTCCTGGTAATCGGGGTCGAGAAGGCCACCCGCCTGCTCGGCCACCTCGCGCTCACCGAGAAGGACTACGCGGCAACGATCAGGCTCGGCCAGGCGAGGCTGACCGACGACGCCGAGGGCGAGCTGCTGCCGCCGCCCGACGGCGGTCAGGTACCGGTCAGCGAAATCTCGCCCGAGCGGCTGCGGGCGGCGCTGGCCGCCTTCACCGGCGAGATCAGCCAGGTGCCGCCCAGGATCAGCGCGATCAAGGTCGGCGGTGAACGGGCCTACCGCCTCACCCGATCGGGCGCGACGCCGGCACTCGCGGCCAGGACGGTCACGGTCAGCCGGCTCGACCTGGTGGACTGCCGCCCCGGCGGTACTGGCCTGCTCGACGCCGACGTTCTGGTGACCTGCTCGAGCGGTACCTACATCCGCGCGATCGCCCGCGACCTCGGCGACCTCCTGGGGACCGGCGGTCACCTCACGGCGCTGCGGCGGACCAGGGTCGGGCCGTACTCGATCGGGAGCGCCCGGACGCTGGACGAACTGGCCGCGACGTTCGAGTACATCCCGCTTGGCCAGGCCGCCGCCGCGGCCTTCGCTTCCCTGTCGCTCTCCGCCGACCAGGCCACCGTGGTCTCGCACGGCGGCTGGCTGCCGGCCTCGGTCCTGGACGGGGGCGCCGCGGGCGGTCCGGTCGCGGCGTTCGGGCCCGACGGCACGCTGCTCGCGCTGCTGGCGGACCGCGGCGGCGAACTCCGCCCGCTCGCCGTCTTCGTCCCCTGATTCCGCCGCCCGCCTGGCCTGCAGCTGCCACCCGAGAGATGCTGAGCGGTCGCGGCGGGGCGGCAGGACCGCGCATGGCAGGCTGAGACCGCGGAACTGACAGACTCAGGACGGGCGCACCGGCGGTTCGGTCGTACCGCCGCCGCGAAGGGAAGGACGACGACGGTGTACCGCTGGCACGGACTGCAGGACGTTCCGCCGGCCTGGGGCAGGTCGGTCGTGACGATCGGCGTCTTCGACGGCGTGCACCGCGGGCACCAGCGCATCGTCGCCCAGGCCGTGGAGCGCAAGGCCGGACTGGGGCTGCCGCTGGTCGTCGTGACCTTCGATCCGCACCCCGACGAGGTGATCAGGCCGGGATCGCATCCGCCGCTGCTGTGCACCCCCCGGTTCCGGGCCGAGCTGCTCGGCCGGTTCGGCGCCGACGCGGTCTGCGTGCTGCCGTTCACCCACGAGTTCTCGCAGCTGCCGGCCGAGGACTTCGTGAAGTCGGTGCTGGTCGACGGGCTGCACGCGGCGGCCGTGGTGATCGGGGAGAACTTCAGGTTCGGGCACAAGGCGGCCGGCCACGTGACGCTGCTCGCCGAACTGGGCGAAAAGTACGACTTCGCCGCCGAAGGAGTTCCGCTGCTCACCGACCACGGGGTCACCGTCTCGTCGAGCTGGATCAGGGATCTGCTGTCGGCCGGGGAGGTCGCGGCGGCGGCCGTCGACCTCGGCCGGCCGCACCGGGTCGAGGGCATCGTCGTCCGCGGTCATCAGCGCGGGCGCGCGCTGGGATACCCGACCGCTAACGCCGAGCCGCTGCCGCACAGCGCGATCCCGGCCGACGGCGTGTACGCGGGCTGGCTGGCCAGCCTGGGCCAGCAGGGCGCCGAGGACCAGCGCTGGCCGGCCGCGATCTCGGTCGGCACCAACCCGACCTTCGGCGGGGCCGAGCGGACCGTCGAGGCCTATGCGCTCGACCGGGATGACCTGGACCTGTACGGGGTACACGTCGCGGTCGAATTCACCGACCGGATCAGGGGGCAGGTCCGGTTCGGAGCCGTCGATGAGCTGATCGAGCAGATGGGCCAGGACGTGGCCCAGGCCCGCCGCCTGACCGGGAGCTGACCGCCGGGAGGGCCGGCACCGGTACGAACTTGTCACTCCCTATCGGTAGATATGGCCAGTCACTGCTGTTGTACTGCTACCGAGGGCAATGCCGCCGGCCGACCTGGAGGACCGATCTGATGCGACACCGCAGGCGCGGGCTGGGACTGATCGCCGCGATCGGCGCGCTGACCGTGACCGGGGTGATAGCGGTCCCGGCCGCCGCCCAGGCCGGCCGGACGGCGCCGGGGACGAACCCCGCTCCCGGGCCCACGGTGCAGGTCAGCACAGGCAAGGCTTGCGCCGGCCAGAACGCCGAGGTGGAAACGGCCATCGATCCGGCCACCCGGATCCTGTACGAGGAGTGGATCGGCTGCGGCGGGATCGGATTCGCACGCTCGACCGACGGCGGCAAGACGTTCAGCACCGGGTACGAGCTGCCAGGATCGGCGGGCGGGTGGGACCCGGCGATCGTGACCGGCCCGCACGGCCGGGTCTACGCGGCGTTCATGGTCTTCCGGCACACCCGCAGTTACCCGGTCGTCGACATCTCGGCCGACCACGGCCGTTCGTTCCCGCTCGTGCGCACGCTGGTGGCACCGCACAAGAACAACTGGGGAGACCGGGACTTCATCGCCGTCTCCCGTACTGGCACCATCTACGTGACCTGGGATTACGGCCCTCATAACCTGACCAGGAAGGACTTCGTCTGCGCGAAGAACGGCAGCTGCTCGTTCGTCGCCGGTGACCTCAACGTGGTGCTGCAGCGGTCCGCCGACAACGGCCGCACCTGGAGCAAGATCACCCCGATCAGCCCCGGATTCCCAGGGAGCGGTGCCGATAGCGCGCCGGTCATCATCGAGCCCGGCGGCCGCCTGGCCGTGCTGTACCAGGGCTACCAGATCCTCAACCGCAAGACCCTCAAGCTGGGCGTCGCGCACAGCTTCTTCACCTCCTCGGCCGATGGAGGGCGCCGATGGTCGCGCCCGCAGCGGCTGGGTCCTGCCCGTCTGTCGATGAACACCACTGAGTGGTGGATCGACGGATCGATCGGCCAGGATTTCGCCGGTGACCTGTACGCAACCTGGGACACCCAGAGCGGCGGCCACGACATCGCCTGGCTGACCTGGTCGGCCGACCACGGCCGTACCTGGTCGCCGCTGATCAGGGTGTCCAGGCACGCGTTCCCGGCGATGCGCCTGGTGCAGGTGCTCGGCGGCCGCGGCCGGGTCGCCTACATCGGCCTGCTGACCGACGGCGTCCAGTGCCGCAAGGCGCTGTGCTACGCCCAGTACATCCGGGCGTTCTCGCCGCGGCGGGGCTGGCTGACCCCGCTGACCAGCGTCAGCCCGGTGCGGGGGAACTCGCGGGTCTGGCCGGGCGACACGCTCGGGATGTCGCTGTACCCGGGCGGTGGCGCGGGTACCCAGCGGGTGGCGATCAGCTGGGGCAGCGCGATCGGCGGCCGGAAGGCCAGCTCGCAGATCCGGGCGGCCATCGTCGGTCGCCTGCCCTAGCGGCCCCGGTCCTGGCCCGTGGCCGGCGTGATACCGTAGGACGGTCTGAAGTATCAGGCACGGCTTGCTGCACCCTCATTGCGGCAGGCTGGTCCGGGCGCCGGGTGGCTCTGCCCGCGCCCTCCCGCCGTCTCGGTGTGGCTGACGCTTACCCGCGTGCGCCCGCCGACGGGAACGGATTACCCGCGAGCATCGAAAGAACGAAGGAGCACTGTGCCGCTCGACATCGAAGTCAAGAAGGAGATCATTGCCGCGCACGCGACAGGTGAGGGTGACACCGGCTCGCCGGAGGTCCAGATCGCGTTGCTGAGCAAGCGGATCAATGACCTGACCGAGCACCTGAAGGTGCACAAGCACGACCACCACAGCCGTCGCGGGCTGCTGCTGCTCGTCGGCCGCCGCCGTCGGCTGCTCCAGTACCTGGCCCGGGTGGACATCAGCCGCTACCGGGCGCTGATCGAGAGGCTCGGGCTGCGCCGATAGCCGGCCAGCCCTGCGGGCCGGGCACGGGCGGGCGACCAATCACGGCGGGCCGGCCGCTGGCACTACATTGGTAACCGGAGGCCGCGCCGCCACCCGTGCCGATCCCGCACTTCACCGCAACTGAATACAGTCACATCCCGACGAACGAGTACAACAACTCACGTCCCGCGGCCCCGGCCCGGAGCACTCAGCAGGCTTGAGGGCCGGTCCTCGGTAGTGGTTCTCGGATGGTGCACCGCACCCGGCTTCCGCCGGAGGCGTTCCACCCGAGGGCTTCGATCGAAGACCGGTCGGCAGCTTCCGTCCGCTACAGGACGCCGACCACGCTCCGCAGGCGGCGGGCAGACGCGGGACCTCAGTCAAGGAGGTCTCACCCTATGGAGGGTGTGCACACCGCCGAAGCCGTCATCGATAACGGCCAGTTCGGCGTTCACACGATCAGATTCGAGACCGGCCGCCTGGCCAAGCTGGCGTCCGGTTCAGCCGTCGTCCACCTGGACGACGAGACCATGCTGCTCTCGGCCACCACGGTGTCGAAGCATCCCAGGGAGAACCTGGACTTCCTCCCGCTCACGGTGGATGTCGAGGAGCGGATGTACGCGGCGGGCCGGATTCCCGGCTCGTTTTTCCGTCGTGAGGGCCGTCCGTCCGAGGACGCCATCCTCACCTGCCGGCTCATCGACCGGCCGCTGCGGCCGTCGTTCGTCAAGGGCCTGCGCAACGAGGTGCAGGTCGTCGAGACGATCATGGCCCTGCACCCCGAGCACCTGTACGACGTGGTGGCCATCAACGCCGCCTCGCTGTCCACCCAGCTGTCCGGCCTGCCGTTCGCCGGCCCGATCGGCGGGACCAGGGTCGCGCTGATCAAGGGCCAGTGGGTCGGCTTCCCGACCCACTCGCAGCTGGCCGACGCCACCTTCGACATGGTCGTGGCCGGGCGCCTGCTCGAGGACGGCGACGTCGCCATCATGATGGTCGAAGCCGAGTCGACCCCGGGCGCGCTGCGGCTGATTGCCGACTCGCCGGCCGGCGCGGTCGGCCCGACCGAGGACATCGTGGCCCAGGGCCTCGAGGCGGCGAAGCCGTTCATCAAGATCCTCTGCCAGGCCCAGCAGCAGGTCGCGGACGCGGTCGGCAAGGAGACGGCGACGTTCCCGATCTTCGCCGACTACCAGCCGGACATCTTCGAGGCGGTCGCCGCCGAGGCGTCGGGTGACCTGGCCGTCGCCCTGACCGTCGCGGGCAAGCAGGACCGGGATTCGGAGACCGACCGGATCAAGGCCGGGGTGACCGAGCGGATCGGGGCCAAGTTCGAGGGCCGCGAGACCGAGATCAGCGCGGCCTTCCGCGCGCTGACCAAGAAGCTGGTCAGGGAGCGGATCGTCCGCGACGGCCTGCGCATCGACGGCCGCGGACTAGCCGACATCCGGCAGCTATCGGCCGAGGCGGGCGTCGTGCCGCGGGTGCACGGCTCGGCGCTGTTCGAGCGCGGTGAGACCCAGGTGCTGGGCGTGACCACGCTGAACATGCTCCGGATGGAGCAGATGATCGACACGCTCAATCCCGAGCGGACCAAGCGCTACATGCACAACTACAACATGCCGCCGTACTCGACCGGCGAGACCGGCCGGGTCGGCTCGCCGAAGCGGCGCGAGATCGGGCACGGCGCGCTCGCCGAGCGGGCGCTGGTCCCGGTGCTGCCGACCAGGGAAGAGTTCCCCTACGCGATCCGGCAGGTGTCCGAGGCGATCGGTTCCAACGGCTCGACCTCGATGGGCTCGGTCTGCGCGTCGACGATGGCGCTGCTGGACGCGGGCGTGCCGCTGAAGGACATGGTGGCGGGCATCGCGATGGGCCTGATCTACGAGGGCGGCAGCTACGTCACCCTGACCGACATCCTGGGCGCCGAGGACGCGTTCGGCGACATGGACTTCAAGGTCGCCGGCACCAAGGACGTCATCACCGCGCTGCAGCTCGACACCAAGCTCGACGGCATCCCGGCCTCGGTCCTGGCCGCGGCGCTGCTGCAGGCCAGGGACGCGCGGCTGACCATCCTGGGCGTCATGCGCGAGGCGATCAGCGCGCCGGGCGAGATGAGCGAGACCGCGCCGCGGATCATCACGGTCAAGGTCCCGGTGGACAAGATCGGCGAGGTCATCGGCCCGAAGGGCAAGATGATCAACTCGATCCAGGAGGACACCGGCGCCGAGATCACGATCGAGGACGACGGCACGATCTACATCGGCGCGACCGACGGCAGCTCGGCCGAGGCGGCCAGGGCGGCGATCAACGCGATCGCCAACCCGCATGTGCCCGAGGTGGGCGAGCGCTTCCTCGGCACGGTCGTCAAGACCACGACGTTCGGCGCCTTCGTGTCGCTGCTGCCCGGTAAGGACGGCCTGCTGCACATCACCCAGATCCGCAAGCTGCACGGCGGCATGCGGATCGAGAACGTCGACGACGTGATCAAGGTCGGCGACAAGATCCAGGTCGAGATCCGCGAAGTCGACGACCGGGGCAAGCTGTCGCTGGTGCCGGTCGAGGTGGTCGAGCGCGAGGCCGCGGGCGAGGACCTCGGCGGCGGCGGCGGTGACCGCGGAGATCGCGGCGACCGTAACCGGGACCGGGGCGACCGCGGCCGGGGCGGCGACCGCCAAGGCGGCGACCGGAGCGGCGATCACTTCCGCACCCGGCACCGCGACCGCGAGGCCGGATCCTGATGCCGGCCGTTCCGGCCGAGGGCGGGGGGGGGGCCCCCCAGCCCAGCCGC
>JBPCKO010000383.1:0-17261 GCA_051004215.1 Streptosporangiaceae bacterium | reverse complement strand
CCCGCGGCCTGTCCCGGCCGGGCGCCGGGCGGGAATCGGCGGGCCCTCGGGACGGTTGACGATGTGGCACACTGGGTGCCAACCAATGCGGTACCGGTTCACGTCCGTGGCCTGGTCCTTCCGGGACTGGCCGCGCGGCGACCCGGCGACCGCGGGAAACCAGGAGACAACATGAAGCGCGACATTCACCCCGATTACGTGGTGACCACGGTGACTTGCACCTGCGGGAACACGTTCACGACCCGCAGCACGGCCAAGAACGGCGAGATTCACGCCGACGTCTGCTCAAGCTGCCACCCGTTCTACACGGGCAAGCAGAAGATCCTCGACACCGGCGGCCGCGTGGCGCGGTTCGAGCGCCGGTTCGGCAAGCAGGGTCAGCAGGCCAAGTAGAACGAAGTACCATCCGGTCCGTCCGGCCGCGTGCGGCCAGGCGGGCCGGGATTGCGTCGGGCCAGGCGATCCGGCCAATCAGAGCAGGAGGTCAGCGATGCATGAGCGGCTTGCCGGCCTCGCCGCCGAGCACGGGCGGCTCGAGCACGAGCTCGCCGACCCCGCGGTGCATGCCGACCAGGACAAGGCCAGGACGATCGGCCGGCGGTACGCCGAGCTGACCCCGATCGTGCAGGCCTACGAGCAGTGGCGTCAGGTCAGCGGCGACGAGACCGCGGCGCTGGACCTGGCGCGGGAAGACGCGTCCTTCGCCGCCGAAGCCGAGCAGCTGGCCGCCCGCAAGGCCGAGCTGGAGGAGCGGCTCGAGCACCTGCTGGTGCCGCGCGACGCGCTCGACGCCAAGGACGTGATCCTCGAGGTCAAGGCGGGCGAGGGCGGCGAGGAATCCGCGCTGTTCGCGGGCGATCTGCTGCGGATGTACCTCCGGTACGCCGAGCGGCAGGGCTGGAAGACCGAGATCCTGGATGCCACCGTGACCGGACTCGGCGGCTATAAGGACGTGACCGTGGCGGTCAAGGCGGCCGGGCGCGGCCGCCTGGCCGGCACCCCGGACGGCGCGTGGTCGCTGATGAAGTTCGAGGGCGGCGTGCACCGGGTGCAGCGGGTACCGGTGACCGAGTCGCAGGGCCGGATCCACACCTCGGCGGCCGGCGTCCTGGTGATGCCGGAGGCCGACCCGGTCGAGGTCACCATCGAGCCCAGCGACCTGCGGATCGACGTGTTCCGCTCGTCAGGTCCCGGCGGCCAGAGCGTGAACACCACGGACTCGGCGGTCCGGATCACCCACCTGCCGACCGGCATAGTTGTGTCCTGCCAGAACGAGAAGAGCCAGCTGCAGAACAAGGACGCCGCGCTGCGGATCCTGCGGGCCCGCCTGCTGACCGCGGCCCAGGAGGAAGCCGACGCTCACGCCTCGGCCGAGCGGCGCAGCCAGGTCGCGACGGTGGACAGGTCCCAGCGGATCAGGACCTACAACTATCCGGAGAACCGGATCTCCGATCACCGGGTCGGTTTCAAGGCCTACAACCTCGACCAGGTACTGGACGGCGACCTGGACGCGGTGATCGGCGCGCTGTCCGACGCGGACCGGGCGGGCAAAATGGCCGCGGCCCAGTGACTGCCAGCCCAGTGACTGCCAGCCCAGTGACCGCCCGCTGGTTAGAGCCTGGGCCCGGCGCACGATGAGCATGCTGATGAACGAGATCGCCCTGGCGGTGACCCGGCTGGCCGAGGCCGGAGTCGAGTCGCCGCGGGCCGACGCGGAGCTGATCGCGGCGTTCCGGCACGGGGTCAGCCGCACTGAGCTGCACCTGGTGCCCGACGCCGGCTTCGACTCGCGGTTCTGGGACGACGTGGCCAGGCGGGAAGCGCGCGAGCCGCTCCAGCACATCACCGGGATGGCCTACTTCCGCTACCTCGACCTGGAGGTCGGCCCCGGGGTCTTCGTGCCCAGGCCCGAGACCGAGGTGATGACCGGCTGGGCGATCGGCCGGCTGACCGAGATGGACGTGGCCGAGCCGGTCGTGGCCGACCTCGGCACCGGGTCGGGCGCGATCGCGCTCGCGATCGCCCAGGAGGTGCCCAGGGCCCGGGTGCACGCGGTCGAGGGCGACCCGCTGGCCCGGCCGTGGACGCAGCGCAACATCGACCGGGCGATCGCCGCCGCCCCGCATATCGGCGGGCGGATCACGCTGTACCCGGGTGATTTCGCCTCGGCGCTGCCCGGCCTGAACGGCGCGGCCGACCTGGTGATCAGCAACCCGCCCTACATCCCGGTCGGCGCGTCGGTGCCGCCCGAGGTGGGGGAGTACGAGCCGGCCGCCGCGCTCTACGCGGGCGAGGACGGCCTGGACGCGATCCGGGTGATCGAGCGCACCGCCCGGCGGCTGCTGCGGCCGGGCGGCCGGGTGGCGGTGGAGCACGGCGCGCCCCAGGGGGCCGGCGTGTACTGGGTGTTCGCCGAGGAAAACGGCTGGAAGGACACGCGCAATCACGCCGACCTGGCCGGGCTCGACCGGTTCGTCACGGCGACCTGGCCGTGATGGTGCCGGGGCGTGGCAGGATGAACGGCCATGAGTGAGATCTTCGACTGCGCGGACGAGACCCAGCGGATCGCCGGCGTCGCGGCCGCGGCCGAGTCCGTGCTCAGGGGAGCGCTGGTCGTGCTGCCGACCGACACGGTGTACGGCCTCGGCGCCGACGCCTTCCGTCCGGTCGCGGTCGGCGCGCTGCTCGCGGCCAAGGGCCGCGGCCGGAACATGCCGCCGCCGGTCCTGGTCGGCTCGGTCCGGGCCGCGAACGCGCTGGTGGAGGACCTCGGCCCCTACGGGCAGGAGCTGATCGATGAATTCTGGCCTGGCGGCCTCACCCTGATCTGCCGGGCCAGCCGGTCGCTGCGGTGGGACCTCGGCGATACCAAGGGCACGGTCGCGGTGCGGATGCCGCAGCACCCGGTGGCCCTCGAATTGCTCGCCAAGACCGGCCCTATGGCGGTCAGCAGCGCGAACCTGACCGGCCAGGCCTCGGCGACGACGGCCGGGGCCGCCCGCGAGCAGCTGGGCGACTCGGTCGAGATCTACCTGGACAACGGCCCGTGCGACGCGGACATCCCGTCCACGATCGTCGACCTGACCGGGGATATGCCCAGGATGCTGCGCGGCGGGGTCGTGCCGATCGGCAAGCTGCGCGAGGTCGCCGCGGTCGCGATGGGTCCGGACTGAGCCTGGCCTGAGGGACGCCGGCGCGCTGAACGGACCCGTCGGGCCTGGCCGCCGGTCCCGGTGCCCTACAGTTGAACCCGATGTCTGACCATCTGGCGACCTGGTGGCAGCGGTGCGCGAGTACGTCCTGACGCTGCTCGTCGTAGCCGCGGTGACCTTCCTGCTGACTCCGCTCGTCCGCCGAGCTGCGATCAGGTTCAAGGTCGTCATGCCAGTCAGGGACCGGGACGTGCACGCGGGCAAGATGCCGCGGATGGGCGGCCTGGCCATGTACATCGGCGTGGCCGCCGGACTGCTGGTCGCGTCCCGGCTGGTGCCGCTGTCCGACGCCTTCCGGCAGGGCAACAACCTGCTCCTCGGCCTGCTCGGGGCGGGCGGCCTGATCGTGGCGGTCGGGATCGCCGACGATCGCTGGGGGATCAGTCCCCTGCTCAAGCTGCTCGGCCAGATCCTCGCCGCGGTGATCGTGTACGAGAGCGGCGCCCAGCTGACCAACTTCCCGGTCCCGCACGGCTACCTGTTCGGCCTGACCCCGAACGAGTCGGCCGTGCTGACGGTCCTGGTCGTGGTGGCGACGATCAACGCGGTGAACTTCATCGACGGCCTGGACGGCCTCGCGGCCGGCATTGTGTTCATCGCGGCGATCTCCTTCTTCGTCTACTACTACTCGCTGACCAAGGTCGTGCACCTATCGGCGGAAGGCGCGCCCGCGCTCGCCTCGATCGTGCTAGCCGGCGCCTGCCTGGGCTTCCTGCCCCACAACTTCTATCCGGCCAGGATCTTCATGGGCGACACCGGGTCGATGCTGCTCGGCCTGCTGCTGTCCTACGTGCCGATCTCGGCGATCTCGTGGCTGGATTACACCAGCCTGTACAACAAGGCCAACCGGTACGCGGAGATCCTCCCGCTGCTGTTGCCGGCCGCGGTGCTGGTGATCCCGTACGTGGACATGCTGCGGGCCGTGGTCCGGCGGACCAGGGCCGGCCTGTCGCCGTTCGCCCCCGACCGCAAGCACCTACACCACGCGATGCTGGAGATCGGGCACTCGCACCGCTCCAGCGTGCTGATCCTGTACGCCTGGGCCGCGCTGTTCGCCGGCACTGTGCTCGCCCTGTCAATCGTGACCGTGAGCCTGGCCGTGCTGGTGCTGACCACGCTGGTCGCCGTGCTCGCGCTGGCCCTGTTGTCGATTCCGAAACTGCGCTGGTGGCAGCGGACCCGTCCGGAGGTCGCGGCCGGAAGCCGGCCCCTGGCCGGCCAGGAAGCGACCAGCGCTCCGGTGCCGCCTGCCGCGGCCAGCGCCGGAGCCGGCCTCGCCGGGGCCAGGACGAGCGCGGGCGCGCTCGGAATCGGGCCGGGACTGCCCGATGGCTGGACCGCCGGCCTGGCGCCGGTCGCGGACGGGGGGCCGGCCGAGGCCCAGCGGACGGCAGCCGCCGAGGGCGGACTCCAGCCTTCCGGGGAGCCGCCCTCGGGGCGGATCGTGCCCTGAGGTGTCTCCTGGCGCTCCGTATCGCCTGGATACGTCACGTTCGGTGACCTGCTGAGGCCATCGCCGGAGAGCTTGTGATATCTTTCACGAGCGGCCACACAGTAGCTGGCCGTGTGACTCGTGATACCTTTCGCTGGCCTGACAGTCGCTTGCGGAGGACACGCGGGCACTTCTGCGACTCGAACCTCGCCGACCGGCCTAGCGAGGCCGGCGGCCCAAGTTCTTACGGAGTTTGACGCCGATGCTGGCGAATTACGCCCGGATCGCCCGTCGCTCAGCCGTCACCACGGCGATCGCGGCGGCGATCATGCTGGCCGTCTGCGGGCTCGCGGCCGGCGGCAAGGGCCTGCTCGCCGGCGTGATCGCGATCGCCATCGTCGCGGCCTTCTTCGGCATCAGCATCTTCGCCGTCGGCAAGGCCGCCAAGGTGAGCCCGCCAGTAATGATGGCCACGGCACTCGGCACCTACCTGGTGAAGATCCTCGTGCTGATCATCCTGGTCGGCTCGTTCCAGGGCACCACCGCCTTCGATCCCCGGTTGTTCGGCCTGACCGCCATCGTCTGCGTGCTGGTCTACAGCGCGGCCCAGATCGTGTGGTCGATGCGGCTGAAGACGCTGTACGTCGAACCCGACGGGCGGTGAGCCGTGACCATGACCAAGGGCAGCCCGGGACCGGGCTCGCCAGATAGCGGTGACCGCGCGGGCGACCAGCAGGAGGAGCGCTGGCCGGCCCCGCTTCGGTTCGGCGGCAAGTCCGCGAGCGGTGCCCGGGCCCGTCGGCCCGCGGCTGCCGGTAACGGCCGCCCCGTCCATGCGGGCAGCGGCTACACCTTCCTGAGCTACATGCTGGGCGGCATGCTCCTGTACGGCTTCCTCGGCTGGCTCATCGGCCGGTGGACGCACCAGGCATACCTGCTGCCCGTCGGCATGATCGCCGGTCTCGCGCTGTCGGTCGCGCTGATCATCTACCGAGTCACCCGGTCAGGACCGGGCACCTGAAGGAGAACCGTGCAGGGAGCACACCGTGATTGACGGGCGGATGACGCTGGCCGCACCTGGCTGCAGCGGCGGCCACATCTTCGGCGGCTGCGGGTACCCGGCCCCGTCGATCGACAATTTCTACTTCAAGCCGATCGCCAGCATCGGCGCCGTGCACATCACCAAGCCGATGGTGCTGGCGGTGATCTCCGGCGCCATCGTCCTCGGCTTCTTCTTCTATGCGTTCCGCAAGCCGCAGCTGGTGCCCAAAGGCGCCCAGAACGTCGGCGAGCTGGGCGTGCTGTTCGTCCGCGACCAGATCCTGCGCCCGCAGCTAGGCAAGGCCGGCGACAAGTACCTGCCATTCCTGGTGTCCATCTTCTTCTTCGTCTGGATCATGAACCTGTTCGGGATCATCCCGTTCATCGACTTCCCGGCGACGTCGCGGATCGCGTTCCCGGCCGGCCTGGCCCTGATCGTCTGGATCACGTACCTGACGGTCGGGATGCGCTCCAAGGGCCCGCTCACCTACTTCAAGAACATTGCGGTGCCCTCGGGCGCGCCGTGGTGGATCCTGCCGCTGCTCGCCCCGATCGAGCTGTTTTCCAACATCTTCGTCCGGCCGTTCACGCTGACGATCCGGCTGATGGCGAACATGCTGGCCGGGCACCTGCTGCTGCTGGTGTTCGGGCTCGCGTCGTGGTACCTGTTCAGCGCCTCCATCGGGCTGCTGTTCGCGACCACGTCGCTCCTGGTGACGATCATCCTGACCGGCCTGGAGGTGCTGATCCAGCTCCTGCAGGCCTTTATCTTCACGACGCTGGCCGCGTACTACATCGCGGACGCGTCCACGGCTCACTAACAGACCTGTCAACCACCGGCGGAGTGACCGCCGGCCCGAAAAGAAGGAAACTAAGAAGATGCTCGCGATCCACGTGCTGCACCTGGTTCACCACGTCGTGGCGGCTGGCACAACGCAGACCTTCCATATCAATAACCTGGGCGCGCTGACCTACGGCCTGGCCGCCATCGGCCCCGGCATCGGCATCGGCCTGGTGTTCGGCCACGCGATCGAGGCGATGGCCCGCCAGCCGGAGGCGACCGGGCAGATCACGACGTTCATGTGGATCGGCTTCGCGCTGACCGAGGCGCTGGCGCTGATCGGCATCGCGGTCCCGTTCTTCATCAAGTAGCAGAAGGTACACGCCATGATGCTCGAAGCCGCCAAGCTGCAGTCACCGCTGCTGCCTGACCTGACCGAGCTGATCATCGGGCTGATCACGTTCGCGATCATCTTTTTCGCCCTGTGGAAGCTCGTGCTGCCGCGGATGTCGACCATGCTCGCTACCCGCACCGACCAGATCGAAGGCGGCCTGCAGCGGGCCGAAGAGGCCCAGACCGAGGCCAACGAGCTGCGGGACCAGTACCGGGCCCAGCTCGACAAGGCCCGGCACGAGGCGGCCAGGCTGCGCGAGCAGGCCAAGGAAGAGGCCGCGCAGATCGTCGCCGAGGGCCGGGCCGACGGCGCGGCCGAGCGGGAGCGGATAATCGCGTCCGCGAACACCCAGATCGAGGCCGACCGGCAGCAGGCGCTGACCGCGCTGCGGGCCGAGGTCGGCGGCCTCGCCGTCGAGCTGGCCAGCCGGATCGTCGGCGAGTCGCTGCAGGATGAGGCCAGGCAGGGCCGGATGGTCGACCGGTTCCTCGGCGAGATCGCTCAGGAGAGCGGGAGGGCAGTAGCCCGATGAGAGGCACGAGCAGGGCGTCGCTGGCCGCGGTCAAGGAGCGGCTGTCGGCCGTCCTGGCCGGCGGCCAGGACGGCCAGGCGAACGAGCTCGGGGGCGAGCTGTTCGCGGTCGTCGGCTTGCTCGACCGTGAGCCCGGGCTGCGCAGCGCCCTGTCCGACCCGTCGCGGGATCAGCAGGCGCGGGCCGGCCTGGTCGACGCGCTGCTGGCCAGCCAGGTCTCCGCCCCGGCCGTCGAGCTGCTGACGGCCCTGGTCACCCTGCGCTGGTCGGGCCCCGGTGACCTGGCCGACGCGGCCGAGCAGCTGGCCGTGCTGGCGGTGGCCGAGTCCGCCGACCGGGCCGGCAACCTGGACGAGCTCGAGGACGAGCTGTTCCGCTTCGGCCGTATTGTTCAGGGCAACCCGGATCTGCGGACGGCCCTGTCGAATCAGTTCGTCCCGGCCGAAGGACGCCGGTCCGTGGTCACCGAGCTGGTCGAGGGCAAGGTCGGCGATCCGGCCCTGCTGCTGATCACCCAGGCGGCCGCGCACCCGCGAGGCCGTAGCCTGGATGCGGGGCTTGAGATGTACGCGGACCTGGCCGCCGAATTGCGTGAGCGCCTCGTCGCCGAGGTGCGGGTCGCCGTGCCGCTCACGGCCGACCAGCGCACCAGGCTCGCCGCCGCGCTGGTCGCGGCCTACGGGCACGACGTTCACCTCAACGTCGTGCTGGACCCTGAGGTGCTCGGCGGGATGTCCGTGCGGATCGGCGATCAGCTGATCAACGGCAGCGTCGCAAGCCGCCTCGCCGACCTGCGCCGCGATCTCGCCGCCTGAGACCGGTCACCGATGCCTGCCAACCTGACGAGAAAGACGCGAGGACGATGACGGAGCTGACTATCCGGCCCGAGGAGATCAGGGACGCGCTCGCGCGTTTCGTCGAGACGTACGAGCCGGGCGCGGCCGCGACCGAGGAGGTCGGCACCGTCACCGAGTGCGGCGACGGCATCGCCAGGGTCGAGGGCCTGCCCTCGGCGATGGCGAACGAGCTGCTCGAGTTCGAGGACGGCACCAGGGGCCTGGCCCAGAACCTGGATGTCCGCGAGATCGGCGTCGTGATCCTGGGCGACTTCAGCAAGATCGAGGAAGGCCAGCGGGTCAAGCGGACCGGCGAGGTGCTGTCGGTGCCGGTCGGCGATGCCTACCTGGGCCGGATGGTCGGCGCGCTGGGCGAGCCGCTGGACGGCAAGGGCCCGATCGAGGACACCGAGCTGCGCGCGCTGGAGCTGCAGGCGCCGACGGTGGTGCAGCGGCAGCCGGTCAAGGAGCCGCTGCAGACCGGCGTCAAGGCGATCGACGCGATGACCCCGATCGGCCGGGGCCAGCGGCAGCTGATCATCGGCGACCGCCAGACCGGCAAGACCGCGATCGCCATCGACACGATCATCAACCAGCGGTCGAACTGGGAGTCCGGCGACCCGGCCAGGCAGGTTCGCTGCATCTACGTCGCAATCGGCCAGAAGGGCTCGACGATCGCCCAGGTCCGGCAGTCGCTGGAAGAGGCCGGGGCGATGGACTACACCACCATCGTCGCCGCCCCGGCCTCGGACCCGGCGGGCTACAAGTACATCGCGCCGTACACCGGGTCCTCGATCGGCCAGCACTGGATGTACCAGGGCAAGCACGTCCTGATCATCTTCGACGACCTGACCAAGCAGGCCGAGGCCTACCGGGCGATCTCGCTGCTGCTGCGCCGCCCGCCGGGCCGCGAGGCCTACCCGGGCGACGTGTTCTACCTGCACTCGCGGCTGCTGGAGCGCTGCGCGAAGCTGTCCGACGACCTCGGCGCCGGGTCGATGACCGGGCTGCCGATCATCGAGACCAAGGGCAACGACGTGTCGGCGTACATCCCGACCAACGTCATCTCGATCACCGACGGGCAGATCTTCCTGGAGACCGACCTGTTCAACTCCGGTGTCCGGCCCGCGATCAACGTCGGCATCTCCGTCTCCCGGGTCGGCGGCAACGCCCAGACCAAGGCGATGAAGAAGGTCGCCGGCGGCCTGAAGCTCAGCCTGTCCCAGTTCCGCGACCTGGAGGCATTCGCCGCGTTCGCCTCCGACCTGGACGCGGCGTCCCGGGCCCAGCTGGACCGCGGCGCCCGGCTGGTCGAGCTGCTCAAGCAGGGCCAGTACAGCCCGTACTCGACCGAGCGCCAGGTCGTGTCGGTCTGGGCCGGCACCACCGGCCAGCTCGATGACGTGCCGGTCGAGGACATCGGCCGGTTCGAGTCCGAGCTGCTGGACAGCATCGGGCGGGAGCACGAGGGCATCTACGACACGATCAGGGAGACCGGCGAGCTGTCCGACGACACCGTCACGGCGCTGAAGGACGCGGTGGAGGAGTTCCGCCGCGGCTTCGAGACCGGCTCGGGGGAACTGCTGGTGACCGACGAGGACGTCGAGCCCGCCGAGGATAAGGACATCAAGCGCGAATCCGTCGCCAAGCGCCGTACGGCCGAGAAGAAGTAGCCGATGGGAGCCCAGCTTCGCCAGGTCAGGCGGCGGATCGCGACGGTTAAGTCGACCGCTAAGATCACCAAGGCCCAGGAGCTCATCGCGTCGTCGCGGATCATCAAGGCCCAGCAGCGCGCGCACGCGGCCGGGCCGTACGCCCGCGAGATCACCAACGCCGTCGAGGCAGTGGTGAGCCGCTCGGCGAACGTCGACCACCCGCTCACCACCGAGCCGAAGGACCCCTCCCGGGCGGCGGTGCTGGTGCTGACCAGCGACCGCGGCTTCTGCGGCGGCTACAACGCCAGCGTGCTGCGCGAGGCTCAGGCACTCCACGGCCGGCTGTCCGAGCGCGGCCTGGAGTCGGTGGCCTTCGTCTCGGGCCGCAAGGGGATCGGCTGGCACCGGTTCCGTGACCGCGAGGTCGCAGGCGAGTGGGCCGGCTTCTCGGACACGCCGCGGCACGCGGACGCCGCCGAGATCACCAGTTCGCTGCTCGAGGCGTTCGCCAAGGCCGCCTCCAACGGCGGCGTGGACGAGATCTACATGGTGTACGCCGAGTTTGTCTCGATGCTGACCCAGCGCCCGGTCGTGCACCGGCTGCTGCCGCTGGAGATCACCGAGAGCGAGGAGAGCGGGCCGGTCCCGATCTACGAGTTCGAGCCGTCGGCCGAGGAAGTGCTTGACCAGCTGCTGCCGTGGTACGTGGAGAGCCGGATCTTCCACGCGCTGCTGGACGCCGCGGCGGCCGAGATCGCGGCCCGGCGCCGGGCCATGAAGTCCGCGACCGACAACGCCAACGACTTGCTCGAGGCGCTTACCAGGGAAGCCAACAAGGCCAGGCAGGCCGAGATCACCCAGGAAATCAGCGAGATCGTCGGCGGTGCCAACGCGCTGGCCGAGACGATCGGTGGGAGATAGTGAGTGACGACATGACCGCTACCGCAGAGCACGACGCCACCGGCGGGACCGGCGGCCAGGGTACCGGCCGGGTGGCCCGGGTGATCGGGCCGGTGGTCGACATCGAGTTCGCGGCCGACGAGATGCCGGAAATCTACAACGCGCTGCACACCGACGTCACGATGGGCGGCGAGACCACTACGCTGACCCTGGAGGTCGCCCAGCACATCGGTGACAACACGGTGCGAGCGATCGCGATGCGCCCGACCGACGGAATGGTGCGCGGTGCCGCCGTCACCGACACCGGCGGCCCGATCTCGGTGCCGGTCGGCGACGTGACCAAGGGACACGTATTCAACGTCCTCGGCGAGACGCTGGACGTGCCCACCGCGTCGCTGGACGTGACCGAGCGCTGGCCGATCCACCGCCAGGCGCCTCCGCTTGACCAGCTCGAGCCGAAGACCGAGATGTTCGTCACCGGCATCAAGGTCATCGACCTGCTTACCCCGTACGTCTCCGGCGGCAAGATCGGCCTGTTCGGCGGGGCCGGCGTGGGCAAGACGGTGCTTATCCAGGAGATGATCCGCCGGGTCGCGAAGAACTTCGGCGGCGTCTCCGTCTTCGCCGGGGTCGGGGAGCGTACCCGCGAGGGCAACGACCTGTTCCTGGAGATGACCGAGTCCGGCGTGCTCGAGGACACGGCGCTGGTGTTCGGCCAGATGGACGAGCCGCCGGGCACCCGGCTGCGGGTCGGGCTGTCCGCGCTGACCATGGCCGAGTACTTCCGCGACGTCCAGAAGCAGGACGTGCTGCTGTTCATCGACAACATCTTCCGGTTCACCCAGGCCGGTTCCGAGGTCTCCACGCTGCTCGGCCGGATGCCGTCGGCAGTGGGCTACCAGCCGACGCTGGCCGACGAGATGGGCCAGCTGCAGGAGCGGATCACCTCGACCCGCGGTCACTCGATCACCTCGATGCAGGCGATCTACGTGCCGGCCGACGACATCACCGACCCGGCCCCGCACACCACGTTCGCCCACCTGGACGCCACCACGGTGCTGTCCAGGGCGATTACCGAGAAGGGCATCTTCCCGGCGGTGGACCCGCTGGACTCCACGTCCCGGATCCTGGACGCCAAGTACATCGGCCAGGAGCACTACGACGTGGCCCGCGAGGTGCAGCGGATGCTGCAGCGGTACAAGGAGCTGCAGGACATCATCGCCATCCTGGGGGTCGACGAGCTGTCCGAGGAGGACAAGGTCACGGTCCAGCGGGCCAGGCGGATCGAGCGGTTCCTGTCCCACCCGATGTACGTGGCCGAGCAGTTCACCGGCCAGCCCGGCGAGTTCGTCGAGCTGGAGGAGACCATCTCCTCGTTCAAGGCCATCACCGAGGGCAAGTACGACAACGTGCCCGAGCAGGCGTTCTTCATGTGCGGCGGGATCGAGGACGTCGAACGCAAGGCCAAGGATCTGGAGCGGTCATGACGGCGGTCAGCGCCCGGGCACCGGGAGCGGCGCGGTGACGCTGCACGTGACCCTCGTGGTGCCGGAGGGCGAGCTGTGGGCCGGCGACGCCGACCGGGTGATCGCCAAGACGCTCGACGGCGACATCGGCGTGCTCACCGGGCATACCCCGGTGCTGGGCATCCTGGCGACCGGCAGCCTGGTGCGGATCCTGCCCGGCGAGACCGGCAGCACCAGCGGATCTGGCTGGGTCGAGGCGGCGGTGGCCGGCGGCTTCCTGTCCGTGGCCGACGACCGGGTCGCGATCCTGGCCCGGCAGGCCGCGCTAGGGGCCGACGTGGACAAGTCCGCGGTCAAGTCGGCCCTGGACTCGGCCCGAGACGAAACCGGCGGCGAGGATGACGACGAGGCGCAGGCGCGGGTGGCCTACCTCGAGGCCCAGCTGCGCGCGGCGGGCGAGAGCCTCTAGCGTTCGCCGCCTGGCTTCCACAGCAGGTCACCGTCCGGCTCGTTCGCGACCCGGGCCAGGATAAACAGCAGGTCAGAGAGCCGGTTCAGGTACTTCGCGGTGAGCACGTTCATCGCGTCGCCGTGCGCCTCGATAGCCGCCCAGGCGGCCCGCTCGGCCCGGCGGACGACGGTCCTGGCGACGTGCAGCAGCGCGCTGCCCGCCGTCCCGCCAGGGAGCACGAAGCTGCGCAGCGCCGGCAGGTCGGCGTTGTAGGTGTCGCAGGCCTGCTCCAGCCGCGTGATGTAGCTCTCGTCGATGCGCAGCGGGGGGTACTGCGGATCGGGGCTGACCGGATTGCACAGGTCGGCGCCGACGTCGAAGAGCTCGTTCTGGATCCTGATCAGCAAGGTCGTCACGCTCTGGGGCAGTCCTCCGGTGGTGACCGCGACGCCGATCGCGCTGTTGGCCTCGTCGACGTCGGCGTAGGCCCCCAGCCGGGGGTCGGTCTTGGCCGCGCGGCTGAAATCGCCCAGGGCGGTCGTGCCGTCGTCTCCGGTCTTGGTATAGATGCGGGACAGCACGACGGGGGTCTCGTTCCGGTCTTTCGGCATGTGGTCCACCGTAACGGTCTGACCTGCGGCGTGAGCATCCGGGACGGACGACACGCGCCAACCGGGCTATTCACAAATCGAGCACGATATGGAATCATTGAACTACGTAGAGTAATCATCATGAGTGAGCCCGGATGGAGTCATCCTCCGCGGTTAGCTCTTCAGGGCCATCACGGGCAGTTCCCCGGCGGTTTCGGGGGCCCGCCGGGTGCTGTGCCGACGGTCCGCAAGCCGCGCTCCCAGCCATCGTGCCGGGAGCGCGGCTCGCTGTTGCGGGGCGGTCTGGCGACGGGTGTACGAACTAGTATGGTTTGCTCGGAAGTCCGGAAGTGGACCTGGAGAGCCCGTGTACGACTATGTGATCGTGGGGGCCGGCAGCGCCGGGTGCGTGCTGGCCGCCCGGCTGTCCGAGAACCCGGCGGTCAGCGTGCTGCTCCTGGAGGCCGGGCCGCCGGACACCGCGGACCAGATCCACATCCCGGCGGCGGTGAACCTGCTGTTCGGCAGCACGTACGACTGGGGGTTCCGCACCGTACCGCAGGAACGGGCGGCCGGGCAGTCGGTGTACTGGCCGCGCGGCCGGGTGATCGGCGGTTCCTCATCGATCAACGCGATGATCTACATCCGCGGCAACAAGCTGGACTACAACACCTGGCGGGATGAGTACGGCTGCGACGGCTGGGGTTACAACGACCTGCTGCCGTACTTCCTGCGGTCCGAGAGCAACTCGCGCGGGTCGTCGCCCTACCACGGCGGGTCGGGGCCGCTGGCGGTCACCGACCCCGGCTACAAGTCGGCGTCCACGTCGGCCTTCGTGGCCGCCGCGGTGCAGGCCGGCGCACCGGCGAACGCTGACTTCAACGGCCCCGAGCAAGACGGCGTCGGGTTCTACCAGGTCACGCAGAAGGAAGGCCGGCGGTTCTCCGCGGCCGACGCCTACCTGCACCCGGCGCAGGACCGGCCGAACCTGACCGTTCAGACCGACGCCCGGGCCACGTCGGTGCTGATCGAGGCCGGACGCGCGGTCGGCGTCCGGTACCTGCACCGGGGCAGCGAGAAGATCGCCCGGGCCGAGGCCGAGGTGATCCTGGCCGGCGGGGCGGTGAACAGCCCGCAGCTACTCATGCTGTCCGGGATCGGGCCCGCCGACCATCTGCGCGAGCACGGCATCAGCGTGGTCGCGGACAGCCCGGGAGTGGGCGCGAACCTCTCCGACCACCCGATCGTGACCGCGCTGTGGTCGACGCCGAAGGTCAGGGGGCTGGCCGAGCAGGCGGGCACCAGGAACCTGCTGCGCTGGCAGCTCACCCACACCGGCCCGTTCACCACCAACATCGCCCAGGCGGGCGGGTTCGCCAGGACCGATCCCGGCCTGCCCGCGCCCGACATCCAGTGGCACGTCCTGCCGGTGCCCTACCGCAACGGCGGCCTGGCCGACCCGGCCGACCGGGGCATGTCCGTCCTGGTCACGCTGGTCGATGTGCGCAGCCGGGGCCGGATCTGGCTGCGCAGCGGGGACCCGCGGCACAAGCCCCTGATCGACCCCGCGTACCTGTCCGACCCGGCCGACACGGCCGCCCTGGTCACCGCGGTCGGCATGGCCAGGGAGATCGCCGAGGTCCGGCCGATGCGCAAGCTGTGGACGGCCGAGGAGGCGCCAGGGCCCGACGTGCAGGGGCCGGACGCGGTGCGCGACTACGTACGACGCGACGTGACCACCATCTACCACCCCGTCGGCACCTGCTCGATGACGGGCGAGCCCGCGGTGAACGCCAGCGGCCTGCCTGGCGTGGTCGACACCGAGCTGCGCGTGCGGGGCGTGCAGGGCCTGCGCGTGGTGGACGCCTCGGTGATGCCGGTGGTGCCGCGCGGCAACACCAACGCGCCGGTGATCGCCGTGGCCGAGCGGGCCGCCGACATGATTTCGGGCCGGGCCCCGCTGGCGGCCGTCGAGCCGAGCGACCTGGCCGTCACCGCCGCCCGGTAGCGCTACTTGCGGTAGCGCTTGCCGTGCAGCATGGTGACCAGGGTCAGGATCGAGTTCAGGTCCTTGTCCGTCCTGGTGAACGAGGTCAGGTTGGACATCGGCTTCATCCGCTGCCTGGTGATCGACTGCGATCGGCTGAACTCGCGCAGCCCGTCGGCGCCGTGGATCCGGCCGAATCCCGACTCGCCGACCCCTCCGAACGGCAGCGCGGGCACGCTCAGCACGGTCAGCGCGGAATTCACCGAGGCCATGCCGGTGCGCAGCGCCCTGGCCGCGCGCATGCCCGCGCGCCGGTTCTTGGTGAACACGCTGCCGCCCAGGCCGTACCGGCCCGCGTTGGCCAGCTGCACGCCCTCGTCCAGGTCGGCCACGGGCCGGACCGTCATCGTCGGCCCGAACGTCTCCTCGGTGACCGCCGCGCTGGTCTCGGGCACGTCGGCCAGGATCACGGGCCCGACGTAAGGCTTGCGGATGCTGCCCAGGCCGCCGACGACGGCCCGGCCGCCGTCAGCCATCGCGTCCGCGATGTGCCGCTCGATCACCTCGAGCTGGCCCGGCATGGTCATCGGGCCGTAGTCGGCCTCGCGGTCGTCACCGGGGCGCAGCCCGCTGACCCGCTCGGCCAGCTTCTCGATGAACGTGTGGTAGACCTCCTGCGACACATAGATCCGCTCCACGCCGACGCAGGTCTGGCCGGCGTTGGACAAGGCCCCCCAGACCGCGGCGTCGGCCGCGGCGTCCAGGTCCGCGTCCGCGGCGACGAGCATCGCGTCCTTGCCGCCGCACTCGGCCACCATGGGGGTGAGGTTCTCCGCGCAGGCAGCCATGACCTTCTTGGCGGTCTTGGTCGACCCCGTGAACGCGATCTTGTCGACCCCGCTGCGGGCCAGGTGAGCGCCGGTCTCCCCGAAACCGGTCACCAGCTGCAGCACCGGCTGCTCGGGCACCACCTCGGCGAACGAGCTGACCAGCCAGCCGCCGGTGGCCGGAGTGAACTCGCTGGGCTTGAACACCACCGCGTTGCCGGCCGCGAGCGCGTAGGCGACCGAGCCGAGCGGCGTGAACACCGGGTAGTTCCACGGCCCGATGACCCCGACCACGCCGAGCGGGTGGTACTGCACGGTGGACGCGTGGTTGAACGCCACCAGGCCGCTGCGGACCCGCTGCGGGTTGAGTACCTTGCGCGCGTTCTTCGCGGCCCAGTCGATGTGCACGATCGCCAGCATGATCTCGAGCTGCGCGTCGGACAGCGGCTTGCCGGTCTCGGCGTGCACGACCTCGGCCAGCCGCATGATGTACCTGGTCAGATAGGACTTCCAGGCCAGCAGCCTGACCTGCCGTTCCTTCCACGGCAAGCCCGCCCACCAGTCGGCGGCTTCCCGGGCCCGGCCGACGGTCTCGCCAACCTCGTCGGAGCCGAAGACCGGGAACGTCGCGACCGGCTCGTCCGTCGCCGGGTTCAGCGAGTCGAACGTCTTGACCGGGGCCGACTTGGACAGGCCCGTCGCCGCCGGGCCGGACGCGGCCAGCTTGCGCGTCGTCGCGACCATCGTTCTCGCACCATCCTTCGCCAGGGCCGGCCGGGCCCGGCCGCACCTGGCTCATCGTCGGGTCCGCCACGCTGGGCCCGCTTCAGCGGCGGGTGTCGCGGAGGCGGAGTGGGTGGTAGATCTGAGTGCCAGTAAATCATTGCCTGGCCGGCGGGCGATACCGTTGGGCCTGTGCAGCCGGGCGACCACGAGCAGGGCCCGCGACCAGGTGATCCCGACGCCGACCGGTACTGGCTGCGGGCCGCGATCGCGCTATCCGTGCGCTGCCCGCCGTCCGCGACGGCCTTCTCGGTCGGAGCCATTCTGGTCGCCGGGACCGGCGACGGGGTGGGGGAAAGCTTGTCCCCGGAGGAAGAAGGGAGCGATCGCACGGAGGAAGGGAAGATCCATCAGGAGGGAGACGGGGGAAAGCC
>JBPCKO010000382.1:0-6162 GCA_051004215.1 Streptosporangiaceae bacterium | reverse complement strand
CCTCTCCCGCGGCCTGATCCGCCACCGCCGCCCCCGCCCACGCTCGGGCAGCGGCTCGGGCTCGGGTTCGACGCCTGGGCGCTGGCCAGCCCGGCCGCCCGCGCCACCTACCAGAACGACCCGCAGCGGATCGCCGAGCTCGAGGCGTTCTGGCGGGCCGATCCCAACCCGGCCGAGACCTACCGCCTGTACCAGCTCATCGCCGACGCGGCCCGGGCCGGCCGGGTCGCCGCCCGGCCCCGTGAGTTCAGCCGGTCCTGCCCGTGGATCTCCACGTACGTCGCGCTGGGCGACGTCACGGTCGGCTCCGAGCACTTCGGCAATGGCCAGCTGTTCACGCTGAAGGCAGGTCAGGAACGCGGCCTGTTCGCCCGCGGCTTCGAGCGGCTCGGCTTCCTCCCGGGAACCCAGCCGCCTCAGCCGGCTACGCCACCGCCGCCGCCCGCGATGCCCGGCGGATCAGGCCCGCGCGCCACGCCCGCCATCGACACCCGCACCCGCGGCGAGCGGCGGCCGAAGCCCGCGAGGCCCGCGCCGCCGCCCGAACCCGACATCTGGCTGCTGACCGCCGCCTTCCAGCGCCCGCAGCGCAAGGCCAGCCCGGCCGACGCCGACCGGCTCCGCCAGCTCTGGCAGGCCGATCCCGATCCGGCCGCGACCGCGGCGGTCCACCAGGAACTGCTGGCCGCGGAGCAAGCGGGCACCGTGCGCCAGCAAGGCGACGAGGCGCTGCGGGACCCGCCGTGGAGCCAGGTCTACCTGGCCCTGCGTCCGGTGCGGATCGGCGGGGTCCAGCTGCGCGAGAACGAGAAGTTCGCGCTCGAGATCGGGATGGCGGGCGGCCGGTTCCGGCGCGGGATCTCCCGCCTCGGGCTGGTCAGGCCGGGCTAGCCCGCAGCGTGGTCACGGTCGTAGTGGCCGGCCAGGATGTCGTCGCCGAAGTCGCTGTGCGGGCGGCGCAGGACGGTGTGCGCGTGGTTGCCGTCGTCGGCGGTGTTGTCGTACTCGATCAGCAGGTCCTCGCCCGTGATCCGGTAGTAGTGCCGGGTGCCGGGCACTAGCGGGCCTTCCCAGGCGAAGGTCAGCTCGCCGTCGGCGGCGATCCGGCCGGCCTGGACGGCGGCGAGGCCGGCCGGCAGCCGGTCCAGGTAGACCGCGACCAGCTGGCCGAGCAGGGCGCGGGCGGTCGGGCCGAGCCGGCCGGCCGCGATGCCAGGCGAGCCGAGCCCGGCCGGCACCCGCGGCCTGGTCGCCGACCGGATGTCGGCGGGCGCGGTGTCGGCCACCACCGCGACCGCCCGGCCGGCCGGCCCGAGCGAATCGAGCAGCGCGCGGGCCACGTCCTCCTCAGGGGCCAGCGGACGGGAGACGGTCCGCCCGGCGTGCGCCACGCGGGCCGGGTTCGCGCCCAGGAACACCGGGGCGGGCGAGATGTTCTCGCCACTGATGGTCATGGTCACGGACAGGTGATGGCCCTCGAACCGCCAGGCCCACGGCCGGTCGCCGACTGGGTCGCCGAACACGCTGACCCAGTAGTCGCCGCTGTGCCGGCCGCGCCGCCAGCCTTCCTGGCGGTCGAGCACCTCCTCCAGCGCCACGATGGCCATGGCCTGCGCGTAACCCGGTTCGCTCAGGCCGGTCGCCAGCAGCCGGTGCGCGGCCTTGCGGGCCGCCGGGCTGAGCCCGGCCAGGCACGCGCCGGGCCGTTGCTCAGGCCGGTACTCCAGCCAGCGTCTGGCCTGCTCGTCGGCGAACGCGAGGGCGGCCGCGGCGCGCTGCTCGCCGGTGAGCCCGGCCAGCAGGGCGAGAGCGGCCAGGCGCATCTGCCCCGCCAGCGACTCGGCCATCATGGTCCCGGTATATCAGGATCGCCGTCGCGCGCCGGCCGGCGCTGGTTGCCATTTCCCGCCGCCGGGCTGTATCACCGGGGCATGGACGTCATCGTTGAGCCGCTCAGCACGCACCCGGACCTGATCGGGGTCGTCGCGGGCTGGCACTTCGCGGAGTGGGGGCACACCGATCCCGGCGGCACCGCGGCGGGCTGGGCCGAGGGGCTGGCCCGCCAGGCCGGCGCCGGCCAGCCCCCGGGCACCCTGGTCGCGCACGCCGGCGGCGAGCCCGCGGCCGCGGTGTGCCTGGTGCCGCAGGACATGCCCGGCTATCCGCCGGCGGCCGGCCTGACGCCGTGGAACAAGGGCTTGTACGTCGTCCCTGCGTCCAGGCGCCAGGGCCTCGGCCGCCTGCTCGTGCGGCGGTGCGAGGAGTGGGCCGCCTCGCTCGGCCACGCCGAGGTGTACCTGTTCACCCTGACCGGGTCGGCGGCCCAGGCTCTGTACCGCGGCCTGGGCTGGCGGGACATCCACGAGGGCCGCTACGACGGCGAGGACATCACGATCATGCGGACCGACCTGCCAGTCAGCGGACGATGACCTCGCCGGTGTCCCACGGGAAGCCCGCGCAGTCGTGGTAGAAGCAGGCGCCGCCAGGTCCTCGGTCCCGATGGCGCGTTCGTGGTGGTGTCCCAGGTGCGGCCGAGGACCACGGTGTCGGCGACGGCCCCGCCGGTGCCCTGCGGACAAGTAGCAGGCGAAGTCCCTGGCCCCGATAGCCTGACCACGTGGCGGCGGCGCTGACGGCAGCAGAGGTCACCCGGGCCGAGATGCAACGCCGGGCCCGGCGGCTCGCCGGTCGGGACCCGGCATGAGCTTCGAGGTCGGCGCCGATGCCTACCTGCGGTTCATGGGCCGGTACTCCGAGCCCCTCGCCGCCCTGTTCGCCGGGGCGGCGGGCGTCACGGCCGGCCAGCGCGTGCTGGACGTCGGGTGCGGGCCCGGCGCGCTAGCCGCGGAACTGGCCGGGCGCACGGGCCCCGGCCGCGTCTGTGCGGTGGAACCCTCGAGATCCTTTGCCGCGGCGGCCCGGGATCGGCTCCCAGGCGTGTTCGTCGGCATCGCCGCCGCCGAGTCGCTGCCGTTCGCGGCCGGCAGCTTCGACGCCGCGCTGGCTCAGCTGGTCGTCCACTTCATGACCGACCCGTTCACGGGCTTGTTCGAGATGGCCAGGGTGTGCGTTCCCGGCGGAACCGTGGCCGCCTGCGTGTGGGACTTCGCCGGCGGACGCGGGCCGCTCGGCCCGTTCTGGCGAACGGTGCGCTCGCTCGACCCGGCCGCGCCTGACGAGGCCGGACGGGCGGGCGCCCGCGACGGTCAGCTCGCGAGCATGTTCGCACAGGCCGGCCTGGCCAGGGTGCGGTCGGCCGAGCTGACCGTGCGGTTCAGGTTCGCGTCCTTCGAGCAGTGGTGGGAACCGTTCACTCTCGGCGTCGGGCCGGCCGGGACGTACCTGGCCTCCCTGTCCACGGCCCAGGCCAGCACGCTGCGCGACCGCTGCCGGGCGGTACTGCCATCGGGCGAGATCGAGATCACCGCCGTCGCCTGGACGGCCGTCGGCACCGCCTGATGCCCGCACCCGCCCGCCTGGTAGCCCTGGCTCGCCTTCCCCGGGCTTCCGTGGCCCCAGCTCGCCCTCCGCGACCGCCGCGGAATTCCTCCCGCGGTCACGGTGAGCGGGCACTTCGCGGACAGCGAACAAGTTATTACTTGTGTTCCCGGCGATCGCGAGCTAACCTCTCGATATATCGTGATCGTATCGCGAGAGACGAGGCGGCGAACGTGATGAAACCAGCTCCAGCAGGCGCGGGAAGCGGCGACTTTGGCCCGGGTGACCTGGGCGGCTGCGACCTCGGGGCCGGCCTGCACGACATGGCCGGCACCCTGCACGACACGCTCCGCCATGTCCGCACGGTGCTCCGGGCGCAGGCCGCCGCAGGCGGCGGCCCTGGCCGGCGGGGACCGCGGGGCGGGCCCTGGGAACGGGAGTCCGGCGGGCGGCGCGGGGCCGGGCACTGGGGCGGCGGCGGTCCGTGGGGCGCCTTCTGGCCGGGACCGGCCGGGCCGCCAGGTCCGCCGAAGGCGACCAAGGCGGGCCGCGGCGATGTCCGGGCCGCCATCCTGGCCCTGCTGCGGGAAGGCCCGCTGAACGGCTACCAGATCATGTCCGAGATCGAGGAGCGCAGCGGCGGGGCCTGGCGGCCCAGCCCCGGAGCCGTCTATCCGGCCCTGTCCCAGCTCGCCGACGAGGGGCTGATCGCGGGCGAGGAGTCCGGCGGGCGGCGGACGTTCGCCCTGACCGGCGCCGGCCGGGAGTACATCGAGCAGAACCCCGAGATGGCCCGCGGCGCCTGGGAGTCGGCCGAGCAGCAGGAGGCCTGGGAAGTACCGGGCTTGTTCGCCGAGGCGGCCAGGCTGGGCGGGGGGATCGTCCAGATCGCCCACGCGGGAACGCCCGAGCAGATCAAGGCGGCCGAGCGGCTGCTGGCCAAGGCCCGGCGTGACCTGTACGGGATCCTGGCCGACGATGACGACGCCGATGGCGACGAGCAGGACGGATAGGTGCGAGGATGGGCATGATGGACGATCGCATGCGGGTGTCGGACGCCGACCGGGAGCAGGTGACCGCGCGACTGCGCGAGCACTTCGCCGAGGGCCGCCTGAACTCCGACGAACTCGACGAGCGGGTGACTGCCGCGCTGAACGCGAAAACGTTCGGCGACCTGGGGCGGGTGATGGCGGACCTGCCGGACACGGCGATGGAGCCTGGCCCGGTACCGCAGTCTCCGCCCTGGGCGGCCAGGCCCCGGCTGATGCTGCGGCGCGGGCCCCGGCTGCTGCCGCTGGCCCTGATCCTGCTGATCGCCGCGGTTGCGATACCGGGGGCAGGCTGGCTGTTCATCGCCTTCCTCAAGGCCATGCTGGTGCTCTGGCTGGTCGCGATCGTGGCCGGCGTCTTCGTAGCGGCCAGGTTCCGGCGCCGGATGCGAGGGCACTGGCAGTCCGGCTGGAACGGCCCGTGGAACCGGGGCGGACCGTGGGACCGGCAGAACTGGCACCACTACCAGTGGCATAACTGACCAGCCGGCCCGTCACCAGGCCGCGCCGAGCGGCGGGTACCGATGGCGTGCAGGAAGCACCGTCATCCGGTGCGTCGCGACATCGAGCACGGCCGTGTTGCCGGCGCCGAAGCCCAGCACCAGGAGGTGCCGGCCCGACGGGTCCGGTATCAGGTAGCCGTCACCGTCGAGATACCGAGCCGACGACGACGCCAGCACGCTGAGCAGCTTGCCGGTCGCGGTCGCGTACGCTCCGATCATTTCGTGCCACCGGCCGCCGTATCTGCGGGCCGTCAGCACGAACGCCACCCGGCCGTCCGGGCTCAGTACCGCGGACAGGACCCCGGCCGAGCCCGGCGGGTTGACGACGAGGTGGTACCGGCGGGCGGGCGGCCCGCCGACCCGTCCGCCCAGCATCACGTAGGCGGCCTGCTCGCTCAGCCCGAAGTCCGGCGGGTGACCGGCAATCGCGACGAACGGCAGCAGCGGACCGGCCGGCGACGGCGCCGTGAACGCCACGTTCTCGGGGACCAGGTTGCTGGCCGCGGGCCACGGCGACCAGGTGCTGACCGCCCCGGACGGCAGCGAGATCGCCATCGCGCGATCGTCATGGGAGTTCATGGGCTGAGTCCGCCCGCGCACGCAGGTGCTCGTGGTCAGGACGGCCAGCTGCCCGTCGCCGCTGCCGCCGAGCTGCTGGGCCCAGCCGCGCACCTGCGGCACGACGAACGGCCGCAGGCCGGCCGGCTTCCCGGCGGCGGTGAGGCGGAACTGGTAGAGCCAGGTACGGCAGCCGAAGCGCGGCTCGTCCCTGGTCGCGGCCACGACGTAGCCGCGCTTGCCCAGGCTGGCCACAGCCCTGGCCCACCGGCCGGACCCGGGCAGCGTGAGCCGACCCGTCAGCTGACCGGTGCTCGCGTTGTACACGTACACGGTGAACGCGTATTCGGTTGGCCCGTGCGGCGCCGGCTGGACGCCCAGGCAATAGCGGGGCCGGCCCGGCCCGGGTACCTGGCCGCCCGGGTACCCCTGCCGGACGCTGGCCGCCGCGGGCAGCCGCCACTGCACCGGGCCGGACGGCCGCTGCGGCACGGGCCCCGGGCCGCTCGCGCTGATCAGCGACAAGGTCCCCGCGACCGCGGCGACAGCGGCGGCCGCCGCGAGAGGGGCGGCGAGCCGGCTCCACCACCCGCAAGAACTTTCTCTTCTCCACA
>JBPCKO010000381.1:0-22286 GCA_051004215.1 Streptosporangiaceae bacterium | reverse complement strand
CCCGGGCCCGATGACGCCGGCGGCCTGCTGGCGCCAGGCCCGGGTCCTGACGGCGCCCTTCAGCCCTGGCCGCCGCCCCTCGGCGGTGGCCGCGAATTCGCCGCGTCAGCCGCATGGCCGTGGCTGATCAGTGGGCGGGCAGCGATGCCGACCGGGCGGCGCGCGACAGCGGCTGCCTGGCGTCCTGGTCCGGTCCGGCGTGGCGGTGCCGTCGTCGCTGGCGGAAGCCGACGCTCCAGGCAGTGGCCGCAAGCAGGCCGAGGGCGATGGCCGCGAAGACGGCGAACTCGATTCCCTGAAGCGGCCAGTATCGGCTGAGCGGCTGGTACACGTCCACCTGGTGGAATCCGTGAACCGTTACGCAGTGGGCTACGCCGCGTGGGCTTACCACCGCCCGGCAGGTCTGCAGCACGGCCTGGTCCGACACGACGTGCCCGGCCCGGTCGACTATGTGGCTGTCGAGCACCCAGTTCTGCGGGGGGACCAGCGGGGTTCCGAAGCTCACGCCGCCGGTGGAGCTGACCAGCGGGTGCACTGATCGCTCAGGGGCCAGCAGATGGCCGCGCAGGATCTGGATGCCGACGCGGGTCGCCAGGAATCCGCCGACGGTGATGGCCATCGCGGGCACGGTGCGGCGGGTGAAAGCGCCCGCAGCCGCGCCGAGGGCGAAGGCGAACAAGGCATAGCCGATCGGGACGATGCCATGGACGTCGAAGATGTTGGGCTGGATCGGGGACTGGCCGCCGTGGACGCTGAGCTGGCTGAGCGGCCGGTACCACCAGCCGAGCAACGCGCTGAACCCGGACGCGGCCACGATGGCGGCGACGGCAAAGCAGCTCAGCTTGACCGCAAGCCAGCGCCGCCGGCTGACGGTCTGGCTCCAGGCCAGAATGTCGGTGCCGAGCTCATATTCCCGGGCCAGCAGCGGAGCGCCCCAGAACATGCCGACCAGAAGCGGCAGGAAATTCAGGTACGCGATGTTGTTGAGCAGGGCGCCGTACCGATTCTCGAACAGCTGGCTGAGCGCGTCGCAGCTGCCGTGGCGGTTCAGGCAGGCGGCCAGGCCGGTGCTGTGCAGATAACCCGACATCTCGCGCTCGGTGATGACCAGGAAGATGGCCAGCAGGGCCAGGACGCACACCGATGCGAGCGCCTGGAGCCGGTGCTGGCGCCACATGAGCCAGGTCATGGCCGCACCTCCGCTAGCTCAGGACTTCTTGACGCGGTTTCCGGACTGCTCATGTAGGCGAGCACCAGCTCTTCGAGGCTGGCATCACGAACCGTCCAGGCCGGATCGTGGACCGGGCCGCCGGCCCGGATCAGCAGGCGGGCCAGTCGCCCGCTGGACTCCATCTGCACGATCATGTGCTGCCCTTCTAGCGCGTGGACCCGGGAGGCCGGGCCGGTGAGAACCTTGTGGCTGGCAACCAGCTCGTCGACGGGCCCGCCCAGCTGCACCCGCGATGCGGAGAGCACGACCAGGTAATCGCAGGAGCGGTCAAGATCATCAAGAAGATGGGAAGACAGGATGACCGTCATCCGCTGCGACGCGACCACCTCCATCAGCGTCTGGTAGAACTGACGCCGGGCCAGCGGATCCAGGCTGGCCACCGGCTCGTCCAGGAGCAGCAGTTCCGGCTGCTTGCCCAGAGCCAGCGCCAGGGCGACCTGCGCCTGCTGGCCGCCCGAGAGCCGCCCGGTGCGCTGCGATAGCGGCACGTCAAGGCCGGCCAGGCGGCGCCTGGGGATCGCGTCGTCCCAGCGCGGATTCATGCTGGCCCCGAACCGCAGCATCTCTTCCACGGTGAAGCCCGGGTACAGCGGCTTGTCCTGAGCCACAAACCCCACCGCGGACAGGCTGTCCGGGCGGTCAGTGACCGGCCGGCCGAGCACCATGATCTCCCCGGCGCTCGGGGCCATCGCCCCGACCGCCAGCCGCAGCAGCGTCGTCTTGCCGGCCCCGTTGGGCCCCACCAGCCCGATCACCCCGCCGGCGGGCAAGCTCAGCGTGCAGTCACGCAAGGCCCAGCGTGCCCCGTAGCGGCGGCCGAGCCGCCTGGTCTCCATCGCGAGCGCATTCATGCAACACCTTCTTCTGCCGCGGCCTGTCTCACCGCTGAGCGAAACAGCGCCTCGATTTCCTCAGCGTCCAGGCCCGCGGCCTTCGCCTCGTCGAGCCACCCGAACAAGCTCTCCCGCAGCTTGCCGAGCTGCGCGAACCCGGGTCCGGTCAGCGACCTCGCGATAAAGGTCCCCTGCCCGGGCCGGACCGTGACGAGTCCGTCACGCTCAAGCTCCCGGTACGCCTTATGCACGGTGTTCGGATTGATGGCCAGCTTCGCTACTACCTCCCTGGCGGTCGGCAGCTGATCACCCGCCTCGAGCAATCCAAGCCGCAGCGCGTGTCGTACCTGCTGGACAAGCTGCAGGTAAGTCGGAAGCCCCGAACGCTGGTCAACCTCGAACTCCATCGATGCCACCATTCCACTAAGACCGTAGTGGTATATTGACACTCGATCGGCCTTGCGGTCAAGGGCTAACGCGCACAATCAGAGCGAAGGCAGGCCGGCGGCCGCGGTTCATTCAAAGCCGGTGGCGTCGCCGGCCCCGCGGCGCACGATCTCGGGCTCCCGCTGGGAGAAATCGACCACTGTCGTCGGCACGGTTCCGCAGTCGCCGCAATCGAGCACCGCGTCGACGGCATGGTCCAGCTGCTCGGCGATCTGCCACCCGTCGGTCATGGGGTCCTCCTGGCCGGGCAGCAGCAGAGTAGTCGAGACAAGCGGCTCGCCGAGTTCGGCGAGCAGGGCCTGGGCAACAACGTGGCGCGGGATCCGCACGCCGACCGTCTTCTTCCGCGGGTGCTGCAACCGGCGGGGCACTTCCTTGGTCGCGGGCAGGATGAAGGTGTAACTGCCGGGGGTCGCCGCCTTGATCGCCCGGAACACCGAGTTCGCGACGTAGGCGAACTGGCCGAGCTGGGCGAAGTCCTGGCATACCAGCGTGAGGTGGTGCCGGTCATCGAGGTGGCGGATCGACCTCATCCTCGACATGCCGTCGCCGTTGCCGAGCTGGCATCCGAGCGCATAGCAGGAGTCCGTCGGGTAGGCGATCACGCCGCCGTCGCGCACGATCTCAGCGACCTGGGCGATCGCGCGCTGTTGCGGGTTGGCCGGATGGACGTCGAAGTACCTGGCCATGTGACGAGTTTAGGTTCATGGCGGCCAGCGCTGGCGGAGAACCGGTCCGGGCGATCCGGTCGGCGTCGCCACCGCAGTGGAGAACATGCGCCTCGCGGCGCCACTGATCATCAGCACCGGCGTGGCCACGGCCGACGAGATCGGCATGGAGACGTTCGAGCAACGGCTGAGGGACGAACAGGAAGGGAGCCAGGCCGTAGCCGCTACTCCCATGCTGATGAGCGCCTGGGCGACGACCGGCCCGCCGTAACGCTGGCCCCTGAACAGTCGCTGCTCGCCCGGCGTCAGTAGCGGATCAGGCCCCGGATGTTGAGGCCGTTACGCATGTCCTCATATCCCTGGTTGACCTCATCGAGGGTGTACTCCCTGGTGATCAGCTCATCGAGCTTGAGCTGGCCGTTCTTGTACATCTCGAGCATCCGCGGGATGTCGTGCTGAGCGTTGGACGACCCGTACAGCGAGCCCCGGATCTGCTTTTCCATCATCGTCAGCATCCAGAGCGAGCCGCTCAGCTGGGTGTCGGCCGGGTGGCCGACGGCGGTCACGATCACCTTTCCGCGCTTGGCGACCATATCCAGGGCCGGCCCGATGTAGTCGCCCTCGGCGACATCGGTCGTGATGATGAACGAGTCCGCCATCTGGCCGCGCGTCAGCAACCCGACGATCGGGCCCGCCTCCGCGACGCTCGACGCGACGTGGGTGGCGCCGAGTTCCATGGCCTTGGTGCGCTTGAACTCGACCGGGTCGACCGCGATGATGTTCCGCGCCCCGGCGATCCTGGCGCCCTGGATCGCGTTGATGCCGATGCCGCCGATGCCCATGACCACGACCGTGTCTCCGGCCCGGGTCTCAGCGGTGCGCACGGCGCTGCCGAAGCCAGTCGTCACGCCGCACCCCACCAGCGCCGCCTTGTCGAGCGCGGTGCCGTTATCGACCTTCACGACCGACTGGGCCGGGACGACGGTGTACTCGGAGAACGTGCCCAGCAGGCACATCTGGCCGACGCCCTGGCCGCGGGAATGGAAGCGGTAGGTGCCGTCCAGCTGCGGGCCGTTGATGAGGAACATCCCGAGATCGCAGAGGTTCTGCATGCCGCGGGCACAGTACGAGCAGTGGCCGCAGGCGGGCAGGAAGGCAAGGACGACCGAGTCGCCCTCCGTCACGTGCTCCACTCCCGGCCCGGCCTCGACCACGACGCCCGCGCCCTCGTGGCCGCCGACGACCGGCAACGGCATCGGGATGTCGCCGGTCACGAGATGCTCGTCGGAGTGGCACAGCCCGCTTGCCGTGAGCTTGACCATCACCTCCTTCGGGTTCGGCGGGTCGAGTTCGACCTCCTCGACCTGCCACTTCTCACCCACGCCATACAGCACGGCGGCCTTGGTCTTCATCGCCTCATCCTCGTCTCGCACCGACATCGCGCAGGAGCCGGGCGGCAGGCGCCGGGCGCCGGGAAAGTAGAACCTGTTTCAGTTCGCGATATGTAACGTAACCGGACTTCGCGCGCGCCGGAAGACCCAACTGCTCAATCGAGCGAAACTCCCTCCCGCCCCGATGCGGTCCGCGCGCGGCCGGGCTGGATTACTGTCCGGTCATGACTACCCTGGGTCCGAAATCAGACTTGGTGGTGGGGCGGCGCCGAGGTGACGCTGCATCAGGTCATGGTGCACATGGTGGTGGACACGCAGCGGCATGCCGGGCACGCCGACATCGTCAGGGAACTCATCGACGGCACGGCCGGACTGCTTCCCGGCAACGACAACATGCTGCCCCGCGACCAGGCCGGGTGGGCGGATCACCGGGAGCGGGTGGAGCAGGCAGCGCGGGCCCGCGAGGGGGTAGGCGCGCGGAAAAGCAATCCGGTCAAACGGTAGACGGCGTAACTCTACCTAGATAGAGTTCGTGGCTATGGCATACGGATCTGGGTTCTCTGAACAGACGTTGTCGGTCCTCGCGGCGCTGTGCGCGGAACCAGCGGGATGGCGGCACGGATACGGGATCGCGAAGGACACGGGGCTGAAGTCGGGCAGCTTGTACCCGATCCTGATCCGGCTGGCCGACCGTGGCCTGGTCGAGGCGCGCTGGGAAGACGAGCAGCCGGCCGGGCGCCCGCGGCGGCACCTGTACCGGCTGACCTCCGGCGGTGCGGCCGCGGCCAGCGCGGCCCTGGCCGAGCGGGCATCCGGGCAGCAGCGCCGCGCAGCCGATGCGGGCCGGGCGGGCAGGCGCCGGATGGCCGGGGAAGGCGCGTAATGGACCGGTCCACGCGGGTGCTGACGAGCCTGCTGAGGTTGTCGGGTGCGCTGCTTCCCGACGGACGCCGCGAGTGGGCGCGGGCCCTGGCGGCCGAGGCGGTGCAGGTTCCGGCCGGGATGAGCCGGGTCACCTGGCTGTGCGGAGGGTTGTGGGTCGTGGCGCGGGAGGTCGTGATGGGCAAGCTGGTCCAGAAACTGGCCTTCGCCGCCGGGGCGATCGCCCTGGCCTGGATCGGCTGGCCGGGCCGAGCCTCGAACTCGGCCGTGCCGGTCAACCGCGTCTACATCGTCGGCACCGTGCTGATGCTGGCCGTGCTGCCGGTGATCGTCCGCCGGTTCTTCGGGCCGGTCCGCCGCGGCTGGGCGGCGCCCGCGGCGCGGGTAGCCGGCTACGCGCTGGTGCTGGCGCTGGTCGCCGGAAAGCTCGTGAAGGATCGCCTCGGCAGCAAGCTCGGCGCCTATTTCGTGGTCGTTCCCGGCATCTGGTCGGTGGAGATCGTCCTGCTCCTCGTCCTCGGCGGATATGCGGCCGGCCTGCTCATCCTCACGTCCCAGAACGTGCGGCTGACCCGGGGGGCCCTGCCGATCGGGGCGGGGTTCGGCGCGGTCACGGCCGCGGTGCTGTTTCCGCTCGGCTCGTTCGGCGTAGATGTCGACCCCGCCAGCGCGTCGCTGAAATGGTGGGGGCTGGCCGCGCTGGTGTTGCCGCTGTCGACCGGCTTGCTGGTTTCGCGATTGTCGGCCAGGGATGGGCGGCCGGTCCGGCCGGCTCGCCTGAGCCCCGTCCGGCAGGGCGCCGTGGCCGCGGCGTTCGCGATGGCGACGGGTACACTGCTGCTAGCCACGTTCACCTCGGTCGCGATTGCCCTGTTCCCGCAGCAGGTGCCGCTGCAACACAACCCGGGTCCGCCGCCCGGCGGCGGGTGCGAGACCTGCGATCCGAATAACACGGTGATACCGATAGGGCTCCGGCATGAGTACCTGGTGGAGCTCAGCGTCGGCCAGGCCGGCGGGACGGCCTATGTCTTCCTGCTGCTGGCACCTTTCCTCGGCGCCGGGCTCGGTGCGACAGCCGGACTGCGTCGCCGCGGATTGCCGATGGCCAGCGCCGTCACCGGCCGTGGCGCCGACGCCCTGGCACTGGCTGGCCCGGCTTGGCCAGGCACCGGCCTCAAGGTCTCCGACGCCGACCGCGAGCAGGCGATCGACCTGATCAAAACCGCGTTCGTTCAGGGCCGCCTGACCAAGGACGAGCTGGACACGCGGGCCGGCCGCGCCCTGGCCTCCCGTACCTGCGCCGACCTGGCCGCGCTGATCGCCGACATCCATCGCGAACCCCGTCCCGGCTGACCCGCCCCGCCGCCAGGCTCCGGCTAGCCGCGCACCTTCCGGCCCGCTACGTACACGGCGCGGATGCCGGCCTTCAGGTTCGCCAGGTCGAACGGGTCGCCGGCCAGCACGAGCAGGTCGGCGCGCTTGCCGGGCATGATGGTGCCCGTCTCGTCGCCGATCTGCATCAGCTCGGCCGCCGACTTGGTGGTCGCGGTCAGCACCTGAGCCGGAGTCATCCCGCCCGCCGCCATCAGCGGCAGCTCGTCCAGGTTGCTGCCGTGCGGCCCGACGCCGGTGTCCGTGCCCATGGCGATCTTGACCCCGGCGGCCGCCGCCCGCGCGAACGAGCTGGCATGGTCGGCGATGACCGCCTGGGCCTTCTCCGCGACGCCGTCGTGCAGCTGGCGGCCCGCGCTGGCCGCAGTCAGGACGGCGTGCGGGGCGACCAGGGTCGGGACCAGCCACGTTCCGGCCCTGAGCATCAGCTCGATGGCCTCGTCGTCCAGGTAGATCCCGTGCTCGATGGACCGGACCCCGGCCCGGACCGCGTTCTTGATTCCGTCGGCCGCCTGCGCGTGCGCCATCACCGGCAAGCCGACCGCCGTCGCCTCGGCCATCAGGGCCGCAAGTTCATCGGGCCGGAACTGCGCGTGCTTCGGACTGTCGCGGGGCGATAGCACGCCGCCCGAGGTATGCACCTTGATGACGTTGGCGCCGGCCCGGATGATCTCGCGTACCCGCTTGCGCATCTCCTCGGGCCCGTCGACCAGGCCAGCCGGCCGCCCGGGATGCGGCGACAGCAGGTACGTGGTGATCCCCGACGGCAGCCAGCCGTCACCGTGGCCGCCGGTCTGGCTCAGCGCGCTGACCGAGATCTGCATCCGGGGCCCGTCGATCAGCCCGTCCTCGACCGCTTGCTGCACGCCGAGGTCGGCGCCGCCGGCGTCGCGGACGGTCGTGATCCCGCAGTCGAGCGTCGCCGCGAGATTGGCCGCCGCCTCGAAGAACTGGTAGGAGAACGGCCGCTGTAGCCGCCGGGTCAGGTCGATCCCCGACACCATCACGTGCACGTGACAGTCGAAGAGCCCGGGCAGCACGGTCAGGCCGCTGACGTCGACCTGCTCGTCCCCGTCCAGCCCGGAGCCGACGTCGACGACCGTGCCGTCGGCGATCGCGACGTCCGCCTCGGCGACGGCGCTGCCGGTCCCGTCGAAGACTCGCCCGCCGCTCAGGACCGTTCTCGCCATCATCTGCCTCCCGGGGCGCGGCGGGGCTAGCGGACGGTGTCGCGGAGCTTGCCGTGGGCGCCGAGCTTGTACGCGATGATCAGCGCCTGCTGGCCCTTGTGCGGGGCCGCCGCCCCGGCGATCACGTAGTCCCCGGCCACCGTGACGGGGGCGTTCGTCCCGGCCGACAGCGGCGTCTTCAGAACGATCGCGCCGGTCGCGGCGTTGAACGCATAGAGGAATCCGCTGTACGTCGTCGTGAACACGACGTCGTTGGTGACCGTGGCGGCCCCGTACGGGGCCGACGGCAGCTGGTCGGCCCATTCGACCGTGCCGGTGTCCTGGCTGACCGCGATCATCTCGCCGGTGGCGCTGCCGATCGACGCCACGAACGCCGCGGACTTCTCGGTCAGGCCGTGCACGGAGAGCGGCACCCCGAGGTTGTTGACGGCGGCGAAGACGGCCGAGCCGTTGCTGGCCAGCTCGGACTCTACGCCGCCGAACACGCCGGGTTCGAGCATGAACCTCGCGGGCAGCGGGATGTGCGAGGCCGGGGTGTCCCGCTCGGTCTTCAGCCCGTCATTGTCGTGCCCGGAGTGAACCCCGACCGGGAGCTTCCACAGCAGCTTGCCGGTCTGCGCGCTGAGCTCGACCAGGATGCCGGCCTTGCCGCCGTCGATGACCACCGGCTTCCCGTTCGCCGTGGTCAGGACCGGCGAGTTCTGCAGGTCCCAGTCGTACAGGTCGTGCGGGGTCAGCTGGTAATGCCACAACAGCTTGCCCTGGGGGCTGAGCTTGACGACCGAGTCGGTGTACAGGTCAGGTCCTGGCCGGCTGGTGCCCCACGGGTAGCCGCGCGGCCAGCCGGTCTGCGCGATCGGGCCCGGGTTGGCGATGCCGATGTAGAGGTTGCCGTGGCTGTCGAACGACGGCGGATCCCACAGGCCGCCGCCGGAATTAACGCTCGGATTCCCCCACAGGTTCTGTACCTCGTCCCAGGACCACTCGGGCGCGCCGGTTTTCGCGCTCAGCGCCCACAGCGTCGACTTGGCGCCGCCGTGATACTCGGCCAAGGTCGGGTTGACCGGCACCGTCGAGACGTACACGGTGCCGTGGTCGTAGCCGGGCGCCATGTCGATGCCCTCGTACTTGTTGCCGATGAGCGTGCGGCTCCACAGCTGGCGGCCCGTGGCCGCGCTCAGGGCGACCGCGGCGTGGTTCGTCGCCGCGTAGACCACCCCGCCCGTGACGTTGACGCCGTCCGGGCCGCCGTTCGGCGAGTCGTAGTTGCGGGTCCACAGGACTTTCCCGGTGGCGAGCCTGATCGCCATCACGTTCGACTCCAGATCCTGCAGGTACACCACGCCGTTCACGACGATCGGCGTGGTGGCGTAGCCGTCGGGCCGGCCGGCCGCCCGGGCCTGGCCGGCCGACTCGATCGGCACGCACCAGGCCACGCCGAGCGATGCGACATCCGCGCTGGTGATTCCGCTGGCGACATCCCTGGTGTTCTGCTGGTTGGCGCCAGGAAGGGCCCACGTCGCCGGTGCCTGACCGGGGGAGCCGGCCGGTGACCCGCTGCCCTTGCCAGGCGCGGAACATCCCGTCGCGGCCGGTGCCCGGCCTGACGAGCAGCCTGCGGCCGCGAGGCCGGCGGCCAAGACCAGAACCGCCCCGCTCGTGCTGGCCCGCTTGCTGAAAATACGCATCTGGCTCCTCTCCGAGCATGATTCTCCTCTCGCTTCCCGCGCGCGTGAATGGCGCGCACGCGATCGGCCGGCAATTCTTCTTCTCACCAGCGGTCACGGGCCCGCGCAGCGGCCGACCGGATAGCGCCCAGACCGAGAGCTATCAAGCGGGCGCCGGGACCCGCGCGCCGGCCGCCGGCCCGAGGTTCCTGGTACGGCCGCACTCAATGCGGGCGGCGACGCCGAGGTGAACTCGGTGTCATGCGCGGCGCCAGGAAGCTGCGTCGCGGCCGGGTTCTATTTCACGGGCACCGTGAACGACGCGCAGGCTTTCGTCGTCAGCGAGCGGAGCGGCCGGTGGGGGCGGGCGATCCCGGTGCCCGGCCTGGTTAGGCTGGACGCCGGACACAGCGCCTCGCTTTTGGCTATCTCCTGCGCGTCGCCCGGTCCGTGCAGCGCCGGCGGGTATTACACCGACCGATCAGGCCACGGCCAGGCCTTCGTCGTCAGGACGAGGTGAGAACGGGCCTGACTGGACGTCGAACGGACGGGGTTGCGCATGGAAACCGTAAGGTCCGCCGATGGCACTGTCATCGCCTACGACCGGACCGGGTCAGGGCCGCCGCTGATCGTGGTCGTGGGCGCGTTCTGCACCCGCATGACGTTCGTCGCCCCGGCCGACCTGCGGCAGCACTTTACCGTCATCACCTACGACCGGCGCGGTCGTGGTGACAGCGGCGACACGTCGCCGTTCGCGCCCGAACGCGAGTACGAGGACCTCGCCGCGGTCGCCGCGGCGGCCGGGCCGATGCCGCCGTTCGTCTTCGGTCACTCCTCGGGCGCGGCGATCGCCTTGCGGTCGGCCGCGGGCGGCCTGCGGGCCGCGGGCATCGTCGCCTACGAGGCTCCGTTCCTGACCCCGGACGCGCCGCCGCCCCCGGCGGACCCGGCCGGGCACATCAGGAACCTGGTTGGCGCCGGCCGGCGGCGCGAGGCGGTCATCTACTGGATGTCCGATGTGGTCAGGGCGCCGCGGGAGATGGTCGCGCAGATGGACGGTGCGCCCTGGGTCACCGACCTCGAGCCGCTGGCCCCGACGCTCCCTTACGACATCGCCGTCACCGACGGCGGCCTGCCCGCGGCCGAACTAGCCAGGATCAGTGCGCCGGTCCTGATCCTGGGCGGCTCGAACAGCCCGGACTGGTTCCGGCGCTCCGTCGCCGACCAGGCCGCCGCCATTCCCGGCGGGCGGCTGATGATGCTGGACGGCTATGACCACAATGCCCCGGCCGACGTCATCGCGGGCATCCTGACTGACTTCTTCGCCGCCCGGCCGAGGTAGCGCGGGCGCCAGCAGACGGCGAAATCGCCGTGGCCGGTCGGCCGGCCTCTGAATGCGGGCTCGCCGTTGAGTCAGGGATTGCCCATGACCTGGCACGGTCTTGGGCGGGCAAGCTTTCCGGCGTTCACCGGACGGGTACCTCGGTCGCTGTCCAACAAACACCCCGGCCGGGGTGAGCTTCGGGGGATTCGGAGTCCGCGGTGCAACGGTCTGGTGCGGCAGCAAGGGCAAGGTTCGGGCGGCGAGCATGGGTTGCGGGAGCGGCCGTCGCGGCGGCGGCGGTGAGCGCGGCTGGCTGTTCGGCCGGCGGTTCGGCTCCGGGCCGCCAGGTAAAGGCGGCCGCGGCCGAGGCCGAAGCCAGCGTGGCGATCCTGCCGTCGGCGGGCAGCCACGCGGTGCGGCCGGGCGCCGGGGTCACGGTGCGGGCGGCCCATGGCCGTCTCCGCAAGGTCGAGGTCAGGACCGGCAATGGGCGGCCGCTAGCGGGCGTTCTGGCTGAGCATGGCACTGTCTGGAAGAGCGACTGGCCGTTGCAGCCGTCGCGCCGGTACACCGTGCTGGCCACCGCGGCCGGGACCAACGGCCACCCGGTGACCGCGACGAGCTCGTTCACGACGTTGTCGCCCCGGCGGGTCGTGCACGTCACGATGATCGAGGCCGACCACCAGGAGTACGGGGTCGGCATGCCGATCTCGCTCACGTTCAGCCACCCGGTGACGAACCGCAAGGCCGTCGAGCGCACGCTGAGCGTCACGACCTCCAAGCCCGTCGTCGGCGCCTGGTACTGGGACGGGAACACGACCGTGTCCTTCCGGCCGAGGTCCTACTGGTCGCCGGGCACCAAGGTGAGCTTCACCGGTCACCTCAGCGGCGTCGAGGTCGCCAAGGGCATCTACGCGACCCGCGACGTGCACGTGAACTTCTCGATCGGGCCGTCGCTGATCGTCCGGGCGAGCACCGTGACCCACTACATGGACGTGTACTACAAGGGCCGGCTATTCGGTCACTGGCCGATCAGCACGGGCCGGCCGGGCGACGACAGCCCGGACGGGCGCTACCTGACGATCGAGAAGGCCAACCCGACCTACATGACCGGGCCCGGCTACGCCCTGTGGGTGCCGTGGGCGGTCCGGTTCACCTGGTCCGGCGTCTACATCCACGACGCGTACTGGTCGGTCTGGGCCCAGGGATCGCTGAACGTCAGCCACGGCTGCGTGAACACCTCCCCGGCCCACGCCGAGACGTACTACAAGATGGAGCTGACCGGCGACCCGGTGATCGTCACCGGCAGCCCGCGCCCGGGAACCTGGGACAACGGCTGGACCGAGTGGTTCCTGCCCTGGCGCAAGTACGTCCGTGGCAGCGCGCTGCACGAGGCGGTGATCGCCGGGCCGAAGGGCAGCACCTTCGTCGACGCGAGCACCGTCGAGCCGCCGGCCATGACCGGCCCGCGGGGCCACGGACTGGTCTGACCCTTCTGATCCGTCAGGAACCGGACGTCCACGGGGTGACCCAGGCCGTGTCCAGCCGCCCGGGCTGCTTCAGGTACCTGATCATCAGCCGGACCGCGTCCCTGACGTCCTGGGTCAGCTGGTAGCACTGGGCCGCGGACCGGCAGCGATCGGGCGCGAACTGGCGGGCGGCCGCGACCACCTGCTCGGTGTAGCGGGGCAGGTCCGCGGCGTCGGCCGGGTCGAGCGGCCAGGGGGCGCGGCCGGACGCCTGGCCGAGGCCGGCCAGCTGGCCGGCGAGCCACGACCAGGGATCGGCGCTGAGCCCGGGATCCCCGGTCCGCGCGGACGGCTCGGCTCCGGTGAAGGAGGGGTGGTAGTGGGCCACGCCGAAGGATCCTGGCTGGTCAACGAGCCGGCCGAAGAGGTCGGCCCGCCACAGGGGCCGGTCGGCCGTGATCAGCTGGGCGGCGGATTCGCTGCCGCGGTGCGGGTGGCGGGCCAGCTCGCGCAGCTCGATCCGGGCGCCATGCTCCATGGACGCGTCGTCAAGGTCGATCTCGAACCAGTGCCGGACGATCAGCGCTGACCGCGAGAACGCGAATATGTGCTGCATGAAGTCCTCCTGCGCGCCGCCGGGGGGACCGGGGCCCGGTCCGGCCTCTGCCGCTGACAGGAACGGCGGCCCCGGACACTGTCCAGGGCCGCCATCGCGGTTCTGCCTAGCCGGTCAGAGGTACGGGGACCTCTGGACTGGGGTCACTCAGCCGGCAAGCATCCGCCGCCGGTCTTCAGGAAGTCGCGGTTGCTGAACTCTTCCTGAGTCAGGTAGCGGTGGCCGCCGATCACCTGGTTGTAGCGCGCGCCGGTCGCACCATGGGTCGTGCCGAAGACGTAGGCGCACTCGTCGCCGTTCTCGAAGCCGACGGAGTCGTACCAGCCGGTGTTGGTGTCCGGGTCAGTGATCGCCTCCATGATCTCGTGGCTGGTCGGGCTGACCTCGGTGTCGGCGTCGGCATTCCCGTTCGGCGTCTGCACGACCGGGAACCGGGCGTCGCTGCCGCACGTGAAGCCAACCGGCGAGTGGTAGATCGGGAAGGCCAGGTTCGCGTACACCGCGCCGCTCGGAGCCATGCTGTGGTACGCGCAGAAGGCCGCGCTCGGCTGGTGGTTGATCGTGCACTGGTTGGCGTTCGTGGTGGTCGAGCCGGGCAGGAAGCAGGCCTCGACGTGCTTGGGCAGGTACATCACGTAGATGTGCGACAGGTTGATCGGCAGGTGGTTCGCGCCGATCACGCTGTTGGTCTCGGCGATGACCTGGGCGTCGTCCAGGCAGGCGTTGTAGCCGGAGTTATCGGCGTAGATCGCGGTGTGGTCGGTCGAGGCGACGGTGCAGGCGCTCGCGGGCAGCGCGTCAGAATCGTTGATCGGCGTGCCCAGCTTGAGCTTGTAGTGGATCTGCCCGTTGGTACCGAAGTACCCGTTCAGCGTCGAGAACACGTTGGTGTGCTGGCCGCTGGCCGCCGCGACGCCGCCCAGGTAGGTCTTGAGGATCTTCTTGTAGGCGAGCGCCATGCCGTGGCCCGGCGGGTCCCAGAAGATCGGCGTCACGACTACCGCGCCGGTCGACCTGGTGCCCATCACGTTGCCGCCATGGAACCACAGGGGCGGAGAGCCATTGGCCGGGTCGCTCGCGTGGCTTGTCTGGCACGCGGCCTTCACCGGTACGGCGCGGATAATGCCGCTGATCCGGCCGACCCGCGACGGGCCGTTGACCTTGGCGCAGGCCGACTTCGGGGCCGAGGGGTGCCCGGTGGCCGCTATCGCCGAGGCGCCCGCCGCCGACAGGGCCGCGGCGCCCGCTGCTGCCAGCGTCAGCGACACACGCAAGCCACGCCTGCTGAGTACTCTTCTCATCTATCTCCTCCGTCATCGGGGCGAGTGCCCGGGCTGACCGCCCTAGCCCTAATCAAGGCACTCGGCTCGCCACACGTTGGCGCAGGTCGCACTTGATGTCAAGATTGCCTTCATGGTCCGATAAGCGATTGTTATGGTCGGCCGCCGGACAGCAGGTCGATCGCCAGCTGTCTGCATCGGCGAGAAGTGTGAGCTCACCGCACGACTTGAGGGTTTTTAGCCGACTAAGCGCCAGTTCCGGAGTTCTTATCTAATCCGACGGGCTCCGCCTTCAGGCGCTCGAACTCCGCCCTGGTGAGGAGGCCCTCCCGCAGCAGCGACGCGAGCTTGCTGAGCTGATCAGGGATGGATTCCGCCGGTGCTGGCGGCTTCGGATCGCCTGGATCGCTGACCTCGCCGGCCGGCCCCGGCCGCCCGCTGTCGATGATCTTGATGGGTTCGGAGAGCTCGATCCGCACGACGTCGGGACGCTTGTCGGCCATCACGAAGTACATCTCGGCGTCTCGACCGCGGATGCGGACGGTGGTCCTGATCTTGGTGGCCGCGCTTCCGATCGCGTGCCCTTGACCAGCTGGACATCGCCGGATCCGCCGTGGTCGCGGGCGAGCGGTCGTGATCTGCCATGCCCAGGCCTCCGCTCTCGGCGACGACACCGAAACTGTAACGTCGGCCCGCGGCTCTTACCAGCCCGCGCTGCCAGGACCGGCCCGTCTTCCGCCCCCGATGCCGCGGCCAGGGGCCCGGGTTTGCGGCTACTCCGTCTGCCGCGGCGGGATCTGGTACTCCAGGTCGGTCCACGGGTTGATCACGATGACGACATCGTCGTCCACGTTGCCGAGCAGCGCGCCGCCGTCGACCTCGAGGACGGACAGCGCCTGCCAGTCAGGGTTGCGCAGCAGGGAGTCTCGCAGCACGCCCTCGTTAGTGAACACCGGGAGGTAAACCAGCTCAGGCCCGGAATCGACATCCACGCCGAAGTGCAGCAGGTCGCTCTCGGTGCCGTGCCCGGGCACCGACGTGTCGCCCGCGGGATGCCCGAGGGCGTAGATGGCGGACTCGGCCAGGGCCTGGCGCACCCGCGGCTCCTGACCGGGAGCAGCGGCGTCGCGCAGGGCCGACTCCAGGCCTTCGGCCCGCACCAGGCTGCCGTCTGCGCGGTCAGGCGACTCGGGGAACTGGCCCGGGCCACCGTTACCCTGGCCGTCCTCGCCCCGCGCGACCTGATGGCCTGCCGCCCCGGCTTCCGCGGCCGCCGCTTCCGCGTCCTGCGTCCGGCCCAGGTCCGCTAGCCGGCTGCTGAGATTACTGAGCGAGGCCGCCAGGTCGGACCCGTAGCCGTCCGGATCGCGCGAGGCGAGCAGCCGGTACATCGCTACCGACTGCCTGATCGGCGGCAGCGCATCGTCGTGGCGCCCGGCGTCGGCGAGCCGGTTCGACCAGCCGTTCAGCGCGGCGGCTAGCTCAGGATCGAACGCCGCCGGGCTGGCCTCGGCGAGCTCGCGGTACAGGCCGACCGCCTCCGCCATGGCCGCGACGGCATCGTCCGGCCGGCCCAGGTCGGCCAGACGGCCGCTCAGGCTGGCGAGCGCGGCGGCGAGGTCGGGCCGGTACGCCCCCGGCTGGCGGCCGGCCAGCCCGCGCTGAATCGAGACGGCTTCCTCGATCGCGGCGAGAGCGTCCCCGCGGTTCCCGAGCTCGGCGAGCCGGGCCGACTGATTGCTCAGCGCCCGGGCCAGGTCCGGCCGATAGGCGTCCGGCTGCTCGCGTGCGAGCTCGCGGTACAGGCGGACCGCGTCCTCGACGGGCCCGAGCGCGTCGGCGGCCTGGTTGTTCCTGGCCAGCGCGTTGGACAGGTTGTTCAGCGTGGAAGCGAGCCCCGGCCTGATCGTGGCCGGGCTGACCGGGAGCAGCTCCCGGTACACCGCCATAGCGCCTTCGATGGCGACCAAGGACTCCTCCGGCCGGCCCAGCGAGGCCAGGATGGCGGCCTGGTTGTTCAGCGCCTGGGCCAGTTCGGCGAGATAGCCGCCCGGGTGGCGGCCGGCCAGCTCGCGGTACCGGGCCACGGCTTCCTCGCTAGCGGCGAGCGCCTCGGCCGGCTTGCCCAGATCGGCAAGCCGGTTGGACTGGGTGCCGAGCGCGCGGGCGAGCCCGGCCAGGTGCTGGCCGGGGTCGCGCATCACCAGTTCGCGATAGAGCGCGATCGCCTCGGCGGCCGCGCGCTCGGCTTCGCCGGGCCGCCCGACGGCGCCGAGGGCGCTGGCCAGATTGCTCAGCGACAGGGCCAGGTCCGCCTGGCCGGCCCCGGGCTGGCCGGCGATCAGGCCCTGCCGGATGGCCACGGCCTCCTCGGCCGCGGCCAGGGCCTCGGTCGCGCGTCCCTGCCGGCCGAGGGCGACGGCGAAGGCGTCGATCTGGCCGGCCAGTTCCGGGCGGTACCGATCGTCGGCCGCGGCCCGGGATCGTGTCTCGGTCACGCGCGCGGCCAGCGCCGCGAGGGCTTCAGTCATTCTCGTCTCCTGGCCCGTGGGCCCCACCCCAGAATTCGCCCCTGATCCATTGCGAGGCGAGGACGGGATCAAAAATCTCGATCTCCCGGGATTCGCCCGCCGCGGTCACCACCTTCGTCCGGATGAGCATTCTCCGTTCTTCGACCAGCGTCGGGACGCTCCGCGCGGACGCGGTGACCGCCAGGCGGGGTCCGGCTGATTCCGAGACTCGGCCGGAATTGCCGGCCGCCTCGCGGCCCGGCAGGTTGATGGTGCCGCCGCTCATCTCGATGTAGGTGGCGCCGTGATGCGCCGCGCGGACCGGCGGAGGCCGCCCGGGCTCAGTAGATTGAGCGCCAGCACCGGGCGGGCTGGCCGGCGATTGCCGCTGCGCGGCCCAGCCGAGCATGGCCACGGCGGCGACGACGACCGCGAGCACCAGCGAGTAGATGCCGGCCAGGCCGGTCTGACGTCCGAAGGCCGCGGAATTGCGGGTGAGCGTGGCCCAGATGCCGAATCCGACCGCGCCGGCCACGAGAACGACCGCCGCCGCCAGCACCGCCCGTGAAGCGAGGTAACGGGCGCCGGGCATCCGCACGAATTCACCCCCTCGGAAAGCCGTATCGGCCACGCGCGAAACGGCGATCCAGATTACGACATCAGGGTGCTGGTCACTTCGTCAACCGCGCCTGGGCCGGCTCCGGCGCGACCTGGGGCAGCCGGCGCTGTCGCGCGGCGCCGTATCGGGTCGACCCGCCAGGAGTTGAACTAAGCTCTTAGCGGTCCATCGCCGCCGACTTCGGTCTGGCGCCATGAGCTTGCTGCTCGACCCGCACGTCGTGCTGTGGTGGCTGACTGATGACCGCGAGTTGCCGGACGAGATCAAGGACCGGCTGGATGGGGATCCGGATGTCCGGGTGAGCGCGGCCACGGTGTGGGAGATCGCGATCAAACAGGGACTCGGCAAAATCACCGGACCGCCCGATCTGCCCGAGCGAGTTCGCGACAGCGGCTTCCGCGAGCTACCGATCGGGGTCGACCATGCGATGGCCGCCGGGCGCCTTCCGCCGATTCACCGGGACCCATTCGACCGGATGCTGGTAGCCCAGGCCCGGTGCGAAGGGCTCACGCTGGTCACCAGAGATCCTCACTGCCAGCGATATGAGGTACCTATCCTCCGCGCCTGATGCGGGCGGAACGAAGAGCGGGCGCTGGGGTCGGAGTGGCCGGGTCGCCGGCCGGCAGGCTACCGTGCCCGCCCGCCCCATGACGGCCGGGGGCGAGTCCCGGATGTGCCGGTATGTGAGCTAGCCGTTGCCCAGCGCCGCTAACCCCGGGCGGGCCATCGTCGCATCGGGGCGGGTGGTCAGGAAGATGGCCGCTAGGTCTGGCGGAGAGTGGCCACCATCGAGTCGGCCTGGTCGACGGTGAGCGTGTTCAGGTCCGGCATCGGCAGCACCGACTGGCCGCCCGCCAGGAACACCACGTGGTCGTCCAGGCACGCGCAGATGTCGGGATGCCGCTCGGCGATCGCGATCTGGGTGCGCAGCCGTTCCTCGCCGCGCGCGGCCAGGGCCGGCTGCACCCGGCCGGCCGGGGTTCGCTGCATGCGCCGGCCGGCCCGGCGGCCCGCCGGGCCGGTCACGGGGCCGGGCCTGGGCTCCTGCCGGTAGCCGGGCACGCCGGGCTGCGGTTCCTGCAGGTATCCGGGTATGCCGCCTGGTTGTCCCGCGGCCGGGAACCCGCCCGGCATCTGTCCGAGCTGCATCCGGGCCAGCCCGGCTAGCTCCTGGATCGAATGCACGTTCGCGGTGCTGCCGCACCGCGGGCAGGGCACCTGCTGAAAGCCGTTCACCGACCCATTGTGGGCTGCCCGGATGGCTGGTGAGAAGGGCCCGGCCGAACTTTGCGGCCCTGATCTCGCGGCCCGGGCGACAGCCGCCGGCCTCAGCCAGCCGGGCGGATTCCCCAGCGGTTGGCCGGGCTGGGCACGCCGAGGTCCAGCAACTCGCCGGCGGTCGCCGCGTCGGCGGGCAGGAAGCTCACGATGCCCGGGTAGCCGGGACCGTGGGTGTGCACGTTCAGGGGCCGCACCCGCAGGGTGCGCCCGTCAGGCCGGCTGACCGTGATGCTGGCGGAGGCGACGCGGCCCGGATCGGCCCCCGCCACCTGGAGTGACTGCGCCCGGCCCCAGTAGCGGGTGAAGTCGGGCAGGTCGCCGAGGCGGGCGATAAGCGCCCGGTACCAGGGGTCGTACTGCCACAGCAGGTTGTCCTGGATGAACCGGAACACGCTGAACGCTGCCAGCCCTGACCAGCTCGGCTGGTCGCGCGCGAGGCGGTCGCGGACCGGCAGGGCCGGATCGAACAGCAGCCTGAGCACGTTCCTGGTCGGCGCGGGCAGGCCGGTCACGTCGGCCCGGTCGAGCCCGAACACGGTGAGCAGATGATCGTTGATGAGCAGCAGCGTCCAGTCCCGGCTGACCGCGTACGCGGGCAGCGGCAGGCCGCCGATGATCGTGCGCAGGTCGTCCACGGCCCGGCGCAGCTCGCTGCCGCGCGGGCCCGGGTGCTCGATCGCGTACCTGGCCGCCGCCAGAAGCTGGTTGCGCTCGGTCATCGAGCACTCGAGGTAGTCCGCGATGTCGAGGACAACCTCGCGGCGAGGCGGGCGGCGCACGACCCCCCGCAGCAGGGCGCGGTAGGAGCTGTAGGCGACGTCACACAGCTCGTCCCTGGTCCACGCGCGCGGCACCGCGAGCCGCTGGGCCGCGGCCGCCCGGCGCCGGTCGGCGTCGCCCCGGCGGCGCTGCAGCAGGATCTCGACCAGCCGGGCGAATTCCGCGCAATCGGGCGCCACCCTCGGCGGGGAAAGCTCGGCGCCCACATCAGCGACCTTAACCGAGCCGTTTTCCGCCGTCACCGGGAACCGGGCCGGCTCGCTGAGGAGCCGCGGCGGCAGCCGCAAGTTCCTTCCTGGCGCCCGTCCGCCCGGCGGCCCTACGGTCACATCGGCCGCGAACGCCGGCCACGGAAGAAAGGTGCCGCGATGACGGCGATACGCACGCTCACCGTGACGATCGTGACCTGCGCGATGGCGTTCTGGGCGGCGGTGGTGACCGCCGCGCAGCCCGCCGCCGTGGCGGCGGCGTGCGTCCCCACGATGCTGATTGGCGTGCACGGCACCGGCGAGGAAACCGGCGTCATCGGCAATGAGCTGGCCAGCTTGTACAACGGGGTCGCCGCCCACACCGGGCTGTCTGAGCAGGGCCTGCAGGGCTGGAGCGACGACAGCTCGCTGCTCACCGACGTCGCGGCCGGAATCCTGGCCATCCCGGTGCTGGGCACGGTCGCGCTCCAGGCGGCGGTGGCCAAGCTCCAGAACGCCGTCAACGCGGGCGCCGCCGACCTGTACAACCAGGTCACGAGCGAGGAGAGCCAGTGTCCTGGCGAGCACTTCGTCATCGCCGGATTCTCCCAGGGCGCCATGGTGGTCGGCCAGTTCGCGCGCGCTCATCCCGAGCTGGCCGGGACCATCTCCGGCATCATCATGTGGGCCGACCCCGAGTTCAACGGCAACGACCCGCTGTCCAAGGGCGCCGCGCCCGGCGGGAGCAGTTTCACGGGCACCGGCGGGTGGCTGGGCATCGTCGGCTGGTACTACAACCAGCGCAACGTCGTCCCCTCGGCCTGGAACGGGCGCCTGCGCAGCTACTGCACCACGCTGGATCCGATCTGCAACTGGTCCCAGGGCAACGCCGCCAACCTGGGCGACCACGGCGACGAGAGCACGACGCCGATCATCACCGACAGCGAATCCGCGATCCAGGCCCCGGGTTCCGGCTGGGCGCCGAGCGTCTGGGACAGCGGGCCGGCCACGTTCTACCCCGCCTGGCAGCGGCAGGGCGGCGCCAGCGGGTCGATGGGCCAGCCGAGTGGTGACCCGGTCAGCAAGCCGGGCGGCGGCCTCGCGCAGGCCTTCGCCGGGCATGGCTGCGGCTCCGCCGGCTCGGCGATCATGTGGTCGCCGGCCTCGGGCCCGCACGTGATGTGGGGCTGCCTGTACAACGGTTTCGTGCAGAAGTACGGCGGGCCGGGCGGCACCTACGGCTACCCGACGACCGACGAGCAGGCCACGGCCGGCGGCACCGGCCGGGTCAACCACATGTCAGGAACGTACTGCGGCAGCGTGGCGGGCTCCGGGCTGTACTACGGCCCGGCGGGCGCCTGGCCGGTGCACGGCTGCATCTACCAGCGCTACGAGCAGATCGGCGAGGACGGTTCCGGCGTCGGCCTGCCGACGAGCGACGAGTACGCCGTGTCCGGGGGAGTGCAGCAGAACTTCAGCGGCGGCTTCATCCGCGATATCAACGGCGCCGTCTCGGTGACGATCAAGTCGGGGACCAACCTCGACAACACCGATCCGTACACCAGCGGCTGCGCGGGCCCGGCCCATCCGGAGACGACGGTGGGGTCGACCTCCGACGGCCCGACCAGCATCTACCTGCAGTGGTCGGGCTACTGCGGCACCAACTGGACGCGGGTGGTGCCGAACATCACCAGCGTCAACAACAACATCGAGATGGCGATCTGGGTCGAGCGGCAGGAGTCCAACGGCACCATCACCCAGGGCGACGTCTTCCGGTTCTGGCCGAGCGGCACCGTGCCCGCGTGGTCGGACCAGCTCTATGCGCCGGTGCTGCATGCGCGCGCATGCGAGAACTACTGGGACCGCTACAACAAGGTGTGGAGCACGCCGGTGTGCACGGGCTGGGTCTGACCGGACTTCCCCGCGGCCACGCCGAAGAAATCGCCGCCCTTGTGCCGCGGGTTGTCGGTGCCCCAGTGCCGCACCCGCGACTGCGGGACCAGCTTGGGGATGTGCTTGGAGCAGTGCACGTACGCCTCGGTGACGTGGATCAGCACCCACTGGACCGGTCGCCGGCCGCCGTTCCCCGGCTCGGGCAGGTCCAGGTCGAGTTCGGCCATCCCGGCCGGGCTGACCACGCGGGCGTCACCGTTCACGTGCAGGCCGATCAGGTCACGGGTGAAGTCGATGAGCAGAATGCCGATGTGCGGGTTCTCGGCCAGGTTGCCGAGGCTGGCCATGACGCCGTTGCCCCGGTACTCGGGGTAGGCGATCGTCCGGCAGTCCAGTACCCGGATGAACCCGGGCGGCCCGGCCCGGAAGCTGCAGTCGCATTCGCCGGAACGGCCGGCGGTGGCGATGAAGGCCGTCTCCATCCGGGCGACGAACTCCTTCATCTCGCCGGTGAGGCGGTCACTGACCTGGTCCTGGTAGAACTTCGCGGCCCGGTCCGCGGTGCCGAGCCTGCGCTGCAGCTCGCGCTCGCCCGCCGTGCCCGGCCCGGCCGGGCGGCCGCGCA
>JBPCKO010000380.1:0-4093 GCA_051004215.1 Streptosporangiaceae bacterium | reverse complement strand
TCGCCGGCCACCGGCCCGGGCTCGGGCTCGGGCGCCGCGCCGGCGACCCGGCCGGCGGATCGGCCAGGGCCGGGCCTGCCGGGCCCGGCTTCGTACCACGGCAGCACGAGCAGGTCAGCCGGCCCGGCCGCCGCGATGCCGCCGGGCACCACCTCGAAGCTGATCATCGATCCCCCGCCCCAGATCGGCACTTAGCCACGGGACCAGCCTATACCGGCGCAAAAGGCATTGAGTATGCTGAGTATACACGGTAAGTTCAGGACAGAACGACACCCGCTGTGATCCCTGGAGCCGACCCCAGATGAGTTTCGAACGCAGGTACGCATCCTGGGCGAGCCACTCGCGCGAGCTGTTCGACCAGGCCAGCGAGGTCATCCCGGGCGGCGCCGGCAGCAGCGCGCGCACGGCCAAGTTCGGCTGGAGGCCGTACCCGCCGTTTATCGCCCGCGGCACCGGCTCGCGGATCACCGACGTCGACGGACACGAGTACGTGGATTTCCTGCTCGGCCTCGGCCCGATGATCCTCGGGCACCGGCATCCGGTCGTCACCCAGGCCGTCGCCGCCGCGATCACCGAGTTCGGCACCTGCCCGGGCCTGCCGTACCCGCTGGAGATCGACGCCGCCCGCAAGGTCACCGAGGCCGTGCCGGGGGCCGAGATGGTCAGGTTTACCAACTCAGGCAGCGAAGCGGTCGGCAGCGCGGTGCGGATCGCCCGCGCCTACACCGACCGGCGGCTGCTGATCAGGTTCGAGGGTCACTATCACGGCTGGCAGGACACGGTCTACTGGAGCAACCACGTCGACCCGGCGCTGGCCGGCCCGGCCAGCCGCCCGCGCCCGGTGCCGTCTGGTCCCGGCGTCCCGGCCGAACTCCAGGACACCCTGATCGTGCTGACCTGGAACGATCCGGAGAGCTTCGCCGAGGTCATGGCCGAGCGGGGCGACCAGGTGGCCGCCGTCATCACCGAGCCCGCGGTGTTCAACACCGGGTGCATCCTGCCCGAGCCCGGTTACCTGGAACTGCTCAGGGAGCTGACCGCGCAGCACGGCGCGCTGCTGATCTTCGACGAGGTGATCACCGGCTTCCGGTTCGCCCGCGGCGGCGCCCAGGAATACTTCGGCGTCATCCCCGACCTGACCACGATGGCCAAGGGCCTGGGCGGCGGCTTCCCGGTGGCCGCGGTCGGCGGCCGCCGCGCGGTGATGTCGATGATCGCCGATGGGCGGTACTCCCACTCGGGCACCTACAACGCGAACGTCGTGGCCTGCGCGGCGGTCAGCGCCACGATGGATCTGCTGGCCGAGCCCGGGCTGTACGAACGGCAGCGGGCGCTCGGCGAGCGGCTGATGGCCGGGCTGCGCGCGCTGGCCGCCGACGCGGGCCTGCCGGTCATCGTCGAGGGCCTGGGAACGGTGTTCCAGCTCTGGTTCAGCGAGCACCCGATCCGCAACTGGCGCGATGCCGAGCGGTTCGCCCGCGAGGACCTGTTCACCACCTGGTGGCAGGAGATGCTGCTGCGCGGCGTGCTGTTCCACCCGAGCCAGTACGAGAACCTATTTCTCTCATTGGTGCACACGGACGACGACGTTGACGCGATGCTTAGCGCGGCAGCCGGCGCCTTCGCGGTGACCAGCCGCGCTCGTCCGCTCGCGCAGGCCCGGGGCTAAGGTTGCCGCAGTAGCGGAATGTGCTGCTTGTGACGCCAGCGCTAGATGTGCCGCCGGGCCGGAGTGCGGTCGCGGCGGCTGAAATGCAGGTCTGATGGTTCTGGATCTCGGTGGCAGCCCGCCAGGCGCGCCGGTACCCGGCGATGCCACCGCCGGGCGGCAGGCGCCGCCGCACCGCCCGTCCAGGACGGCGCTGCTGTACGAGCGGGTGGTCGCGCTGGTCGAGCAGCTCATCGCCGATCAGGGCCTGGTGCCGGGCGACCTGCTGCCCAGCTACACCGAGCTGGCCGACCGGGCCGGGGTCAGCCTGATCACCGTGCGGCGGGCCCTCGACGAGCTGGAACGGGCCGGCCGGGTGCGCCGCCATCAGGGCCTGGGGACCTTCGTGGCCAGGCCGAGAATCCTCGCCGAGCCGGCCAGGACCGGCAGCTTGCTCGCGACGCTGGCCGACGACGAGGGGGCCGCCGCGCAGCTGCGCACCAGCGTCCTCGGCCTCGACCAGGGTGAGCCGTCGGTCGACCTGGCCCGGGCGCTGCGGATCGAGCGGGGCCGCCCGGCCTGGCGGCTGCGCCGGCTCCGCCTGCTCGACGGCCGCCCGGCGGTGCTGGAGACCTCCGTGATCCCGGTTGCCCTCGCCCCCGAGCTGGACGCGCTGTTGTCCAGGCTCGGCGGGTCGCTGTATGACCTGCTCGCGGCCGAGTACGGCCTGGTTGACTCCTACGAGGAGCAGTACCTCGAGGTCATCGGCCCGGCCCAGGAAGAAGGCAGGCTGCTCGAGCTTCCGCCGCGCGCTCAGGTCGTGCGCATCCGCGGGGTCAGCGCCGACGAGGACGGCGTGCCGTTCGACTGCTTCGAGCAGCTCTACCCGGCCAGCCAGTTCGCGTTCGCATTCTCCGGCAGCGCCACTCGCCAGCTACTGCCCGCCCCGGGAAGCAGGGACTGGACGGTCCGGCCCGTCCCGTGATTGATTCCGAACTCCACGACCGGCGATTGTTCGTCGGACTTGACCTGGGAACGTCCGGGCTGAAAGCGGTCGCGGCCCGCGCGGACGGCCGCCTGGTCGCGTTCGCGAGTGCCGCCTATCCCACGTCTCGCCCGGTGCCGGGGGCAGCCGAGCAGGACCCGGCGCACTGGACCGCCGCCGTGCACGAGGCGCTGACCGCGCTGTCCGCCGACGCCCCGCCCGGGCGCTGGCAGGCCATCGGGCTGTCCGGCATGCTCCCCACGCTGGTCACCGCCGACGCCCGCGGCGAGCCGGCCGGACCGGCTATCACCTGGGAGGACAGCCGGGCCGAGACCGAGGCCGGCCGCCTGCGAGCCAGGCTCGGCCAGGACGGCACCCGCGGCGGCGGCGAGGCGCTGTACCAGGTCACCGGGCAGTGGGTCGACGGCCGGTACCTGCTGCCGATGTTCGCCAGGATCGCGGCGGCCGAGCCGGACCGGGCCGCGGCCACCGTGACCCTGCTCGGCGCGAAGGATTACCTGTTCGGCTGGCTGACCGGCCGCGCCGTCACCGACCCGAGCACCGCGACCGGATTCGGCTGTTACGACCTGCGCACCGGGAACTGGGACAGCGACGTGCTGGGGGCCGCCCTGCTGCCCAGGGGCGACGACCCCCCGGACCCCCCGGTCACGCTGGCCGGGGGGGACGACCTGGCCGAGCACGGCGGCCGGCCGGGATGGCGGATGCCCTGCCTGCCGCCGGTCTGGCCGTCGGCGGCGAGCAGGCCGCTGCGGCGTGAGCTCGCGGCCGGGTTCGGCTGCGCCCCGATCCCGGTCTGCCTGGGTGCCGCGGACTCCGTGCTCGGCGCGCTCGGTCTCGGGGCCAGCACGGCCGGCCAGGTCGCGTACGTGGCCGGGACCAGCACCGTCGTCCTCGGCATTACCGACCGGCTGGTACTCGACCCGTGGCACAGGTTCCTGGTCACCCCGCTGGCCACCGACGGCCGGTGGGGCCTGGAGATGGACCTGCTGGCGACCGGCAGCTCGCTGCGCTGGCTAGCCGGGCTGCTCGGGGACGGCCTGGATGAGGCCGGGGTGCTCGCACTGGCGGCCCAGCTCGATCCGGCCGACGCGCCGGTGGTACTGCCGTACCTGAGCCCGGGCGAGCAGGGCGCGCTATGGGATCCCGGCCTGACCGGCTCGGTCACCGGGCTGACCCTGCGGCATGATCGCCGGCACCTGGCCAGGGGCCTGGTCAACGGCATCGTGCTGGAGAGCCGCCGGTGCCTGACTGTGCTCGACGAGACCGCATCGTTCGGCGGCGAGCTGCTGGTCGCAGGCGGCAGCGCGACGGCCGCCTCGTTCCGCGCCGACCTGGCCGACGCCACCGGGCGGCCGGTCGTGCTGCCGCCGGGTGAGGACGCCGCCTTCTCGGCGCTGGGTGCCGCGCTGCTGGCGGCCGGCCGGGACCGGCCGGCCGCC
>JBPCKO010000379.1:0-4722 GCA_051004215.1 Streptosporangiaceae bacterium | reverse complement strand
CCCCCCCCCCCCCCCCCCCCCCCCCCCCCCCCCCCCCCCCCCCCCCCCCCCCCCCCGCTGCCGTACGCGGCGGCGCCGATGTTTGAGCGGCGGTGGCCGGGCAGTGCACAAGCCTTCCGCGACACCGATCTGGAGGGCATATGTCTGGGCAGGTGATGGAGGCCGGACACCGGTCCAGCGCCTCGGACCTCGAGCGTGAGCTCCGCCGCCGGGTCGACGGCGAGGTCAGGTTCGACGCCGGCAGCCGCGCGGCCTACTCGACCGACGGCTCCAACTTCCGCCAGGTGCCGATCGGCGTGGTCGTCCCCCGGACCGTGGACAGCGGCCGTGCACGCGGTGACCGTCTGCCGTGCGCACGACGTGCCGCTGCTGTCCCGGGGCGGCGGCACCAGCCTGGCCGGGCAGTGCACCAACGAGGCCGTCGTGATCGACTGGTCCAAATACTGCCACCGGCTGGTCAGCGTGGCCGAGGACAACCAGACCTGCGTGGTCGAGCCGGGCATCGTGCTGGACGTGCTGAACCGACAGCTCGCGCCGCGCAAGATGCGGTTCGGGCCCGAGCCGTCCACGCACATGAACTGCACGCTGGGCGGCATGATCGGCAACAACTCCTGCGGCTCCACCGCCCAGCGGACCGGCAAGGTCGTCGACAACATCGCCGCCCTCGAAGTGCTGCTGTACGACGGCACCCGGTTCTGGTGCGGGCCGACCAGCGATGAGGAGTACGAGGGGATCGAGCGGCGCGGCGACCGCCGGGCCGAGATCTACCGCCGGCTGCGGGCGCTGCGTGACACCTATGGCGACGAGGTGATCAGCCGGTACCCGAGGATCCCGCGCCGGGTGTCGGGCTACAACCTGGACTCGCTGCTGCCGGAATACGGCTTCGATGTCGCGGGCCTGCTGGTCGGCAGCGAGTCGACCCTGATCACGGTGCTGCGGGCCAAGCTCAAGCTGGTCACGGTGCTGCCGGAACGGACCCTGGTCGTGCTCGGCTACCCGAGCATCGACAAGGCCGCCGACGCGGTGCCGGCGATCGTCGGGCACAAGCCGATCGCGCTGGAGGGCCTGGACCACAAGCTGATCAAGGACGAGCAGGTCAAGAACCTGAACCCGCAGGCGGTCAGCGAGATGCCGGCCGGCTCGGCGTTCCTGATGGTGCAGTTCGGCGGGCACGCCGCCGAGGAGGTCGACCAGGCCGCGCAGCGGATGCTGGCCGCGCTGCACGAGAGCGAGCACAACCCGAGCGTGGAGTTCTTCGACGACCCGGCCAAAGAGGACGAGCTGTGGCTGGTCCGCGAATCGGGCCTCGGCGCCACCGCCCACCTGCCCGTCGAGCGGGACACTTTCGAGGGCTGGGAGGACTCGGCGGTGGCGCCAGAACGGCTCGGCGACTACCTGCGCGACCTGCAGAAGCTGTACGACGAGTTCGACTACAGCGACGATCTGATGCCCAGCCTGTACGGGCACTTCGGCCAGGGCTGCGTGCATACCAGGATCCCGTTCGACCTGTACAGCACCGAGGGAGTGGCTAAGTACCGGCGGTTCATGGAGCGGGCCGCCGACCTGGTCGTGGCGCACGGCGGCTCGCTATCGGGCGAGCACGGCGACGGCCAGTCCAGGGGCGAGCTGCTGGTCAGGATGTTCGGCGAGCGCCTCGTCAGCGCGTTCGGCGAGCTGAAGGCGATCTTCGACCCGGCTGACAAGATGAACCCGGGCAAGGTCGTGCACCCGAACAAGCTGGACCAGAACCTGCGCCTGGGCGCCGACTGGGCCCCGGCCACCCCGCGCGACCTGTTCTTCCAGTTCCCCGACGACGGCGGGTCGTTCGCGCAGGCCGCCAACCGGTGCGTCGGGGTGGGCAAGTGCCGCCAGCACGAACACAAGGGCGGCTCGGTGATGTGCCCGTCTTATCAGGTCACCGGCGAAGAGGAGCACTCCACCAGGGGTCGGGCCCGGCTGCTGTTCGAGATGCTGAACGGGCACGGCGACTCCCCCGTTACCGACGGCTGGCGGTCCGACGCGGTGAAGGACGCCCTCGACCTGTGCCTGGCCTGCAAGGGCTGCAAGACGGACTGCCCGGCCAATGTGGACATGGCCACCTACAAGGCCGAGTTCCTGGCCCAGCACTACCGCGGCCGGCCCCGGGCCAGGCCGCGTTCCGACCTGGCCCTCAGCTGGCTGCCCGCCGCCGCCCGGCTGGCCAGCGGCCTGCGGCTGACCACGGTGGCGAACGCGGTCACCCACACCCCGGTGGTGCGCAGGCTCGTCGCCCTGGCCGGCGGCATCGAGCCGCGGGAGACCCCGCTCTTCGCGGGCGAGAGCCTGCAGCAGTGGCAGGCCAGGCGGCGGCCGCCCGGCGGTCCCGGCGCGGGCCGGCACGGCACCGTGCTGCTGTGGCCCGACACGTTCACCAACTACTTCCACCCGCACGTGGGCCAGGCCGCGGTTCAGGTACTCGAGGCGGCCGGATGGGCGGTTGAGATCCCGGGCGAGCCGCTGTGCTGCGGGCTGACCTGGATCTCCACCGGCCAGCTGCGCACCGGCAAGCGGATCCTGCACCGGACTGTCGCGCGGCTGGCCGAGCACGTCAGGGCCGGCGGCTTCGTGGTCGGCCTGGAGCCGAGCTGCACCACCGTCTTCCGATCGGACGCGGTCGACCTGTTCCCCGACGACCAGGACGTGCTGCGGCTGCGTGACCACACCGTCACCCTGGCCGAGCTGCTCACCGAGCACACGCCGGACTGGAAAGCACCGAAGGTGGCCAGGGAGGTGCTGGCCCAGGTGCACTGCCACCAGCACGCCGTGCTCGGCTTCGACGCCGAGAGCAAGCTGCTCAAAGACGCCGGCGCGCAGGCCGAAGCGCTGGAGTCCGGCTGCTGCGGGCTGGCCGGAAACTTCGGCTTCGAGCCGGGACACGGCGAGGTGAGCCGGGCCCTGGCCGAGCGGGTGCTGCTGCCCAGGCTGCGGGCGGCCGCACCGGGCGCGGTGGTGCTGGCCGACGGCTTCAGCTGCCGGACCCAGATCCACGAGCTCGACAGCGGCGGCCGCGAGGCCATGCACCTGGCCGAGCTGCTGGCCGCCGTGACCAGGCCGGGCGGCGGGCTCGGGCCGGACAGCGACCACCCGGAGCACCGGGCCGCGACCCGCCCGGCCGGGCCGCCGGCCGCCGCCAAATTCGCCGTCGCCGGTATCGCGGTCGCGTTCGCGGCCGGCTTGGCCGCCGGAGCGGCTATGGCAGTCAGGAGGGTCATGCGATGATGGCCACAGGCAACCCTGTTCGGCGGGCGCTGCCTGCACGGCGGGCACCGTCCGCTCCGGTCCAGGTCAGGGGGATGACACAGGTGAAGATCACGCTGAAGCTGGGTGCCGTGGCGGCCGTCGGCGTCGCGCTCGCGCTCGGCTGGCAGGACGTCAAGCGATTCGTGCAGATCAAGCAGGTATCAACGCTCGGCAACCGGCCCGAGATGATTCCGGTGAGCGGCCGGACGGTCTACCCCAAGCACGCCGGCGACGGTGCGCGAGACGGGACCGGCGACTTCGACTCGGCCTCACGGGGCGGCCCGGCCCTCGGCTGATCCGGCCTCCCGCCCGACCGGCGCGGGATCCTCATCGTCGCCCAGCTCGCGGTGGGTCGCGGTGATGTCCTGGCGGCGGCTGCGGTTCCCGCCATCCGCCGTCATCGCGTCTCTTCCGCCGGCAGCACTCCGGCCTGCATCGCCCTGGTCACCGCGGCGGTGCGGCCGTTCACCCCGAGCTTGACGCACGCCCTGGCCAGATGCGTCTTCACGGTCGCCTCGCTGACATAGAGCTCGCGGCCGATCTGGGCATTGGTCAGACCGCGGGCGACCAGCGCCAGCACCTCCTTCTCCCTGGCCGACAGGCCAGGATCGGCCGGCGCTCCGGCACCGGGACCGCGGACCCTGGACACCAGCCGCCCGGCCACCAGGGGCGCGAGCACGGTCTCCCCCCGCGCGGCCGCCCTGATCGCCCGGACCAGGTCGGTCCTCGGCGCGTCTTTGAGCAGGTAGCCGGCCGCCCCGGCCTCGACCGCGCGCAAGATATCGGCGTCGGCGTCGTACGTGGTCAGAACGATGATCCTGGCTCCTGGCCGGGCGGCGCTGATGCGCCCGATCGCGTCGGTCCCGTCGCCATCGGGCATCCGCAGGTCCATCAGCACGACGTCGGGACGCAGCCGGCCATCCAGGGTCACGGCCTCCGCGCCCGAGGCCGCCTCCCCGATCACCTCCATGTCGGGCTCGGCGGCCAGCATCTCGCGCAAGCCGGCCCGGACTACCGGATGGTCATCGGCCAGCAGGATCGAGATCACGGCACCTCCGCGGTGATCGTGGTACCCCGTCCCGGCGCGGTGCGCACGGTCAGCGCGCCCCCGATCTCGGCCAGCCTGGCCCGCATGCCACGCAGCCCGAAACCGTCGCTGGCGGCGGCCTGGTCGAATCCCGCGCCGTCATCACTGACCTCCAGCCGGACCCCGTCCTCGCGGTAGTACAGCTCGACCGTAGCCGTTCCGGCCGCGGCGTGCTTGCGCACGTTGGCCAGCGCCTCCTGGCCGATCCGCAGCAGCACGACCTCGGCCCTGACCGCCAGCGGCCGCGGGGTGCCGCGGACCGCGAAGGTCGCCGTCAGGCCGGACTCCGCACCGGCCCGGTCGGCCTGGCGGGCCAGCGCGCCGGCCAGGCTGGCCCGGGCCAGCGGGGCCGGCCC
>JBPCKO010000378.1:0-2532 GCA_051004215.1 Streptosporangiaceae bacterium | reverse complement strand
GGCGAGGTGACGACCGGGGCGGTCAAGATCGCCGGGATCGGCGCGGCCGGGCTGGCCGGCGCGATGCTGCTGGACTGCCGCGACAACGGCCAGGGCGCGGGCCGGCTCGCGCGGGCGGCCGATGCTGGCCTGAACGCCGCTCTGATCGCGGGCGCGGCGAACCTGCTGAACCTGTTCGACCTGCGCCCGGGCCGGGCGATCAAGGTGGCGCTGCTCGGCGCGGCCGGGCTGGCCCTGGCCAGTTCCCGGGCTAGGGCCGGGCTGGCCGCCCCGGCCGGAGCCGCTGCCGCGCTGCTGCCCGAAGATCTCGGGGAACGGGCCATGCTCGGTGACTGCGGGGCCAACGCGGTGGGCGCGATGCTCGGGGTCACCGCGGCCGCGACGCTGCCCCGGCCGGCCAGGCTGGCCGTCTTCGGCGCCGTGGCGGGCCTGACGGTGGCCAGCGAGAAGGTGAGCTTCACCACGGTGATCGCGCGCACGCCCCCGCTGAACTGGCTGGACCTGCTCGGCCGCCGCCCGGCGGCGGCACCGGCGGGCCCCAGGGGCCGCACGCCTTCGGCGGCCGGCTCGGAAGCGATCACGGCTCCGGCCGATCCTGCTCCCGCGTCGTGACCGCTCGGGGTGGTCCGCCAGGCCCCGGCGCGGCTGAGGAGAGCGCGGGGACGCGCAATGCCGGCGCCGGCGGCCCGCCGCCGGCCGTGCTGACCGGAATCGGCCGCGGCGCGGTGCTGATCGGCGGGCTGACCGTCGTGGCCAGGATCCTCGGATTCGCCAGGACGGTTGTCTTCGCCGGGACCGTTCACACGTCCTGCCTGAGCGCCGCCTATGTGACCGCGAACTTGGTCCCCAACGTCATTTACGACATCGTGCTCGGCGGGGCGCTGACCGCGTTTGTGGTCCCGGTGCTGGCCGGCCCGGCCGAGCGCTCCGCGCAATCCGGCGGCGACGCGGCCAGGGCCGAGGTCAGCCGCATCTCGTCGGCCCTGGTGACCTGGACCGTGCTCATCCTGGCCCCGGTCAGCATCGCGCTCGCCCTGGCCGCCAGGCCGGTGATCTCGGTGCTCATGCCGGTCAACCCGGCCTCGGGTTGCCCGCGGGCCGCCCTGCTGCCGATCGCCTCCGGCATGCTCGGCGTGTTCGCGCCCCAGATCCTGCTGTACGGGCTGGCCGTGGTGGTGTACGGGATCCTGCAGGCGCATCGCCGGTTCACCGCCCCGGCCCTGGCCCCGGTCGTCTCCAGTCTCGTGGTGATCGCCGCCTACGCGCTGTTCGTGCCGCTCGGCGGCAGCTACACAACGAACGTGGCCGGGCTGCCGTGGGCGGCCGAGCTGACCCTGTCGGTCGGCACCACCCTCGGCGTGGCCGCGCTCGCCGCGACCGCCCTGGTCCCGGCCCGGCGGCTGCGGCTGCGCTGGCGCCCTGGCCTGCGGTTCCCCGAGGGCATCGCCCGGCGGACGGCGAGCCTGGCCGCGGTCGGCATCGGGGCGCTGCTGGCCCAGGACCTGTCGGTGCTCGTGGTGACCAGGCTCGCGAACGCCAACGGCAGTGACAACGGTGCCGCCGTCACCGTGTACCAGTACGGCTGGCAGGCGTTCGTCGCCGTCTACGCGGTGCTCGCGCTGCCACTGGCGATCAGCGCCTTTCCCGTCCTGTCGGCCAGGCAGGGGGACGCGTTCGACGCGGCCGCCTCCGCCTCGACCAGGGCGACCGCGATCGCGTCGTGGTTCGGCGCCGCGCTGCTGGCCGGGGTCGCGCTTCCGGTCGCCCGGGCCTTTCCCTCGCTCGGGCACGCGGCCGCCGGACAGTTCGCCCTGGCCCTGGCCGCGTTCGCGCCCGGCCTGGTCGGCTACGGGCTCACCGCCTGCCTGTCCAGGGTGCTGCTGGCCGACGGCCGGAACCGGGCTGCGGCCGTGGTACTGGTCGCGGGCTGGCTTGTGGTCGTCGCGGTGGACCTGATCGTGGTCCCGCTGGTCCGGCCGGGCGCGGTCGTCCCCGTGCTCGGGCTGGCCAACACGATCGGGATGACCCTCTCCGGGCTGGCCCTGCTGGGGGCGGTCGGCCGGACCAGGGGCCCGGCCGCGCTGCGCGGGGTCGTCCGGGCTCTCGGAGCCGGGCTGGCCGGAGCCGCGGCCGGGGCGGCGGCCGGCTACGGCGTGACCATCGCTGTTCCGGCGGTCGGCCACTGGCTGAACGCCGGCCTCGCGGTGCTGGCCGGAGCGTGCGCGCTGGCCGCCTACTGCGTGGTCGTGGCGTTGCTGGACGGCGGCGACCTGCGCAGCCTGGCCGGACGGCTGCGGCGGCGGGTCGGGCCGTCGTGACCGGCCCGCGGATTGCCTACGTGCTCGGCACGACGGCCGGGGGTACCGGCCGTCATGTGGTCATGCTCGCGTCCGGCTGCGCCGCGGCCGGCCTGCCGGTCACCGTGTGCGGCCCGGCCGGGATCGCCCCGCTGCTGGCGGCGGGGCCCGGGCCTGGCCAGCCCGGTGCCGGTCAGCCCGGTCCTGGTCAGCCCGGTGCCGGCCAGCCCGGTGC
>JBPCKO010000377.1:0-19793 GCA_051004215.1 Streptosporangiaceae bacterium | reverse complement strand
CTGAGCCGCCTGGTGGTGTTGCCGGGTTGCCAGCTCGGCTACCTGGCGGGCCGCGGCGCGTCGGGCGCCAGCCCGCCGCTCGGCCCGCACGGACAGGTAATACCGCTCGGACAGCGCCTTCCTGGCGACCAGGGCCGGGTTGTCCGGGCCCTGCGACCGCCCGCCCGCATCCGGCTGGCGGGCCGGGTCCGGCCCGCCGCGGCCGGTGGCCAGGGCCAGGTCGGTGCTTGAGCTCAGTGATCGGCCGCCGGCCTGGCCCGGGCTGAACAGCGCCGGGCCAGCCGCGATGACGGTGGCCGCGACCGACGCGACCGCAACCGAGCCGGCGGCGGTGTACACGAGGTTTCTGGACGGTTTGGCGTGCAGGGGACGTCGGCGGGACAAGGGGTGCCTTCGCTCGGGCGCGGGTCAGATGCGCCGGATGTATTCACCCGGAACGCCGCCGGCAGCCGGATGGCCGGCGCGGGCAGCGGCATGCGGGCGCGTCGCGAGGACAAGGCGACCAGGGAGTTAAGGAGGCAAGAACGCCACGCATGCGGGGTGCGGTCAGCCATCAACCATGCCGCAGGCCAGCGAATGCCCGTGTCCTGAGCACCCGTTCTCAGGCTATGACAAAGATCACACGCTTCAGTGACTATGAGTTACTGAATCCTACGCTCCGAAGTATCGCCAGGTAAAAGGGTGTCGTACCCCAGCTGCCTAGTACCAGCTGTGCCCTTGCCAGAACGCCCAGGCATTGCAGGGCGACCCGTAGCGTTCCTTGATATAGCCGAGACCCCAGCTGATCTGCGTGGTGGCGCTCGTCTGCCAGTTGGGACCGGCGCTGGCCATCTTCGAGCCGGGCAGGGCCTGCGGGATGCCGTAGGCGCCGCTGGCGTTCGCGGCCGTGACGCTCCAGCCGCTCTCCCGACTCCAGATGTCGTTGAGGCAGCTGAACTGACTGGTGCTGAATCCGAACGATGCCAGCATCCCGTACGCGATGTGCTGAGCCGTGCCCGGGCTCGGGATCGGCACGTAGGCGGTGCCGCCGCCGGTGCTCGGGATGCCGGTGGAGGCCGGCGGCGGGGGCGGCGGAAGCTTGGCTACTTTCGGCTTGCCGACGACCTTGAAACTCTTGGTCGCCGCGGCCATCAAGATCATGTGCTGGCGCTGGTGCGCAAGCTGGGCACCCTGCTTGCTGGCCGGGATCGCGGTCAGCGCGTCAGCGAGGGGGTTGGCCGCCTGGACGGAGAACTGGCCGATCACGTACCTGGCTCCGCCCGCGACGAAGATCGCGGCAAGGACGGTGGTGAGCAGAAAGGCACGAACACTCCTGCGCGGCTTGCGTTTGCTGGCCGCGCGCCTGCGGTGCTGTGACAATGCCGTCCTTCCGTGGGCCACGCGCGCCGGACAAGCCGCCGGGCACGCACGACCGCTGCGGCTAAGGCAGCGAGTCGTAACAAGTTGAGGCGACCCCATGCGGCCGCCGATTACGGGGCAGAACCGCCGAAACAAGGAGCCAACTCCGTCGCCGCACTACGTTGCCAGAAGTGACGGAGCCGACCAAGCGTTTCCGTAGAAAAAGTTGGGGTGTTGAGCAAGGAAATTGTGTCGGCCCGATCACGGATCGGCTGCCAGTATCGTAACGATCACACGGTGTAACCATTACCGAGCTGTAGCCACAAGTTGAACGGGCAACATCGCTGGCGGCCCGTGCGACACGCCGGCACTACCCTGGCCGCCGGCTTGCGGCTAGCGTGGCAAGCAGGCCCAGCCAGCCGGCCGGACCCCGGCCAGGCAGGCACCCACCGGCATGACGGACAGGCGATGAGCAAGGAACCAGCCAAGCCGGGCGGCCAGGCGACCGCCCGGACCCGGCGCTCCTGGTCGGCCGATATCGGCGACCCCCAGACCGTGCTCGCGAACGCGCGCAAGGCGCTGTTCGTGATGGTCGGCATCCTGGTCGTGCTCTGGGCGATCCAGATCGCCAACGTCGCCGACGGCTACAGCCTGACCAACTCCTTCGCCATCATGCCGCGCGACATCGGCGCGCTGCCGCACATCCTGACCGCGCCGTTCCTGCACGTCAGCTGGAGCCACATCGAGGGCAACTCCGGCCCGCTGTTCATCTTCGGGTTCCTGGCCGCCTACCGCGGCCTGGCCAAGTTCGCGGCCGTGTCCGTGATCGTCATTCTTACCAGCGGATTCGCGGCCTGGTTCTTCGAGGCGGGGCCCGGCGCGGGCGCGAGCGGCGTTGTCTTCGGCTACTTCGGCTACATCATGGTGCGCGGCCTGTTCGACCGGCACCTGATCGACGTGCTGGTCGGCGCGGTGATGGCGCTGTGCTTCGCCTACCAGTTCACGGTCCTGCTGCCGCATCAGGGCATCGGCTGGCAGGCCCACATCGGCGGCCTAGCCGGCGGCGTCGTGGCCGGCTGGCTGCTGCGGGACAGGAAGGCGAAGGCGGCCAGGCCCGCCCGCGTGACCAAGGCGGCCACCACCCCCGCCACCCGCCAGGGGACGGCGGCCTCCGGCCAGGTCGCCACGACAAAGTCCGCGGGCATGGGCCCGGCCATCGACCCGTCCAACCCGAGAGCCGACCTGTACAAGGAGCTCGACGACCTCGGCCTCTAGCCAGGCCGGCACCCTGACTAGTGCGGCGTCGGGCTCTAGGCGGGGTCAGGTACTTCTGACCGCCCGCTATCTTCCAGCAGCCAGCGGGCCCCGGCGCCGTGCCCGGCCGCCTCGTCCTCGGCGTTGTACAGCGCGCACGTGCGCAGCGACAGGCAGCCGCAGCCGATACAGCTGCCGAGCGTGTCGGACAGCCGCTCCAGCTCGGTGATCCGGTCCCTGATCCGCACCTGCCACATGCGCGCCGTCCGGCTCCACTCGGCCCTGGTCGGCGCCTTGCCCGCGGGCAGCCGGTCGAGCGCCAGCTTGATCTCGCCGAGGGTCAGGCCGAGCCGGCGTCCGGCCTTGACGAACGCGACCCGGCGCAGCATGTACCGGGCATACCGGCGCTGATTACCTGGCGTGCGCTCGGCCGCGATCAGGCCGAAATCCTCGTAGTAGCGCAACGCGGACGGGGCGGCGCCGCTGCGGGCCGACAGTTCGGAGATGGTCAGGTAGCTCGGGAGGGCGGGCACGGCACGACCCTACGGCGACGCCCAGGCTCGCTCCATGGGCCCGCCCGGGAACCCCGAGGTCCAGGGCCGCACGCCAGCCATCCGAGCAGGCCTGGCCTAGCCTGGCCTGCGTGGGCGCGCTGCTGATCACCGGGACCTCGTCGGACGCGGGCAAGAGCGTGGTGGTGGCCGGCCTGTGCCGCTGGCTGGCCAGGCAGGGCGTGCGGGTAGCGCCGTTCAAGGCGCAGAACATGTCGCTGAACTCCTACGTGACCAGGTCCGGAGCGGAGATCGGCCGGGCCCAGGCGGCCCAGGCGCAGGCGTGCTGGTCCGAGGCGGAGGCCGCGATGAACCCGGTGCTGCTCAAGCCGGGCAGCGACACCACCAGCCAGCTGATCGTGCTCGGCCGGGTCGTCGGCGAGCGGGACGCCGAACGCTACTGGGCCGATGCCCGGCGCGAACTGCTGGGCGTCGTGCTGGACGCCTTCGCCGGGCTGGCCCGGCGGTTCGACGTGGTCATCTGCGAGGGGGCGGGCAGCCCGGCCGAGATCAACCTCCGCCAGTCCGACATCGTCAACCTCGGTTTCGCCAGGGCCGCCGGCGTGCCGTCGCTGCTGGTCGGCGACATCGACCGGGGCGGGGTGTTCGCGTCGTTCGCCGGGACGCTGGCCCTGCTCGAGCCGGCCGACCAGGCCCTGATCGCCGGGTTCGTGGTGAACAAGTTCCGCGGCGACCGAGCCCTGATGGAACCCGGTCTCACCGCGCTGGCCAGGCTGACCGGGCGCCCGTCGTACGGGGTGCTGCCGTTCGCCCGCGACATCGGCGTGGACGCCGAGGACGCGATCGACTGGGCCCTGCTCCGCTCCGGCGGGCCGCCGGCCGGCCAGGACGTGCTCCGAGTCGGCGTGGTCGCGCTGCCGAGAATGAGCAACCACACCGACGTCGACGCGCTCGCGGTCGAGCCCGGCGTGGTGGTGCGCTTCGTCACCCAGGCGGCCGAACTCGCCGACTCTGACCTGATCGTGCTGCCCGGCACCAGGGCGACGGTCACCGATCTGGCCTGGATGCGCGAGCGCGGGATCGACGCGGCGATCGCGCGGCACGCTTCCCGCGGCCGGCCGGTGCTCGGAATCTGCGGCGGTTACCAGATGCTCGGCGAGGTCATCGAGGACCAGGTCGAGAGCCGGGCCGGCGAGGTCCGCGGCCTCGGGCTGCTCCCGGTCACGAGCCGGTTCGGACCGCAGAAGGTGCTGGCCAGACCGTCGCGGACGCTGCCCGACGGGACGACAGTGCACGGATACGAGATCCACTACGGCGTGGTGTCCAGGCACGGCGGGGAGCCGTTCCTGGCCGACGAGGGCTGCCAGGCCGGCCCGGTGGCCGGGACGGTCTGGCATGGCCTGCTCGAGAACGACGAGTTCCGGCGCGCCTACCTGACGGACGTCGCCGGGCGTGCGGGCCGGGACTTCACCGCGGCCCGCATCAGCTTCGAGGCGGTCCGGCAGGCCAGGCTGGACCGCCTGGCCGATCTGGTCGCCGATCACCTGGACACCGCCGCCGTGCGCGACCTGATCGACCGCGGCCCCGGCCCGCTCGGCGCGGTCACGATGACGCTCACCCCGCCAGCCGGGGAGCCGACCCCGTCGCCGGCCGCGCCCGTGCCGCCAGGCGCGCCGGCCCTGCCCAGGCGGACAGCCAGGCTGGTGCTGCGCCCCTTCCGGGCCGGCGACGAGCAGGACGTCCTCGCCTACCGGGGCCGGCCCGATGTCGCGCGGTTCATCGCCGCCGAACCGCTCGCGCCGGACGCGGCGACGGCCTGGGTGACCGAGCGGGCCGCCGCCACCGGCATCCACGCCGACGACGGATTGCTGGTTCTCGCGATGGAGCACGACGGCGCCGTGATCGGCGAGGTGCTGATCAAGGCCGGGAAGCTGGCCGACCGCCAGGCCGAGATCGGCTGGGCGCTGCACCCCGGCTACCACGGCCGCGGCCTGGTTACCGAGGCCGGCCGCGAGCTGCTCGCGATGGCGTTCGGCGAACTGGGCATGCACCGGGCCTGGGCCCGGCTCGACCCCCGGAACACCGCGTCGGCCAGGGTGTGCGAGCGGCTTGGCCTGCAGCTGGAGGGGCATTTCCGGCAAGGCGGATGGTTCAGAGGTGAATGGTGCGACATTGCCGTCTATGCGATGCTCGCCGCTGAATGGCCCCGGTAGCCCGGCCGCCGTTTCTCCTGCGGATCGGTCAATAACTGCTAGCATCTCCTTTCTTCATGACATTCGCGTGCGCTCGCTGCTGCGCCCCCTGCGACGGGCCACGCCGACCGGGTTAGCCCGGTCCGGTCCGATCCGCGTGCACTCCCGACCGGAGGTTATCGGCCGATGTATCAGCCGCCGCCAGGGTCACCCTGGCCGGGCCAGAACGATCCGGGCCAGAACGATCCTGGCCAGCAGGGGCAGACGCCGCCCGGCGGGTACGGCTACGGATACGGGCAGCCGCAGCCGGGCCAGGGTTACCCCGGCCAGTACCAGCAGGCTCCTGGCCAGGGCGGGCAGTACTACCCGAGCGGGTTCAGCGGCAACCAGGGTCCGTTGCCAGGCCCGGGGGCTCCCGGCCAGCAGCGGGCCAGGAACGTCATCCTGGCGATCGTCGGCGCCCTGGTGATGCTCGGGGCCGGAGTCGGGATCGGGCTGGCCGCGGCGCACAAGTCCGGCGGCGGTCACCCGCTGGCCAACCCGGCCCCGACCGTGACGGTCACGGTCACCCCGGGCCAGGTGCCACCCGCGCAGGGCCAGGGCAAGGTGCTCCTCACGTTCTCGGGGAACGGCGTCCGCAACTCCCAGCCTTTCCTGGTCAACACCCAGTCGGTGATCGCGAAGTACCATTTCGACTGCTCGGGAGCCGGCGGCTCGGGAAACTTCATCGCCGACATGATCAGCGGTAAGCCGGGCAGCGCGAACTCGGACTATCAGAGCATCGCGAACGCCCTCAGCGCCACGGGCAGCCAGACGACGACGCTCTACCCCACCGCGCAGGGCAGCTACTACCACCTGCAGATCGACTCGGAATGCACGTGGAGCATCACGCTGACGGCGGGCTAGCCGGCCGTGTTAGCCGGGCGGTGTTAGCCGGCCGGGCTAGCCGGCGGGAACGGCGCGGGGTCGGTGCCGAGAACCTCGATCGCGTCCAGGCCGCCGGGACCGGCCGCGAGCGGGTCGGCCGACAGCACCGTCCGGCCCGAGCCCGGGTCGGTGCTGATCCGCAGGGCCAGGTCGAGCGACAGCCTGGAGTGCGCCGGAGCGGTCCGCCCGGTGTCGAATCCCGGCCGTCGCGACCGTCCGTTGACCAGGCGGGCCAGCCCGGCGAGCGGTTCGAGCACCTCGATCGGGTAATCCGTCCCGGACAGCAGCACCACCCCGCGGGCCGCCAGCGCCGCGTAGGGATAGGCCAGGGCGGCCCGGTCCCGGCCGAGCGCGGCCGGCACCTCGAGCGCGTCGGTGACCGGGAACGATGGCTGGATGCAGACGGTCACGCCCAGGTCCGCGATCCGGTCGGCCAGCGAGCCGGGGATCACGCTGCCGTGCTCGATCCGCGGGCCGGCCGCGGCGATTGCGGCCCGGTCGCCGCCCCAGGCCTTCTCGTAGGCATCCAGCACCGCCTCGACCGCCCGATCGCCGATCGCGTGCGTCGCGATCCGCCATCCGGCCGCCGCGAACGGCTCGATCCGCCTGGCCAGCGTGCCTGAGTCCTGGAACAAGATGCCACCGGACGGCTCATCGGCGAAGGTCGCGCACACCGCGCAGGTCCGCGGCACCAGCCAGCCGTCGGCGTAGAATTTGATCCCCTCCAGCCGGAGGTAGTCTCCGCAGGCAGCCCGGCGGTAGTGGAGTTCCGCCGCATTGGTGTTCTCGGCCAGGCCGCTCGCCAGGTAGATGCGGACCCTGGCCGGCAGCCGCCCCGACCGGGCAGCCCGTTCCAGCGCGTCCAGGTACCACCACTGCCGCATGCCCATCTCGGTGACCTCGGTCAGCCCGGCCGCCGCGGCCCTGCTCAGGCCGTGCACCAGCCGGGCCGCGAGCTGATCGAGCGGCTCGGCGCAGGCCGGCTCGGCGACGTCCATCGGCGTACTGCCCGACCGGTGCACCCGCTCGTGGAATTCGCGCACTGTGCCGCCCTGCCAGGCGAACGGGACACCGCCGTACTCCTTCAGCAGATGCGCGTGGTGGTCGGCGAATCCCGGGATCGCGACCTGACCGGCGGGGCCCTGAGTCATGGGTTCCATCATGCCGGTCGGTGAGTGCGCATTCGGGCCCCGGTGTTTGAGGCCCTGAGGTCCGGGAAGCTGCGGCCCGCAACCTGCATCCTGACTCCCTGGAGGAGCGACCATGAGGATCGGCGCGGCGCTTGCCCTGATAGCGGTGGGCGCAATACTGAGGTTCGCCCTCGCCGTCTCTGTCACCCATGGCGTGTACCTGAACATCATCGGGGACATCCTGATGGGCGTTGGCGTGCTCGGGCTTGTCTTGTGGTTCGTCGTGTGGGCGCCCTGGGCCCAGGGCCGCCGCACGACGTACCGCCGTAATACCTCGGCAGATCCGCAGGCCTACCCGCCGCGGGTCAGCCGCGCGCCCGGCACCTACACCCGGGACGAGGTCACCTACGAGGAGGACTACCCCCGCTAGACGTTCCCTCCCCTCCGACCGGCCAGGTCGCCTATCCCCCCCGGGCGGCCTGGCCGGTCCTATGCCCGGACCGGGTTATTTCAGGATCTGCCTAGCCATAACCATCCGCTGGATCTGGTTGGTGCCCTCATAGATCTGGGTGATCTTGGCGTCCCGCATCATCCGCTCGACCGGGTAGTCGTGCACGTACCCGTAGCCGCCGAGCAGTTGCACCGCGTCGGTGGTCACCTCCATGGCCACATCGGAGGCGAAGCACTTGCAGGCCGAGGACACAAAGGTCAGGTCGGGAACTTTCGCTCCCTCCATCGCCCGCTCGGACCTGGCCGCGGCCGCATAGGTGAGCTGCCGGGCCGCCTCCACTTTCATGGCCATGTCGGCCAGCATGAACTGAATGCCCTGGAACTCGGCAATCGCCTTGCCGAACTGCCTGCGCTCGCGGACGTAACCGGCCGCGTAGTCCAGGGCGCCCTGCGCGATCCCGAGCGCCTGAGCCGCGATCGTGACCCTGGTGTGGTCCAGGGTCGCGAGCGCGGTCCTGAATCCGGAACCGTCCTCGCCGACTAGCCGGTCAGCCGGGATCCGCGTGTTGTCGAAGTACAGCTCCCTGGTCGGCGAGCCCTTGATGCCGAGCTTGCGCTCCGGGGCGCCGAAACTGAAGCCAGGATCGTCCTTTTCCACCACGAACGCGGAGATGCCGCTCACCCCGGCCTCCGGGTCGGTCACGGCCATGACCGTGTAGAACGTCGATACCCCGGCGTTGGTGATCCAGCGCTTGGTGCCGTTCAGGACATAGGAGTCGCCGTCGCGGACTGCGCGGGTCCGCATCGCCGCGGCGTCCGACCCGGCCTCGGGCTCGGACAGCGCATAGGAGAACATCGCCTCGCCGCGCGCGACCGGCGGCAGGTACCGCTGCTTGACCTCCTCGCTGGCCGCGAGCAGCAGCGGGACGGTGCCCAGCTTGTTCACGGCCGGGATCAGCGAGCTGGAGGCGCAGGCCCTGGCGACCTCCTCGATCACAATCACGGTCGCGATCGCGTCCGCGCCAGCACCTCCGTAGGCCTCGGGAATGTGCACCGCCTGCAGGTCGGCCTTGACCAGCGCGTCGTGCGCCTCCTGCGGATACCGCGCCTGCTCGTCGACCTCGGCCGCATACGGCGCGATCTTGTCCTCGGCCAGCTGGCGGACCGAGTCGCGGAGCGCTTCGTGCTCCTCGGACAGGGCAAAGGCGGTGAAGTCAGAGCTCATGTTGCGATCGTAGCCGGGCTGCCGCGGGGGTCATCCGCCCTCGCCGGCGCCCTCCCGGGCGTGCGCCCCGGCGCCCTCCCCGGCGCCTCGCCGACGCCAGCCTCGGGGCGGAGCCGGGCGGCGGCCGGGAGGGGGTGCGCCTACTGTGGGTGCCCGGGCCGGCGGCGGCCGGCTCGCCAGATACGCGGACCGCTGGGGGTGACCACGGTGGGCAGTGCGCTGTTGTCGCCCGCCGGCCGGGAACTGCTGGACCGGCTGGCCGGGGTGGACGTCAGCGAGCAGCACGCGCTGGCGCTGTCCGCCCGGCTACGCCGCGAGTTCCCGCCCGACCTGGTCGCGGCGGCGCTGACCCAGCAGGCGCTGCGAACGGCGGCGCGGGCGAAGTTCGCGCAGGCCGGGCAGATGCTGTTCACCAGGGCCGGGCTTGAGCAGGCCTCCTCCGAGCTGACCGCCGCGCACGCGGCCAGCCGCTTCGCCGGAGCGGCGTACGTCGCCGACCTGTGCTGCGGTATCGGCGGCAACCTGACCGCCCTGGCCGGCGCGGGCGGAGGCGGGGGTGGCTGCGAAGGCGTGGTTGGGGTGGACCTGGACGCGGGGAGCCTGGAGTTCGCGCGGCACAATATCGCGGTCTGGGCTCCGGGCACCCGGGCCGGATTGGTCCAGGCCGACGTGACCCAGTTCCCGGTCGGGGCGTTCGACGCCATCTTCATCGACCCGGCCCGCCGGGATACGGCCGGGCGGCTGCGGGCCGGGGAGTACCGGCCGCCGCTCCGCTGGTGCCTCGCGCTGGCCGGAGTAGTGCCCCGGACTGGCATCAAGGCCGCCCCTGGCCTGCGCCGGGACCTGGTTCCGCCGGGCTGGGAGGCCGAGTTCGTCGCCGTCGGCCGCGACCTCAAGGAGGCGCTGCTGTGGGCGCCCGCTCTGGCCACGGACGGGGCCGCCCGCCGGGCGACCGTGATCGCGGCGCCGCCGGCAGCGGCGGCCGGGAACGCGGCCGGCGGGAACCCAGCCGGCGGAAACGTCGACGGCGGGAAGGCGGCCGACGGAACTGCCGCACCGCCGGTCACGTACACGCTGACCGAGTCGCCGCCGACCGGCCGGCCGGGGCCCGTGCCGGTCCGGCTGCCCGGCGGTTACCTGATCGACCCGAACCCGGCGGTCACCAGGGCCGGGCTGGTCGCGGAACTGGCCTGGCGCACCGGGACCTGGCAGATCGATCCGATGATCGCGTTCTTGTCCGCCGACGAGCCGGTCACCACGCCGTTCGGCCGCACGCTGCGGGTGATCGAGTCCGCGCCCTGGCACGAGAAGCGATTCGCGCGGCGGCTGTACGAACTCGGCATCGGCGCGGCCGACATCCGCCGCCGGGGCCTGGCCGGCGACGTCGTGCAGATCCACCGGCGCCTCGGCCTGTGCGGCCCGGGTGCCGCCACCGTGGTGCTGACCAGGGTAAACGACCGTCCGTGGGGCTTGATCTGCGAGCCGCTAGACGGCTGAGCCCCTCCCGGAAACATGCGGGCCAGTCCAGCGGGCGACCGAGCCGATCCGGATCACCCGCCGCCGGCCAGCTTCGAGCGCAGCGCGGCCCCCTTGGCCTGGGCCGTCACCCGGAGCTGATCGGCGAAATCGGCGACCTTCTGCTGCAGCGCGGGATCGGACACGGCCAGGATCCGGACGGCCAGCAGGCCGGCATTGCGAGCGCCGCCGACGGCAACCGTCGCCACCGGGATCCCGGCCGGCATCTGCACCATCGACAGCAGCGAGTCCAGCCCGTCCAGGTGCGCGAGCGGCACCGGCACCCCGATCACCGGCAGCGGCGTCACCGAGGCGAGCATCCCGGGCAGGTGCGCGGCGCCGCCGGCGCCGGCGATGAGCACCTTCAGGCCGTGGGCGGCCGCGGCGCCTCCGTAGCCGATCATCTCGTGCGGCATCCGGTGGGCCGAGACGACGTCGGCCTCGTAGGGGACGCCGAACTCGTCGAGCGCCACCGCCGCCGCCTGCATCACGGGCCAGTCCGAGTCGCTGCCCATGACCACGCCGACCACCGGCTGCCCGTTCATCGCCCGCTCCCTCCCCCGCGGCAGGTCATTCCTCGGCCCCGTGACTGAGGAAGTTCGCCGCCCGCCAGGCCCGGTCCCGCAGCCCCCGGATGTCCGCGCCCGCCACGGTGACGTGGCCGACCTTGCGGCCAGGGCGGACCGCCTTGCCGTACAGATGCACCTTTACCCCGGGGTCAGCCGCCATCACGTGCACGAGCCGCCCGTACAGGTCGGGGTCCGCACCGCCGAGCACATTGACCATCACCGCGACCGGGCGGGTCGCGGCCGGCGCTCCGAGCGGCAGGTCGAGCACGGCCCGCAGGTGTTGCTCGAACTGGGACGTGCTGGCCCCATCGATGGTCCAGTGCCCGCAGTTGTGCGGGCGCATCGCGAGCTCGTTGATGAGCAGCTCGCCGCCTGACTCGAACAACTCGACGGCCAGCAGCCCGGTCACGCCGAGCTCGCCCGCGATGGTCAGGCCCAGCCGCTGGGCGAGAACCGCCAGCTCCGGGTCCAGGCCCGGTGCGGGCGCGATCACCTCGCGGCAGATCCCGTCCTGCTGCACGGTCTGCACGACCGGGTAGGCCGCCCCTTGCCCCTTCGGCGAGCGGGCGACCAGCACGGCCAGCTCCCGATCGAACGGCACGTACTCTTCCGCGATCAGGCCGATGCCGTGCCCGAGCACCTCGGCGACGGCAGCCTCGCCGTCGCAGATCCACACCCCCCGGCCGTCATAGCCGCCCGACGTCGCCTTCAGCACCACCGGCCAGCCACCCACGGCCGCGGCGAACGCGGCGACATCGTCAGGGCCTGACACCGGCTGGTAGCGCGGGCAGCGCACGCCCAGTGCCCCGACCTGCTCGCTGGCGCTGAGCCGGTCTCGCATCGCGCGCTTGTCCTGGGCGAACCGCAGGGCCTGGCGGCCTGGCCGGACCGCGGTGAGATCCTCCAGCGCGGTCAGGTGATCGGCCGGCACGTGCTCGTGATCGAACGTCACCACGTCGCAGCCCGCGCCGAAGCCCAGCACGTCCGCCGCCGAGTGGTAGTCGCCGATCGTGTTCGCCGCGCAGACCTGGGCCGCGCTGTCCTGCGCGGTATCGGCCAGCACGCGGAAGTCGATGCCAAGCCCGATGGCCGCCTGGGCCGTCATCCTGGCCAGCTGGCCGCCGCCGATCATCCCGACCGCTGGCGGCCCGGTGGGCTCGTCCTGCTTACCGGCCGCAGCCTGCCGCACAACGCCCACCGCCGTAGCCTAACGAGGTCACGGCGCTTATGCCGGGCCGGCCACCACCGGCTCGTCCAGCGGCTCGACGACGGGCTGCGGGAAGATCACCGCGAACGTTGCGGGCCGCGGCCTGACCAGCACGAGCTGGCCGCCGTCGGACGACGCCACCGACTTGGCCAGGGCCAGGCCGAGGCCGGTCCCGCCGGCCCCGCTCACGCTCCGCTCGAAGATCCGGTGCACGAGGTCGGACGGCACGCCCTTGCCCTCGTCCTTGACCTCGATCACGACCGAGCGCGGGGTTTGCGAGGTCCTGATGCTGACCGTCCCCTCCCCGTGCGCCAGCGCGTTGTCCAGCAGCGTCGCCACGACCTGGGAGACGCCGCCCGCGCTGACATAGGCCTGCAGCCCCTTGTCCCCGGTCACCTCCAGCCGCCGGCTCACGGCCCGGAACGCGGGCTCCCACTCGGTCAGCTGCTGGGCGATGATGTCGTCGATGCTGGACAGCCGGGGCGCGCCGGACGACGACCGGCGGGCCCGGCCGAGCAGCTGGCCGATGACGTGGCCGAGCCGGTCGGTCTGGGCGAGGGCCGCGGTGCCTTCCTCCCTTACCACGTCAGGGTCATCGGCCGCGGCCACCATCTCCTCCAGCCGCATCGACAGGGCGGTCAGCGGCGTGCGGAGCTGGTGCGAGGCGTCCACGGCGAGGTCCTGCTCGGCCGAGATCAGGTCGGTGACCCGCTGAGCCGCGTTGTCCAGTCCCTCGGCGACCCGGTCCAGCTCGCCGATGCCGTACCGGCGGCCGACCGGTCGCGCGTCCCCCGAGCCGATCCGGTCCGCCGCCCTGGCTAGGTCCTGCACCGGCCGGGCCAGCCGCCTGGCCTGGGCCATCGTCAGGCCGGCCGCCACGACCAGGGCGATCACCCCGACCAGGCCGGCCTGAAGCGGCGACAGCCGCAGCGGGTGCGACCCGGACCGGCCGGTGACCGCCACCACCTCGATCCCGGCCCCGAATACCAGGACCGAGACGATCGCGACGCCGAACATCGACGTCAGCAGACGACGCTGCATTACGGTCAGTCTCCGCGTTCGAACCTGAATCCGACGCCCCGCACGGTGGTAATGAAGTGCGGGTGGTGGGCGTCGTCGCCGAGTTTGCGGCGCAACCACGACACGTGCATGTCCAGCGTCTTGGTCGAGCCCCACCACTTGCTGTCCCAGACCTGGCGCATGATCTGATCCCTGGTCACAACCTTGCCCGCCTCGGCCACCAGCAGGTGCAGCAGGTCGAACTCCTTCGACGTCAGGTCCAGCTCGGCGTCGCCCAGCCACGCCCGGCGCGCGTCGCTGTCGATCCGCACGCCCTGCACGACCTGGGTCGGCGAGGCGCCCCGGCGCAGCAGCGCCCGCACCCTGGCCAGGAACTCGGCGAGCCGGAACGGCTTGGTCACGTAGTCGTCCGCGCCCGCGTCCAGGCCGATGACCGTGTCCACCTCCTCGGCCCGGGCGGTCAGGATCAGCACCGGAGTGTCCTGCCCGGCCAGCCGCAGCCGGCGGCAGACCTCGAGACCGTCCATCCGCGGCAGCCCGATGTCGAGCACGATCAGGTCAATGCCGCCGGCTTTCGCGACCTCGAAGGTTCCCGGCCCGTCGGCAGAAACTCCGACCTCATATCCCTCCCGCCGCAATGCGCGGGCGAGCGGCTCGGAAATAGACGGGTCGTCTTCCGCAAGCAATACATTAGTCATGGCGAAGATGCTAAGCCGGTCAAGGGAAGGCAACCTGCCGCGACGCACCGCAGCTCAGGCAACTATTTGGTCAAGCCGACATCCTCGCCCTGGAACCGAAGTCGCCATTAAGGTCCGCTCGGCAGTACGAGAGGAATGTTATTTCTTTTTCGCCACAACTCGCCCGTGCTGATCACGTTCAAGCAGACTATGTCCATATTCGGGGCAGCGGGCGGGACGGCGATCTGCGACCGGAACGGCGGGCCGGGCGGGTCCGGCGCCGCGCCGGTCAGACCGGGGTGACGCCGTGGCGGCGGCGGGAGAACGAGCGGTCCTTGCCGGCCGCGGCGGCGAACCGGCGGATCAGGTCGGCCCGCAGGTCCTCCGGCTCGACGACGTCGTCGACGACGAGTTCGCCCGCCAGCCGGAGGATGTCGATGTCCGCCTCATAAGCCGCGCGCAGCTGTTCGACCTGTTCCTGCCGTTCTTCCGGGTTGGCGATCGCGGCCAGCTTGTTGTAATAGACGGCGTTGACCGCGGCCTCGGCCCCCATCACCGCGATCTTCGCGGTCGGCAGGGCCAGCGTGGCGTCCGGCTCGAAGCCCGGGCCGGCCATCGCGTACAGGCCCGCGCCGTAGGCCTTGCGCACGACCACGCAGATCTTCGGCACCGTCGCCTCGGACACGGCGCTGATCATCTTCGCGCCGTGCCGGATGATGCCCTGCTTTTCCACCGCCGTCCCGACCATGAACCCGGGCACGTCGGCCAGGAACAGCAGCGGCACGCTGAACGCGTCGCACAGCTGGATGAACCTGGCCGCCTTGTCGGCTGAGTCGACGAACAGCACGCCGCCCTTGAACATCGGGTTGTTCGCGACCACGCCGATCACCTGGCCGTCCAGGCGGGCGAAGCCGGTGACCAGTTCCCTGGCCCAGAGCTCGTGGATCTCGAACAGCGAGCCCGAGTCGACCAGGCCGCGGACGTACCGCCGCATGTCGAAGGCCTGCCGCTCGCTGACCGGGACGAGGGTGCGCAGGTCAACCGGGTCGGGATCGGCCGGCCCGGCCGACGGCGGGCGCTGCCGCCAGTTCCCCGGCAGGTAGGACAGGTAGCGCCGGACCGCCTCGATGGCGTCCTGCTCGGTCGGCGCCAGGTGGTGGCCGCAGCCGGACACGGTGCAGTGCATCCGGGCGCCGCCCATGGCCTCCAGCGTGGTCTGCTCGCGGACCACCATCTCGACCATGCGCGGGCTGCCCAGGTACATCGAGGCATTGCCGTCCACCATCGCGACGTAGTCGCAGAACGCGGGGATGTACGCGCCGCCGGCCGCCGACGGCCCGAACAGCGCGCAGACCTGCGGGATCGAGCCGGAGGCGCGGACCTGGGTGTGGAAGATCTTGCCGGCCCCGCGGCGGCCGGGGAACATCTCGACCTGGTCGGTGATCCTCGCCCCGGCCGAGTCGACCAGGTAGATCATCGGCAGTCCGGCCGAGTACGCCTTCTCGATGACCCTGATGATCTTCTCGACCGTCCGCGCGCCCCACGAGCCGGCCTTGACCGTGGAGTCGTTGGCCATCAGCGCGACGGGCCGCCCGCCGACCGTCGCCGTGCCGGTGATCACGCCGTCGGCCGGGAGGTCGCGGGCCGCCGCGTTCGCGAACACGCCGTCCTCGGCGAAGCTGCCGTCGTCGGTCAGGAGCGCGATCCGGTCCCTGGCGAACAGCTTGCCCGCCCGGGCCGCGGCCTCGTGATACCGCGGCGCCCCGCCTTGGCTGATCCCGTCCCTGATCGCGGGCAGGTCCTCGTGCTGGGCCGCGCCTGACCCGGGACTGGCCTGGCCGGCGGCTGGCTGCGTCTGGGCGTCGCTCACGGTCGAGAGCGTACCCAGCCGCTCGCCCCCGGCCAGCGGCCGGTTCCGGCCTCCGGCCCTGCGCCTGGCCCGGTTCCATGATCACGGAAGCCTGAACACGGCCGGCGCGGAACGGCTTCCGCGCTCCTGGCGGGCCGGACGGCTCGCGCCAGCCGTCATGCGGCAAGGTGGAGTCATGTTCGAGACCGACGCGGAGCTCGCGGCCCTCCAGAGGCTCCTGGACGCGTCGCTGTCGCGGGCGACCGGGCACCTGCGGTCGATCATCAGGCCCGGCGAGCGCACGCTGACCGCCGGCCAGCTGAGCCTGGCCTGCCGGGGCATGTGCACGCTCGCGATCGCCACCGTCACGGCGTCGGGCGAGCCGCGGACCAGCGCCGTCGACGGTCACTTCCTGCACGGCCGCTGGTACTTCAGCACGGCCCGCGGCGCGGCCAAGGCCACGCACCTCGCCGCCCGGCCCGCGGTCAGCGTCGCCTACCTGCGCGGCGAGGACATCGGCGTGTTCACGCACGGAGCGGCCGAGCCGATGAACCCGGCCGGCCGCCCCGGCGATCAGGACTGGCCGGCGCTGCTGCAGTACATGACCGACTACTACGGCAGCTCCCCGCTGAGCTGGGGCGACGTCGTGTACTACCGGCTGGTGCCGCACTGGATGGTGGCGTTCGCAGCCGACCCGTCCGAGTTCATGGCCGCACTCGGCGCACCCGCCTGACCGGCGGACGGCTCAGGCCGGGATTGTCCTGGTCCGCGGGCCGGCCCGGAGCACCTGGGATGGCAGCGTGCGGCCGACGATCCGCTCCGCGTCCGCGGCCGCCTCGATCATGGCCTCCAGGTCAACCCCGGTGCCGATGCCCATGTCCTGCACCATGTGCACGAGTTCCTCGGTCGCGATGTTGCCGGTCGCTCCCGGCGCGTACGGGCAGCCGCCGAGGCCGCCCACCGACGCGTCGAAGTCGGTGACGCCCAGCTCAAGTGCCGCGAGCACGTTCGCCAGCCCCGTGCCGCGGGTGTTGTGGAAGTGCAGGTTCAGCGACGCGTCCGGATAGGCGGCGCGGAACTCCCCGACCAGCGACTGCACCCGGCCAGGCGTCGCCATTCCGGTGGTGTCGCCGAACGAGATGGAGTCGGCGCCGTCGGCGACGGCCCGGCCGGCCACCTGTACGACCCGGCTGACCGGCACATCGCCCTCATACGGGCAGCCCCAGGCGGCCGAGATGATCACCTGGCACGGCACCCCGCGCTGGTGCGCCTCGTCGATGATCGCCGCGATGTCGTCCAGCGAGTCCTCGGTCGACCGGCGCACGTTCTTACGGTTGTGCGTGTCGGACGCGGACACTACCGCCTCGATCTCGGCCAGCCCCGCGTCCAGGGCCCGGCGCGCGCCGCGCAGATTCGGCACCAGGGCGGAGTAGCGTACGCCCGCCGCCCGGTCGATGCCCTTCCAGACCTCGTCGGCGTCGGCCATCTGCGGGATCGCCTCCGGCCGGACGAACGACACGGCCTCGATCCGGCCCACGCCGGTCCGGGACAGCCGGTCGATCAGCTCGATCTTGGCCTGGGTCGGCACCGGGTCCTCGTTCTGCAGCCCGTCGCGCGGGCCGACCTCGCGCAGCGAGATCTCGGCCGGAAGATCACTCACCCCGCTCGCTCCCCTCCGTCGTCGATCGGGTCCCGGACGAACGTGCGGGCCTCGCCGGTCCGGCCGCGGCGGCGGCCGGCTCGCCTGCCGAGGGCCAGGCCGGGCGGCGCTTCTCCGCGAAGGCGGCGATCCCTTCGCGCCGGTCGGCGGACGCCGCCGCGGTCCGCCAGGCTGCGTCCTCAATGTCGAGCGCGGCGGCCAGCGGCAGGTCGGCACCGTTGCGCAGGGCGCGCTTCGCCGCCCGCACGGCGACCGGCGAATTCGCCGCGATCAGCCCGGCCAGTTCCCGCGCGCTCGTCCTCGCGGCGCCGGCTGGCACGAGCCAGTCGGCCAGGCCGATCCCGACGGCCTCGGCCGCGTTGACGGGCCGGCCGGTGAAGATCAGCTCGGCGGCCAGGCCGGGCCCGACTCGCCGGGCCAGCAACTGGGTGCCGCCGCAGCCGGGCACCAGCCCGACCGACGCCTCGGGCAGCCCGAACACGGCGGTCTCGTCGGCGACGATCACGTCGCAGCTCAGCGCCAGCTCGCAACCGCCGCCCAGGGCGAACCCGTGGACCGCGGCGATGACCGGCTGGGGCAGCGCCAGCAGGGCGCCGAACGCGGCCCTGAACGCCGGCCGCTGAGCCATGATCTGCGCGTCGCTCATCGCGGCGCGCTCCTTCAGGTCCGCTCCCGCGCAGAACGCCCGCTCGCCGTCCGCCGACAGCACGACCGCGCGGACCGCCCCGTCGGCCGCCAGCGCGGCGAAGTGCAAGGTCAGCTCGGTCAGCGTGGCCGTGTCCAGCGCGTTCATGGCGGCCGGACGGCCGAGCCGCACCTCGGCGACGCCGCGGGGCGGGTCCGTCCCGGCCATCAGCCGCGCGCCGCCGGTGCTCATGACTGCCAGGCTAGCCCGGGCCGGCCGCGCGCGGCCGCGCAGCCGTGCTCAGGTGCCGTCGCCGGGCTGGCCGACCCGGCCCGACCTGGCCTCCTCGTCCCCGACGAGCTGGAATAGGGCCGCCTGGACCTTCCGGACCTCGGGGATCTCGGACAAGGTCAGCTGCCCGGCCTCGCCCGGCGACTCCACGATGAGCTGGCCGCAGCCGAACAGCCGGTCCAGCAGGCCCTGGGAGAACGAGACGTCGCTGATCCGGTTCAGCGGGAAGTCGCGGCCGGAGCGGGTCAGGATCCCTTCCCGCAGCCGCAGCCGCCGGGTGGTGATCTCGTAGACGGTCGTGCGCCAGCGCAGGAACGGCAGGCCGAACGTGGCCACCGCCAGCAGCAGCGCGAGGACGCCGACGACCAGCCGGACCATGCTCCCGGCGCTCGCCGGCAGGAGCACGATCACGGCAATCGCCCCCGCGACGATGAGCAGCAGCAGGAACAACGGCCTGGCCATCGTCTTTCCGTGCGGATGCAGCCGGAGCACAAGCTGCTCGCCTTGGGTCAGGTCAGCGGTCACAGATTCCATGATGACAGCCGAGGGCGCATTGTGGTAAGTCGTGACCGGCGATGCCGGATTGCGTCCCGGCTCAGCGAACGTGGATCACGTCACCCGCGCTGACCGCGGTCTGCAGGCCGGCACCGGTGCGGACCAGCAGCTGGCCTGCGCTGTCGACGCCGGCCGCCGTCCCGGTCAGCACCCGGTCGGCCGGCAGCAGCACCCGCACCGGCCGGCCGATGGTCGCGCACAACCCGAGGTACTCGGAGCGGAGCCCGCAGGCCTCGGCGTCGCCTCCGGCCGCGCACCAGCGCTGGTACCGGCCGGCGAGCTGGCCCAGGATCTCCGCGAGCAGGCCGGTCCGGTCGCCGGGCCCGGCCCCGCTGTCCTGCAGGGAGGTCGCCGTCGGGGCGGGCAGCCGGGCGCCGCCCAGGACGTTGACGCCGGTGCCGACCACGATCGCGTCACCGGACTGCTCGGCCAGGATGCCGGCCAGCTTCCGGCCGGCCGCCAGCACGTCGTTGGGCCACTTCAGCGGGGCGTCGACGCCCGTCGCCGCGCGGACCGCGGCCGCCACCGCGACCCCGGTGAGCAGCGGGACCCAGCCTCTGGCCGGCTGCGGCACCGGGCCGGGCCGCAGCAGCACCGAGAAGGTCAGCGCGCCGGTCGGCCCGCTCTGCCAGACCCGGCCCTGCCGGCCCCGGCCCGCGGTCTGCCACTCGGCCGCCAGCACCAGCCCCTCTTGTGCGCCGTCGGCCGCTAGCTTCAGCACGTCTTCGTTGGTCGACCCGGATTCGCCGACGACCCGCAGGTCGGTCCACATCGACCCGGCCGACGCGGCCCCGCCG
>JBPCKO010000376.1:0-9067 GCA_051004215.1 Streptosporangiaceae bacterium | reverse complement strand
CGTTGTTCGCCACTCCCCTGCCCGACCCCCCCCAGCCCGGCGGGCACGGCCCCGCGGGCAAGCCCTGGCGGCAGGCCGCCGCGGTCCTGGAGATCAATGCCTGTCCCGGCTTGCGCATGCACCTGGCCCCGGCCGAGGGCACGGCCCGGCCGGTCGCCGAGGCCGTGGTCGACCGGCTCTTCCCGCCCGGGGCGAACTCCCGCATCCCGGTTATCTCGGTCACCGGCACGAATGGCAAGACCACCACGGTGCGCATGATCGCGCATGTGCTCAGGCAGGCCGGGCTGCGGCCCGGCATGTCGTGCACCGACGGCGTGTTCATCGGCGCCCGCTGCGTCCTGGAGGCCGACGCATCAGGACCGCTCTCGGCCGAGCTGGTGCTGGACGACACGACCGTCGAGGCCGCGGTGCTGGAGACGGCCAGGGGCGGCATCATCCGGGGTGGCCTCGGTTACGACCAGGCCGACGTCGCCGTCGTCACGAACATCACCGCCGATCACCTGGGCGACCAGGGGATCGACGACCTCGACGAGCTGACCGACGTCAAGGCCCTGGTCGCGGAGCGGCTGCGGGCAGGCGGCAGCGTGGTGCTGAACGCTGCCGACCAGGCGTCCGCCGGGCTCGCGACCCGGCCCGCGGTCCGCCGCAATGACCCGGTGATCCGGTTCTTCAGCGCGACACCCGGCAACCCGGTGCTGGACCGCCACAAGCGGTCGGGCGGCCACTGTTACGAGATCTGCGACGACCAGCTCATCGAGACGGCCGGCGGTTTGCAGCGGGTCGTCATGAACCTGGCCGAGCTGCCCGGTGCCTTCGGCGGCCGGGCCCGCCATGTCGTCGCTAACGCCCTGGCCGCGGTGGCCGCGTGCCGCGCGGCCGGGGTGACGATCAAGGACATCAGGGAGGCGCTCGGCACCTTCACCCCGGGCGCGGTCAACCCGGGCCGCGGCAACGTCTACGCCGTGGCGGCCGGCCCGTCGGCGGCCGCGGCGGCCGCCCCGGTACTGGTCGACTACGGCCACAACGCGGCCGCCCTGCATGCCACCGGCCAGATGATGGCCGCGGTCTGGCCTGGCGAGCCGGTGGCCGCGATCACACTGCCCGGTGACCGCCGCGACGACCTGGTCGCCGAGTCGGCGCGGGCCATCGCGTCCCACTTCGGCACCGTGGTCGTCTATGAGGACGAGGACCGGCGCGGCCGGAAGCCCGGCGAGATGCGCGCGCTGATCTCCGCCGCGATGCGCGCGATCCGCCCTGGCGTCCGGGTAACCGCGGCTGAGGGGCCCGCCGAAGCCCTGCGCGCCGCCGTGACCCAGGCCGGGGGTTCCTCGGTGCTGTTCCTGTACGAGAAACTGGACCCGGCGCTGGCCGCCCTTGACGCGCTCGGCGCCACGCCCTGGCCAGAGGAAGACCTGATGGGGGCACTCGACGACGGCGGTGCACTAGGGACGTTGCCTGTACTGGACGATCTCGCCACCGGGATGCTACGGCAAGTCGCCGACGGGGACACCGCGCCGATTCCTGCGGCCCGGCCGCTGACGAACGGCTCATCGCCGGAGAGCATGCCGCCGACCGTGAGCAGGTGGCTACCGATCAGCGAAAGCCGGACGAGTCCGCATAAGACACCCTCGCACGGATGGCATCGGACTCGCCGGCAATCCGATATCCAGTTAACTGTCCTTTTCCGGCGCCCTCGCAAGGGGCTACAGTAATTCAGGCGGGCCCGTGACTGGCTTATTGTCTGATGCCAGGATTCCGTAACGCGGCACGGGCAAGCGGGAATTCATCGCTGTCCGGCTGTGCGGAGGAAGAAATCGGTGGGGGACGACACCAGGCCGGCGCGTGCCGACGTGAAGGCCGGCGACAAGGTCGCGGGCTATCAGCTAGAGGAGCAGATCGGCCAAGGCGGCATGGCGGTCGTCTACCGCGCTCACGACGAACGCCTGGACCGCCGGGTCGCGCTCAAGGTACTGTCGCCTGCTCTGGCCGCCGATACCGCCTTCCGGACCCGGTTCATTAGGGAGTCGCGGGCCGCGGCCGCCGTCGATCATCCGAACATCATCCCGGTCTACGACGCCGGTGACGCGGGCGGATGCCTGTTCATCTCGATGCGGTACGTACAGGGTGGTGACGTCCGCTCGCTGATCGCCGACAGCAAGCCGTTGCCCCCCGCCCGGGCCTGGAACATCATCAGCCAGGTCGCCTCGGCTCTGGATGCGGCGCACGGCCGCGACCTGGTGCACCGCGACGTGAAGCCCGCCAACATGCTGCTCGACCGCCGCCAGGTCACCGAGCCCGACCCCGAGACCACCGGGCCGACCAAGGAACACGTCTATCTGTCGGACTTCGGGATCAGCAAGCAAACAATCGCCAGCAACCTGACCTCGACCGGGCAGTTCGTGGGCACACTGGATTACATCGCACCCGAGCAGATCGAGGGCAAGGGACTTGATGGCCGGGCGGACCAGTACTCACTCGCTTGCGCAGCCTACGAACTGCTGAGCGGAGCACCACCATTCAGCACCACGAACGGCTTCGCGCTGATCAACTCGCACTTGTCGGAGCAGGCACGCCCGATCACAACGCTGCGCCAGGAACTTCCGCAAGCAGCTGACCGGGTGCTCGCCAAGGCGATGAGTAAGACGGCCGCCGAGCGGTACGCCTCCTGCGACCAGTTTGCCACCGATCTCGGCCGGGCCCTCGGCGTGCTGCCTGGCAGCCCGGACGCCGGCGGACAGCCGCCGGCCGGCCAGCCCTCGTCCCACCCGATGACCGAACTCGCCCAGGCGGGCACTGGCCAGCTCGCGGCGGCGGCCGCGGCTGATGCCGCAGCGGCCGCGGCGGCGCCGGGGCAGCTGGCGACGAACAAGCAAGCGCTCCCTGACCCCGACACGATGCTGGCCGGCCAGCCGGGTACCGGCCAGCCGGGCACCAGCCAGCAGGGCACCGGCCAGCCGGGCACTGCCGGGCAGCCGTTGGGCGGCTATCCTGGCCAGCAGGGCAATACCGGGCAGCCGTGGGGCGGCTATCCTGGCCAGCAGCCCGGTTACGGTCAGTACCCGCCGCCTTATCAGACCTACCCGACGCCCGGCGGCCCCGGCGGGCCGACCGGGCCTGGCTGGCCCCAGTATCCGCCCCCGCAGCAGCCCAAGCGCTCGCACGGGTTGCTGATCGGAACGGTGGTCGGCGCGGTCGCGATCCTCATCGCGGCGGGAGCGGTCGCGTACGCCGCGTTCCACAACGGAACCAACGGAACCAATGGAACCAGCGGCGACAGGGGCACTTCGAGCTCACCGCCTGCTACCTCGACATCGCCGGTCACGCCGGCGGTCACTGCCAAGAGCGAGGCGACCTCGGTCAACAGCATCCTGACCGCCATGATCGGGACTCGCAACCTGCTGCTTTCAGGTAACGGGCTCGTGAACGACGTCGGCAGCTGCACCAACATCGACGGGGCCGTTCAGGAAGCGCGGCGGATTTACAGTCAGCGATCTAGGCAGGACGCGCAGGCCACTTCCGTAGATGCCGGTCTTATCAGCAACGGTGCCGCGCTGAAGTCAGAGTTGATCAAGGCAGTCAACTACTCGCTAACCTTCGATCACGACCTGCTCTTGTGGGCGAAGCAGCAGAAGACGACTGGTTGCACCGTTGGCACGGGTTCGGTCTATTACCCCCCGCTTGAGTCGACCAGCACTTTGAACCAGGATGCGACCAGCGCCAAGCAACTTTTCCTCAGCAACTGGAACTCGGTCGCGCCGCAATACCAACTGCCGACTTACTCGGTCGCTGACCCGCCGATCTAAGCAAGTCCGGCTTGCGTCCTGATGCCCTCGGCCCGTTACTGGTGGTGCGGACCGAGCGCGGCGTACATCTTGGCGGCGATGGCCGTGATGGTGTCGATCCCATAGGGCTCGTCAGGGTTGTGGCTGGTCAGCACGGCCAGGACGTAATTGCGGCCGTGACCGTCGACCCAGCCGATGCTATTGACCTGCCAGCCTGCTCCGGCCAGCGGCAGCCAGCCGTTCTTAAGCGCCACGGTGGTTCCGCCGGGCACGCCGCCCGAGACTCCCCAGGCCTGGTCTGATTCGACATGTTCCATGAGGCTGAGGCCGTACGCCCGGTCGGCGTCGGACAGGAGCGGGTTGCGGTAGGCGAACCGGCGGACCAGCGTGACCTCATCCCGTGCGGTGGTGGTGGTCAGCCCCCAGCCCGGCAGGGTGGTGCCGGGGATGTAGGTCACCGACGACGGCTGGGTGTCGTGCAGCCCGGCGGCCAGGTCGAAGGTCTTGACCCCGCTGGCCCCGCCGACCTTGGCGTACATCTCGGTCGCCGCCGTGTTATCGCTGTTCTCGATCATCGTGGGGATCAGCGCCTGCTGGTCCTGCGGCAAGGCGGTCGGCGAGGTGTTGCCGGACTGGGCCGCCTTGCGCAGCGCCGCGCCCAGGATCTCCACCTTGACGATGCTGGCCGTTTCCTCGGCCACGCCCGGGTGGTAGACCCAGGTTTGCCCGGTGTTCCGGTCATAGACGGCTGCGGTGATCGTGCCGTGACGGCTCGCCAGGTACCCGGCCAGCGCGACGAAGGGTGAGACCTGATGCGGGCGGTGGCTGCGGGACGGGCTCGCCGACCTTGAAGCCCGGCCCGGCGCCGAAGACCGGGAACGCGAACTCGGGTCGTGGTGCGACGTCGGCGGCGGCCCGACCACGGTGCAGCCCGCGCTGGCGGCTGCGGTCACCGCCGCCAGGGTAAGAAGTGGCTTTCCTATGCCGCGCCGCATTGCTGTCACCCGGGGTCGTCCGACGAACTTTGCGTTGATCCTACGTTGGTTATCCGGCCGCAATAAGCGGATCGCGGGCACAACCGCCTTACCCTGGCAGGCGCCGATCCACGCGAAGACCGGACAAATCGATAAATCGAAGTAATAGCGGCGGTGTCAGTTCACCGAGTGGGGGCCTGGCGGCCGGTAAGAAACCGGATGATCGCTGCCTCCAGCGCCCTGGCAATCTGACGCTGCACACGCGCGCTGGATAGCAGCGCGGCGTCGGCGGCGTTGGGCATATTCCCGCACTCGATGAGCACCTTGGGCACCGTCGTCAGGTTCAGCCCGGCTAGGTCGTCGCGGAAGATGTAGCCGCCGCGCCCGTAGTAGTCGCTGACCCGCATCGGGGTTTCGCCCAGCAGCGCCTGGTGCACATCCCGTCCGAACCGGATCGAGGAGGCAATGACCTTGTCATTCGGACCGTCCGCGACCGGCTCGAGCACAGTGAACCCGCGACCCCAGGCTGGGCCGCCGTCGGCATGGATGTCGATCGCCACGTCCGTGTTGTTCAGCATGGTGGCGCGGCGGTTCACGCACGGTCCGATGCCGTGGTTGTTGTGGCGGGTCAGCACTACCCGGGCGCCATCCCTGCGCAGGAGATCGGCGAGGGAGCGCGCAACATTCCAGTTGAACAGAGCCTCTGTGTAGCCCGTCGCCGTCTGCGTGCCGGTGGTGTTGCAGGACTCCCATTCCCGGCCATTCCAGATCATTTTGTTCAAGAAGGCCGGGTCGGTGCCGTTCAGCCCGTTGTGACCGGGATCGATGCCGACGACCTTCCCGGCCAGGGGCTTGGCGGGGCGGGTGGGCCGCGACGTCGGCGAGCCCTGGCCTGGCCTGGACTGCCCGCCGGACGAGGGCAGGCCCGGCGTCGCGGATGCGGGCCGGTGCCCGGGTACGACCGGTGCGTTCACGATGACTGAGCATCCGGTGATGGTCACCGCAGCCGCGGCGACCATCCCCATCGCAAGGCCTCGCCGCAAACGGGCGCCGACGGGCATGCCGACACCCCTGGTCGTTCGCTGCGTCACATCCGCGGCACGTGAAACCTGGTCAAGCACCGCCAACTCCGTCCGGCACCCGTCAGCATCCCCCGAGTAACCTGACAATGGCGCCTCGAGGACCCGGGCGATCGATCGCTACAGTCGCAGCGACGGTAACACGGCGGCATCGGCCCGGTTGGTCACGTTCCCGCAGTCGATAAGGCCTTCGGCCTGCGGTCATGTTCCCGCCTGGCGAGCTGCGCGGCGGCCGGCCCATCGCGGCCGGCTCCGAGGGTGGTGAGACGTGTGCCGGCAAGAGCTCGTCAGCCGACCCGTCCCCGGCCGCTGATCAGCGACTCGGCGATCACGGTCCGCAGGATGTCATTGGTCCCCTCGCCGATGACCATGAGTGGCGCGTCTCTGTACAGCCGTTCCACGGTGAATTCCTTGGAATAGCCGTAACCGCCGTGCACCTGCATCGCGGTGAACGCGCACTCGTAGGCGACCTCGGACGCGTATACCTTGGCCAGGCCGGATTCCAGGTCGGTCCGGCGGCCAGCGTCGGCCTGGGACGCCGCCCAGTAGGTGAGCAGCCGGGCCGCCTGGAGCTTCATGGCCATGTCGGCCAGCTTGAGCTGTATTGCCTGGAAGCCGGAGATCTTCTGGCCGAACGCCTCGCGCTCCCCCGCGTACCGCAGCGCCTGGTCGTAGGCCTCCTGAGCGACGCCGACGGCCCGCGCGGCGATGTTGATCCTGCCTTTCTCCAGGGCTGCCAGTACCTGCTGCAAGCCGCGGCCCTCGGCCCCGCCGAGCAGGCTGGACGCGGGCACCCTGACCTCGTCCAGTACCAGCTCGCAGGTCTCGGGACCCCGGTAACCGAGCTTGGGCAGGTCCCGCAGTACCTCGAAGCCGTCGGCGGCCGGGTCGACGAGCAGCACGGACATGCCCTTATGGGCCGGGCGGGCGGACGGGTCGGTCTTGACCAGCACCGGGAGCGGATCGGCGTGCCGGGCGTTGGTGATCCAGGTCTTGCGCCCGGTGACCACGTAGTGATCGCCGTCCAGCCGGGCAGTTGTCGCGATGCCCTGCAGGTCACTGCCGGCGCCGGGTTCGGTGAGCCCGATGCCGGTCCGGCGCTGCCCGCTGGCCAGGGCCGGCAGGTAGGCGCTCTTCTGCTCCGGCGTGCCGAACCGGCCGATCATCCAGCAGGACAGCGAGTGACTGCCGATGATGCCGGCCACGCCCATCCAGCCGCGCGAGATCTCCTCGAACACCACCGCGAGCGAGACCATGTCGGCCGCCATCCCGCCGTACTCCTCCGGCACCAGCAGGCCGAATAGCCCCATCTGGGCCATCGTGGCGACGATCTCGTCCGGGTACCGGCCCGACTCCTCCCACTCCCTGGCCACGGGCCGGATCTCGCCGTCCACGAACGAGCGGATCGTGTCCCGCAGCAGCCGCTGCTCGTCCGACAGGTCAAAATCCATGCGAGCTCCTGACTGCCATCGCGAGCGAGCCGGCCTTGTCCGCCTGGACGCCGACATTACGGCACGACGCAGGGCGGCCACTGCCCCCGGTCAGCCGCTGGCCGCGACCGCGGGGGCGCCCTGCTGTTTCACGCCGGCATGGGCCCAGGGCCGGGTGAAGCCGATGGCGCCGGCCGCTGAGTAGGGCTCGATTCTGACCTGGAAGCCGGGAGATGGCGCGTCGATCATCAGGCCGTGGCCGATGACGATGCCGACGTGGCCCGGCGCGGTCATGGTGCCATCACCGCCTACGAAGAACACCAGGTCACCCGGCTGCACCTGGCTCGGACTGACCTGGGGACCCCAGTCCCACTGCGCAGCGGCAGTCCGCGGGATGTCGATGCCGACCGACCGGTACGCCATCATGACCAGGCCGGAGCAGTCGTAGGCATCGGGACCGGTGCCGCCCCACAGGTATGGCTTGCCGATCTGGGCCCTGGCGAACGCGATCGCCCCTGCGGCGTAGCTGCTGGAGGTCAGCCCGATCGGGGGCGCGCAGGCAGGTGCGTTGGTGCCGGTCGCGGGCCCGACCTGGAAGCCGCCCTTGGCATACTGGCCAGCCCAGCCCAGCACCGACTGGACGTAAGACTCCAGGTGGTTGTAGGCGAAGATGGCGTTCGGGACGTTGGTGAGCACGCCGTGCTCGAGCAGGTACTTGGCCGCGCCCGCGATCGCGTCGGCGGGCTCGTAGACGCTGGCGATGCCGTCCCCGTTGGCATCCGTGGCGACCCCGCTGACCTTCTCGCTGGCGGGATGGACCGGCGCGCCGCCCCAGGTGTTGGTTGACGCGCCGCCGATGCCGATCTGCATCGGCCCGGCCGCCCCGAACGCGTTCGAGCCGCTGCCCACGCCGGGCAGCGTGGTCTGGCCGTCATTGCTCTCGATCTTGCCAATGCCGGCCAGCACTACCCACGGCACGTGGTACTGAGCGCCGATGGACTTAAACAGCGACAGGTAATTGGCCGGAATCGAGTCCGCAGCGGTAGTGCTGACCGCCGGCTGGGCCGTGGTCGAGGTGCCGCCCGAGCAGGTACTACCGGTCGAGTACATCAGGCCGCCGCCGGCGAACAGCAGCACCGGAGCAAGCAGCACCCCGATGACCAGCAGCGTGAGCACGCCGGCGAGCCCGAGCACGACGGGCTTGACCAGGCCGCCACTGATCCTGATCACGAGTTGCCGGCCCCGGACAGCTCGATATCGGTCACCTGCCAACTGGTCCCGTCACCGGTGAGCGTGACCGCGTAGTCGGCGCTCTGGCGGCTGGTTCCCTTGGTGCTCGCGATCCGCTGGGCGACGGCCACCACGAAGGTGAGACTGGACGGGCCGAACGCGCGCAGGGCCAGGATTGACGCGGTCGCGGTAGCCGCCTGCTTCGCCGCCGTCCGGCTCGCGACCAGGCCGGGCGCGCTGTAAGCCCGGCCGAGCACGGCCGCAAGCTGGCTGGTAATCAGCGCCCGCATCGGAGCCAGGTACGCCTGGGCGCTCTCGTTGTAGCGGTAGGTGCCGTACCGCGCCGCGAAGGTCGCGGTCTGGGCCGCGGCGGCGGCCAGCCCGGCCTGGCTGAAGGGCAGCCACTGGTAGATGTCGGGCCCGGGCGACCCGGACGGCGCCGGGCTGGCCGGGCCGACCGGGCCGGTGCTGGGCGGCGCGGAGCCTGACCGTCCGGTGCCGGACTGAGTGCCGTGGCGGGGGGGGGGGGGGGGGGGGGGGGGGGGGGGAGGGGGGGGGGGGGGGGGGGGGGG
>JBPCKO010000375.1:0-13134 GCA_051004215.1 Streptosporangiaceae bacterium | reverse complement strand
AGCTGGTGAGTGGTCAGAGACCGCCAGCATCGAAGGAGCCCCGCCCATCTCAGCGGAGCCACGCGGGTGGGGAATTTCAGTGAGCAAGTCCGGGGAGATTCACCCGAGCGCCGTCAGCAGGAATCGGTGCTGTCCGATCAGGCCGACTGGCGGGCCGTGCGGCGCTACCTGAACCACCATCGCAGCGCCTTGGCCGAGCAGGCGGGCCGCCTGTATCCGGCTGGTCAGCGGATCAGGCGCACGACGCTGATCGCCCCGCCGTCGTGGCTCCCGCCTGAGCCGGTCGATCTGGCCGACATCACGATGACCTGGGTGCCCGATGCCCCTGCACCGCAGATCAACGGCACTGAGCCGGAGACCAGGAAGCTCCGGCCGCTGCGTGTCCCCGGACAGCAGTTCGACCGGTACACCTCCGCCGTCCGCTACCTGGACCCGCCGTCGCTGTTCGAGAACCGTCCCAGCTACCGGCTGCTCAGCCTGGCCTGGGCGGCCGGGTCCGGCGCAATGCGGTTCAGCCTGGCCACCTACTTCGACAAACTCGACATCAGTGAGGCGATCGGCCACGAGATAGCGGAGCTGCGCAGCCGCAAAGACACCCAGATAACCAGCCGGGACTTGCCGCTCCGGTCCCTGGTCGACGACCCGTTCGATTGCCGCCGGCGGGCAATGATGCCCGCGATCACCACGCTGACCTTGCGCCGCGGCCGCAGCGCCGAGAGCTTCTTGCTGCACTGGCGCGACCCGCACAAGGTCGCTACCGCCGCTGGCATCTATGACGTCATCCCGGCCGGGGAATTCCAACCATCCTCGATCGCGCCGCACGACCTGATCAACGACTTCGACATCTGGCGGAACATCGTCCGCGAGTTCAGCGAGGAACTGCTCGGCGCGCCCGAACACGACGGCACCCGCAGCGCGCCGATCGACTACGACCGGTGGCAGCTGTACCGCGACCTGTGCAAGGCCCGTGCCGAAGGCAAAGCGTCTGCAGCGTGCCTGGGCGCCGGGGTAGATGCGCTGACCCTGGCAGCCACCATCTTGACCGTCGTCATCATTGACGCCGACGTTTTCGACGAACTGTTCGCCGACATAGTCCAGGTGAACGCCGAAGGGCTCACGCTCTTTGGCGAGGACGGCGCCAGCAGCGGACACGGCATCGAGTTCTCCGAACGCAACGTCAGCCGGCTGCTGGAACACGAGCCCATGGCCGCGCCCGGAGCGGCCTGCCTGGCGCTAGCGTGGCGGAACAGGATCGCGCTGCTGGCCAGTTAACGCCAAATCCAGGCTGGGCAGCGGTGACGGCCAGGAAGGCACGATGACCAGCCAGCGAGCGCGCAATGACAACGACGACCGCGAGCAATGGCGTGCGACCCGACGGGCACTGAACCAGCGTCGGCACCAGCTAGCTGCCGCCGCTGGACGCCTGTATCCGGGCATTTTCGCGGGTCGCGGGCACCCGGCTGCTGTGCCGCGCTGAGTGGATGGCGGCTGGCCCAATCGACCTGGATCAAGTTCAGCTCCGCTGGATCGAACCGGCGCCCGCGCCCGCAGTCAGCGGTTCCAGCCCGGCATCGGCGCACCTGCGCCCGAGAGCAGCCGGTGGGCAGCGGTACCCCACCTATGCCGACGCCGTGGCGGCGCTCGATCCTCCCGCCGTGTTCGAGAACCGGCCGGTCTACCGGCCGCTCGCCGCCAGCCTCACCAGCACCTCTGGCGGCTTCCACCTGGATTTCACCAGGAGCTGGTATTTCGACACGATGGGCGTCGCGGAGGCTCTCGCTCACGAGCTCGCCGCCGCACTGCCCGATGATGGGACCCAGGTTGGCATGGAAAGCCTGCCGTTCCGCGCCGCGGCCGGGGATCCCTGCGACCTGTCGCGGCGCCCGGCGAGTCTGGGGATCAGCACGCTGACCGTGCGCAACTCGCCCGCCGGGGACGCCTCGTTCCTGGTGCACTGGCGCGACCCGACGAAGGTCACCCACGCGGGCGGCTTGTACCAGGTCATCCCGGTGGGCGTCTTTCAGCCGGCCAGCGGCACGCCCGAGTCCGAGCGCAGTGATCTGAGCCTGTGGCGTGCCATGGTCCGCGAGTTCAGCGAGGAACTTCTCGGCGCCCCCGAGAATTACGCCAGCGACGTCGGCCCTGACCATTGGGATTTTGACGGCCGCCTGACCGACGCGCGCGACGCGGGGAAACTTCGCGTGTGGTGCCTGGGCCTGGGCGTGGACCCGCTGACCTTGGTCGCGGACATACTGGCGGTAACCGTGTTCGACGCGGATCTGTTCGACGCGGCCTTCAGCGGCCTGGTCGAGGACAATGCCGAGGGCAAGGTGGTCACGAGCCGGGGCAAGACCGGGTTTGCGTTCACTGAGCAGGCCGTCTCCAGGTTCACCAGCGGTGCCGAGCCGATGCAGGCAGCCGGGGCGGCCGTGCTTCAGCTCGCATGGACACATCGGGCGCTGCTGCTCGGCTGACACCCGCCCGGCCCTAACCGGGCGGCACAGCGGGGCCGCCCGGAGCCCAGTCGCCCGCTGTCTCGCGCGGCCATGTACAGCGGCTATGACAGCCGGTCATAACCAGGCGTTATACCGCGACAAGCTGTCATAAACGACGCTGCTCCCCGGCACGATCGCCGAGCTTGACCAGGCCCAGGACGCTGGGCAGCACGACGCCGTGGCCGACGAAGCGCGGCGTGAGATTGCCGACTGCGACGCGCGACTACGGACGCACCGCGCCGCGCTCGAAGCCGGCGCCGACCCCGCGGTGGTCGCCGGGTGGATGGCCGAAGTCCAGGCCCAGCGCGCTCTCGCCGAAGGTCGGCTGCGGCAAGGCCCACGACGGCAGCGGATGAGCCGAGAGGAGATAACCGCCATGGTCACAGCACTGCAGGACATCATCGGCGTGCTCGCGACAGCCGACCCCGCAGACAAGGCCGAGGTCTACGCCCAGCTCGGCCTGACCCTGACTTACCGGCCGCAAGAGCAGATGGTACTGTCCGAATCCCGGCCAGTGCACCCTATGTACGTAAGAATGTGTCCGAGGGGGGACTTGAACCCCCATGCCCTTAACGGGCACTAGCACCTCAAGCTAGCGCGTCTGCCTATTCCGCCACCCGGACTCAAACAGGACATGGTCCGAGGACCACTCCAGCCGCATCACGATAGCAAATCCGGTCAGCCTGGTGGTAGGCGGCGACGGGCCCCAGGACCGCCTGGTGGCAGGATGGCCAGATGACGACCCCCACTGCGCAGCACGAGGTCGCGGGCCTCGCTAGCGACCTGATCAGGATCGACACGACCAACACCGGCGACGATTCGGGCCCTGGTGAGCGGGTGGCGGCCGAGCATGTTGCCGGGCTGCTGGCCGAGGTCGGGCTCGAGCCGGTGCTGCATGAGTCGCGGCCGAAGCGAGGCAGTGTCGTCGTCCGCATCGAGGGCGAGGACCGCTCGCGCCCGGGGTTGCTGATTCACGGTCACCTGGATGTGGTACCCGCGGACGCCGGCGACTGGCAGGTGCACCCGCTGTCCGGCGAGGTCTCCGGCGGCTGCGTCTGGGGCCGCGGCGCGGTCGACATGAAGGACATGGACGCGATGATGCTGGCGGTCGTGCGCCAGCGGCTGCGCGAGGGCCGCAAACCTCCGCGGGACATCGTGCTGGCGTTCCTGGCCGACGAGGAGGCAGGCGGTAACCACGGCGCGTCGTGGCTGGTCGACAACCATCCCGAGCTGTTCGAGGGCGTCACCGAGGGGATCGGCGAGGTCGGCGGCTTCAGCACGGTGATCGGCGGGCAGCGGCTATACCTGCTGCAGACGGCCGAGAAGGGGATGGCCTGGCTGCGCCTGCTGGCCCGCGGTCGCGCTGGTCACGGCTCGATGCTCAACGCCGACAACGCGGTCACCGAGGTGGCCGAGGCGGTCGCGCGGATCGGGCGGCATGAGTGGCCGGTACGCCTCACGCCGTCGGTGACCGCGTTCTTGCGAGCCGCGGCCGAGGCTCTCGACATTCCCTTCAGCGAGAACGACCCGTCGGCCGTGCTGTCCAAGATCGGGCCCCTCGCGCGCATGGTCGGGGCCACCCTGACCAACACATCGAACCCGACCATGCTGGCGGCCGGCTACAAGGTGAACGTCATCCCGCAGACGGCCACGGCTCAGATCGACGGCCGGTTCCTGCCCGGCTATCAGGAAGAATTCCTGGCCGAGATCGACGACCTGATGGGGCCGGGGGTCAGGCGGGAGTTCGTGAACAACGCGATCGCGCTGGAGACGACCTTCGACGGGGACCTGTGCGATGCCATGGTGCGGGCGCTGAACGACACCGACCCCGACGGCAAGGTCGTCCCGTACTGCCTGTCCGGCGGCACCGACGCCAAGCACTTCAGCCGGCTGGGGATCCGCTGCTTCGGTTTCACCCCGCTGCGGCTGCCAGCCGACCTGGACTTCTCGGCCATGTTCCACGGCGTGGACGAGCGCGTGCCGGTCGACGCGCTGGAGTTCGGCACCGCGGTGCTCGATCGCTTCATCGACCTCTGCTGACTCACCTCGCAGCCGCCCCTCCGCCGTAGCAGGCGGCCGGGCGGCGGCCGCGGGCGTTGGCGCAGGTGACCGGGCAAATGTGCCGCCGTTACGCAGACCATGATCACAATGCACGTGTCGGTAAGCGTTGCGCACTTTCAGGGTTTGCCCTACACGAACGCTTCGTAGTGCTACGGTGACACTTCGTGTGGGGCTGACTTCAAGGCGTACTCCTTTCCGCTACGCCCGGTCAGAAGTCCCGCGCGTTGCCGGTTCAACGAGGAGGGTTGCCTGTGCTGCCGGATCAGTTCCAGCGCCCCGGTGGGTCGCCGCCTGGCCGCATCAGTCAGGTACCGGGCGGCACCGCGCCTCGTGCGCGGGCCTGGCGGTCCGGCCGCTTGATCCTCGAACCCGGTGGCGGAACAGGTTCCGCTCCGGTGGCCACGGCCGGTGCGGCGCCGCACCGCGTCGTGGCCGCCGGGCTTCGAACATAGCGACAAACGCCGTGCTTGCGAACGGGGGCGTTCGCATGCGCAGTGACCATTACAGAACGTAGTTAATCAGCTACAAGTAGATATGTAGTCGCACAAAACACCACAGCAGGGCAACGAACGGGGGACGGAGCCATGACAGAGCCTGGATAAATAAACGAGGAGAGCAGATGCAGACCTGGGTGACTCTGGCGGCCAAGCACGCCACCCTTGCCTCGGGTATCGGTCTTGGGACCATCCCGACGATGGGCTGGGAATCGCTCGACGGAGTGGCGGTCGGCTTCCTGCTGGCCGGCGCGGGCTTCGCCGCCGTGAACTCCACCCGGTCGGTGCCGAGCTGCCCGCAGCCGCCGGGCGCCCCGGCCGGGCTGGCCCGGGCCGAGTCGAGCGGTCAGGCGGCCGGCACCCTGACCCGCCTCCGCCGCCGGGTGGACGGCCTGCTGACCAGCATGCTGAGTGACGATGCGGAACACCTCTCCGCGCAACCCTCGCTCCTGGCCCCGGCGCCGTCCGCCCAGGAACCTCTCGCCGCCCGGCCCGCCGCCCGGCAGCCGTGGCCCGGCGACTACGTGGACGCGATCGCCGGTCCGGTCGCGCCCGGCCGGACGACCCGCGCCGTGGCACCGGCCAGCGCCGAGCGCCCGGAGCGGGTCGGGAGCTGGCCCTACCTGACCGTCGTCCGCGACGCCGCCGGCGCGCCGGACGCCCCTGGGCTCGCGGCCCGGCCCGGCCTGACGGACGCCGACCAGGCGTTCTGGGGGCCGAACCCGCCGCCGCAACTGAGACCCGCGAGCACCAGTCCGGCCAGCGACAGTCCGGCGCGCGCCCCCGCGGCGAGTGACCGGCCGGCCAGGGATAGCGCGGCCAGCGACAGCGCGGCGAGCGCCAGCACTACCGGCGACAGCGCGGGCAAGGACCAGGGCACGGGCTCGAACAACAGGACAGGCGACCGTAAGCGCCCGGGACCGCGGCACGCGGCGCCGTCAGCCGGGTTCGGCGCGACCCTGGGCCGGAGACTGGCCAGCCCCAGGCTCACCAGCAGGTCGGCTGCGCACGCGGGGTGAGGAGGGCGTCGGCTGAAGAACCGTGCCCGGTCCGTCGTACCCCTGGCAAGCGGCGGACCGGGCACGGCCAGGAGTACGTCCGGGACAAGGGCCGGCCGGTCATCGGGCCGATCGGCTGCCCGCCCGGCCGGCCCGGAGTACGCTCAGGGCCGCCAGAACTGGCCGGGCGGTGTTGCGAACGGCGGTGGGGCGCTTTGACCGCTAGCTTGCCTGGGCCGGATAATCTTGCGGCGCAGGGTCGCTGTCCGGCTGCCGTCCGCGCACAGGCGCAGCTTGGCCAGTTCCCAGTGTCCGTACTCAGCGTGGTCCGTCAGGATCCGCCGCGCGAGGTCCGTCGAAGTCCCGCGCGGCAGGTTGAGCACAAGGTAGGAGTACTCCGCCATCACCCCTTATTGTGCGCGCCGCTGGCGATGATTCAATCGGGGCGAGGGAATCAGTGAACGCGAAAGGCGTTTGCCAGGACAGATGAGCGTACTGCGCGGACCCGCGGAGCCACTTGGCAACCTGCGGTAGCCTCCAGGCGTCTGCGAGATGTGAGGTAGAGAAGGCGTGGCAGCTAGGACCGGCCAGGCAGCAGCGAACGGCACGACGAGCACGGACAGCGCGGGAAACGGCACCCGGCGGCTCGTCATCGTCGAGTCGCCCACTAAGGCGCGGACGATCGCCGGGTACCTGGGTAAGGGCTACGTCGTCGAATCGAGCATCGGCCACATCCGCGACATGCCGGGCAGCGCGGCCGACATTCCGGACAAGCTGCGTAAGGAGCCGTGGGCCAGGCTCGGGGTCAACATCGACGCCGACTTCGAGCCCCTCTACGTGGTCAACGCCGACAAGCGGCAGCAGGTCAGCAAGCTGAAGAAGCTGCTGAAGGACGCGGACGAACTCCTGCTCGCCACTGACGAGGACCGCGAGGGCGAGGCCATCGCCTGGCACCTGGTGCAGGAGCTCAAGCCCAAGGTGCCGGCCAGGCGGATGGTGTTCCACGAGATCACGCCGGAGGCGATCGCCGCCGCCGTGGCCAGCCCCAGGGACGTCGACGACGGCCTGGTCGAGGCGTACCAGACCCGCCGCGTCCTGGACCGGCTCTACGGCTACGAGGTTTCCCCCGTGCTGTGGAAGAAGGTCATGCCGCAGCTGTCGGCCGGGCGCGTGCAGTCCGTCGCGGTGCGGCTGGTCGTGGACCGGGAGAAGGAGCGGATCGCGTTCCGGCCCGCCCGGTACTGGGATCTGGAGGCGGAGTTCGCCCCGCAGCCGGCCGATCAGGACGCGACCTGGTTCGGCGCGACGCTGGTGGCGCTGGACGGCCGGCGGATCGCCCAGGGCCGGGACTTCAGCTCAGTCGGCGAGCTGAAGTCGGCCGACACAGCCGTCGCAAACAGCCAGCAGGGCCCGGCGGTCTTGCACCTGGACGGGACGGCCGCGGCCGAGCTGGCCTCGCGGCTAAGCGCGTCCTCGTTCTCGGTCAAGTCGGTCGAGCGCAAGCCGTACCGCCGCTCGCCGTACCCGCCGTTCCGCACGACCACGCTGCAGCAGGAAGCCTCGCGCAAGCTCGGGTTCTCGGCGAAATACACGATGCAGGTGGCGCAGCGCCTGTATGAGAACGGTCACATCACCTATATGCGGACCGACTCGGTCGTGCTCTCGCAAACCGCGGTGACCGCGGCCCGCAGCCAGGCCACCGAGCTCTACGGCGCCGAGTACGTGCCGGACGCGCCTCGCGTCTACACGACCAAGGTCAAGAACGCCCAGGAGGCGCACGAGGCGATCCGCCCGGCCGGTGACCGGTTCCGCACCCCGAGCCGGGCCGGCCTGTCCGGCGACGAGCACCGGATGTACGAGCTGATCTGGAAGCGCACGGTCGCCTCGCAGATGAAGGACGCCGTCGGCGAGTCGGTGACGGTCAGGCTGGCCGGCCGCTCCTCGGCCGGCGAGGAGGCCGAGTTCGGCGCCTCCGGCAAGGTCATCACGTTCTTCGGCTTCCTCAAGGCCTACGTCGAGGGCGTCGAGGAGGGCGACGGCGCCGACCGGGACGACCGCGAGCGGCGGCTGCCGCCGCTAGCCGAGAACGACGCGCTCGCGCACCGCGGCCTGCACTCGGCCGAGCACGCGACCAGGCCGCCGGCCAGGTACACCGAGGCGTCGCTGATCAAGGAGCTGGAAGACCGCGAGATCGGCCGTCCGTCCACCTACGCCTCGATCATCGGCACGATCCTGGACCGCGGCTACGTGTTCAAGAAGAGCACCGCGCTGGTGCCGTCTTTCGTGGCGTTCGCGGTGGTCAACCTGCTCCAGAAGCACTTCACCCACCTGGTCGACTACGAGTTCACGGCCAGCATGGAAGAGGCGCTCGACCAGATCGCCAGGGGCGAGGCCGGGCGGGTGCCCTGGCTGCGCCGGTTCTACTTCGGTACCGAGGATTCCGACGGTCATCATGAGGAGGGCCTGAAGGAACTGGTCAGCGACCTCGGCGAGATCGACGCCCGGGAGGTCAGCTCGTTCCCGCTGGCCGGCACCGACATCGTGATCAGGGTCGGCCGGTACGGCCCGTACCTGGAGCGCGACGGCCAGCGGGTGAACGTGCCCGAGGGCACGGCGCCCGACGAGCTGACCCCGGAGTATGCCGCCGAGCTGTTCGACCGGCCGACCGGGGACAAGATCCTCGGCACCGACCCGGACAGCGGGCACACGATCATCGCCCGGGCGGGCCGGTACGGCCCGTATGTCACCGAGGTGCTCGAAGAGAACGCCCCGGCCTCGGCCAAGCCCAGGACCGGTTCGCTGCTGAAGTCCATGGACCTGGACAGCGTGACCCTGGACGAGGCGCTCCGGCTGCTCACGCTGCCGAGGACAATCGGCGAGCTCGACGGCGAGCCGGTCACCGCGCAGAACGGGCGGTACGGCCCGTTCGTCAAGAAGGGGACAGACTCCCGCTCGCTGGAGTCCGAGGGCCAGCTGTTCTCGCTGACTCTTGACCAAGCGAAGGAACTGTTCGCCCAGCCGAAGCCGCGGGGCCGGGCCGCGCGCGGGGCGGCCGCTCCGCCGCTGCGCGAGCTAGGCGACGACACCGCGACCGGCAAGCCGATCGTGCTGCGCGAGGGACGATTCGGGCCCTACGTGACCGAGGGCGAGACCAACGCCTCGCTGCGCAAGGGCGACGCGGCCGAGACGATCACGCTTCAGCGCGCGATTGAGCTGCTGGCCGAGCGCCGGTCGGCCGCGCCGGCGCCCAAGCGGCGCACGAGCACGGCCAGGAAACCGGGGCCGGCCCCGAAGAAGGCAAGCGTCCCGAAGAAGGGCACGTCAGCGGGCGCGAAGAAGCCAACCTCGCGGACGGGGACAGGCCGGTCCAAAGCCAGCAGCCCGCCCGATAGCTGAGTCGCGGCCCTTCGCGCGGTGCCCACCCAGCTGGCCCGACTCCCGATAGCCTTGCGCAATGAGCCTTAGGTCCCCTTTGGGGCAGCGGCACGACAACGTGCTGGCGATCAAGCCGTTCCGCCGGCTGTGGATCGCCACCTCGCTGTCCAGCCTGGGGGATTGGCTCAGCCTGCTCGCGCTGTCCGCGCTCGCCTACTCGCTGACCGGCACCAAAGTCCAGGAAACGGCCGGCGCGATCGCGGTCGGCGGGGTCTGGATCACCTCGCTGCTGCCGTACCTGCTGTTCGGCCCGCTCGCCGGGGCGGTCGCGGACCGGCTGGACCGCCGGATCAACCTGGTGACCGGGGATATCGTCAGAGCGGTGCTGTACTTGTCCATCCCGCTGAACCTGTGGCTCGGATTCGCCAACCAGCTCACCTGGCTGTACGTCGCGCAGTTCCTGGCCTGCTGCGCGTCACTGTTCTGGGCCCCGGCCAAGGACGCCTCGATCCCGAACATCGTGCCGGGCGACAAGCTGGAGCAGGCCAACCAGTACAGCCTGCTGACCACCTACGGGACCGTGCCGGTGGCCTCGCTGCTGTTCGTCGTGCTCGCCTGGATCAGCCGGGGCCTGTCCGCCGGGCCGCTCAGCTACTTCGGCAACCCGGCCCGCGGCCAGATCGCGCTGGCCCTGTACTTCAACGTGGCTACGTTCGTGTTCTCGGCCGTGGTGTGCTACTTGCTGCGCGAGCTGCCGCAGCGTCGGGCGGGCGACTCGATCTCGGTTCCCTCGGTGGCCAAGTCAATCTGGCAGGGCTGGCGGTTCGTCGCCCGGAACCGGGTCGTGCGCGGGATCACGGTCGGCATGATCGGGGCGTTCGCCGGGGCCGGCGTGGTCGTCGGGCTCGGCTACGTCTATGTGAGGGGCACGCTGCACGGCGGCTCGGCAGGCTGGGGCGCGATATTCGCGGCCATCTTCGTCGGTCTCGCCCTCGGCATGTCAGGCGGCGCCCGGGTGCTCTCCGGTTTCAGCAAGCGGCGGTTGTTCGGGCTGGCCATCGCGGCGGCCGGGATCCCGCTCGCGCTGATCGGCCTGATCCCCAACCTGCCGGTGGTCGTCTTCCTCGTCGTCGTGCTCGGCGTGCTGGCCGGGATGGCCTACGTCACCGGGTACACGATCATCGGCCGTGAGGTGGACGACGACACCCGCGGCCGGACGTTCGCGTTCCTGCAGTCGACGCTGCGCGTGGTGATGTTCGCGGTGATCGCGGTCTCGGGACTGCTGGCCGGCGGGATCACCTCGCTGGTCGGGAAGCTGACCGGGTCTAACGACCTGACGTTCGGGAAGATCGAGTACCACGCGGTCGGCAACAACGTCGTGCTGCTGCTGGCCGCAGTCGTCGCGATCCTGCTCGGGTTCAGCTCGTACCGGCAGATGGACGACCGGCGCGGGGTGCCGCTGATTCCTGACCTGGTGGCTGCGTTCCGCGGCCACCCGCTGCCCGCCCCCGAGCTGCCTGCCGATGCGCGCGGCCGCGCGGCCCAGAACGGCCAGGGCGGCGAGCCGGCGGACCGCGAGTCGGCCCGCGGGCTGCTGATCGCGTTCGAGGGCGGCGAGGGCTCAGGCAAGTCGACCCAGGCCAGGCTGCTGGCGATCTGGCTGCGCGAGAACGGCTACGACGTGCTGGCGACCCACGAGCCGGGCGCCACCAAGGTCGGCATGCGGCTGCGGGCGCTGCTCCTCGACACCGCCCACACCGGGCTGTCGCCGTGGGCCGAGGTGATGATGTACGCGGCCGACCGGGCCGAGCACGTGGCCAGCGTGATCACGCCGGCGCTGGGCCGGGGCACGATTGTCGTGACCGACCGCTATGTCGACTCGACCCTGGCCTACCAGGGCGGCGGGCGTCAGCTGCCGATGAACTCGATCAGGCGGGTGAACGAGCTGGCGACGAGCGGCCTGGAGCCCGACCTGACCTTCCTGCTCGACCTCCCGCCGGCCGAGGGACTCGGCCGGCGGACCCGCTCGGCCGACCGGCTCGAATCCGAGCCCGAGGAGTTCCACCAGCGCGTCAGGGCCGCGTTCCTCGACCTGGCCAAAGCTGATTCCGGCCGGTACCAGGTGCTGGACGCGTCCGCTGACCCGGCCCAGCTCAGCAAGGAGATCCAGGCCGCAGTGCGGGACCGGCTGCCCGACCCGGTGCCCGAGCAGGCCGAGGAGATCACGGGCTCGATTCCGGTGATCCGCGAGTGACGGCGGCGCCGCGGGGGACCGAGTTCGCCGTCTTCGGCCAGCTCGCCGGCCAGGAAGCCGTCGTCGAGCAGCTGCAGGCCGCGGTGACCGCGCCCGGCGGGCTGACCCACGCCTGGCTGTTCACCGGACCGCCGGGCTCGGGCCGCTCGGTCGCGGCCCGGGCGTTCGCCGCCGCGCTGCTGTGCGCGGACCACGGCTGCGGTACGTGCTCGTCCTGCCGTCAGGTCGCCGTCGGCACCCACGCTGACCTGCTGCTGATCCGGCCGGACGGCCTGTCCTACGGCGTGCGGCAGACGAGGGAACTCGTGCTCAAGGCGGCCGCGTCGCCGGTCTACGGCGGCTGGCGGGTCGTGTTGTTCGAAGACGCCGACCGGGCCACCGAGCAGGCGGCAAACGCGCTGCTCAAGGCCATCGAGGAGCCGCCGCCGCGGACGATCTGGCTGCTCTGCGCGCCGTCCGCGGCCGACCTTCCGACCACGATCAGGTCCCGCTGCCGGCTGATCACGCTGCGCACGCCGCCCACTGCCGCGGTCGCCAGGATCCTCCAGGACGAGGGCGTCACCCCGGCCGACGCGCTCGCCGCCGCGCAGGCCTCGCTCGGTCACATCGGCCGGGCCCGGCGCCTCGCGACCGACCGGGAGACGGCCACGCGCCGGGCCGACGTGCTCACCGTGCCGCTGCGCGTCACCGGCCTGGCCGAGGCCTTCGCCGCGGCGGCCGCGCTGGTCAAGGCGGCCGAGGCGCAGGCGGCCGTGACGCAGGAAGAGCTCGACGTACCCGAGCGCGAGGCCATGAAGCGCGCGTTCGGTGAGGGTTCCACCGGCAAGGGAGTGGCGACCGCCATCCGGGGCGCGGCCGGCGCCCTGCGGGAGCTGGAGGACCGGCAGAAGTCCCGGGCGACCAGGATCAAGCGCGACGCGCTCGACCTCGCGCTGCTCGACCTGGCCGCGTTCTACCGGGACGTGCTCGCGGTCCAGCTCGGAGCGGACGTGGAGCTGGCCAACGCCGCCCGCAAGGCCGACCTGCGCGAGATCGCCGAGTCGTCCGACCCGCGCACCACGGTCCGCCGGATCGAGGCGATCATGCATTGCCGGGAGCGCCTGGCGGCCAGCGTCGCCCCGCTGCTCGCCGTCGAGGAGCTCACCCTCACCCTCACCCTCGCCCAGCGCCCGCCCGTCGTCGCCTGACCGGCCACCGCGCTCGTCCTGCCCCGTGCGCACCACGGACCCCATCAGTCACGTCCTGCCGGGCCGGTCACCGCATCACGTTGGAACCTAGTTTTGTTTGGAGTCCTGTTTGTCGTATCGACTGAGAGGACTCCAAATTGTTCGGCTGGAACCGCCCGGGCGGGCGGGCCTGGGTTAGCGGCGGGCCGGAGTGGGGCGGGCGTGGAGTTGCGGAACTAATGAGGGAGCTCACCGGACTTACAGTTTGCGATGATGGCGGTCAGCTTCGAA
>JBPCKO010000374.1:0-29608 GCA_051004215.1 Streptosporangiaceae bacterium | reverse complement strand
GTGTCGGCCGGACCGGCACCAGGACGGCCGGCTCAGCGAGCCCAGCCAGCGGCCGGGAGCGCCGGGCACGGCTACCGCCGCGGCGTCGTCCCGCGCCTGTCCGGCCGGGTCGCCCCGAGTGCCGCGCCGGACGCCGGCGCCGGGCGGGCCTCATCGGGCGCTGGCGGGGCCATCGGCCCGGTCCTGCGCTACGGCGGCGGTACCGGCGGCATCGGGGTCACGACCGGGCATCCGAAGGTATACATCGTCTTCTGGGGATCGCAGTGGGGCCCGCCGTCGGCCGCTAACGGCATCCTCACGCTCGCCGGCGACCCGAGCGGCATGGCTCCCTACCTGCAGAAACTGTTCAAAGGCCTGGGAACTGGCGGCGAGCTGTGGTCCGGCGTCGTAACCCAGTTCTGCCAGGGTGTCCCGGCCGGGGCGACCTCCTGCCCGGCCGGGAACCGCCAGCACGTCGGCTACCCGTCCGGCGGCGCGCTCGCGGGCGTCTGGGCCGACGAGGCCGGCCAGGCGCCACAGAACGCCACCGGCCACGGGCTCGCGGCCGAGGCGGTTGCCGCCGCCGCCCATTTCGGCAACTCGTCGGCCAGCAAGAACCGGAACGCGCAGTACCTGATCGTCTCCCCGGCCGGCACGCACCCCGACGGGTTCAATACGCCGTCGGGGAACTTCTGCGGCTGGCATGACTGGACCGGCGACAAGACGCTGCCCGGCGGCCCGGTCACCTCCCCGTACGGGCACATCGCGTTCACGAACCTGCCCTACATCACCGACGCGGGACCGGCGTGCGGGCAGGCCTTCGTCAACCGCGGGGCGGCCGGACGGCTCGACGGCGTGTCCCTGGTCGCGGGCCACGAGTACGCGGAGACGCTGACCGACCAGAACCCGCCGGGCGGCTGGACCGACTCGGCCGGCGACGAGACCGCCGACCTGTGCGAGTGGAGTGCCGGCCATGGAGCCCGCTCGGCCGACCTCACGCTGTCTACCGGCACGTTCGCCATGCAGCCGCTGTTTGCCCCGGCCCCGGGCGGCGGCACGTGCGAGTTCAGCCATGCGGTCGTCGCCGATGGCGCCGGCGGGAAGCCACGGCATCGGCTCAGGGTGACCAGCCCGGGACGGCAGCGCACCCGCCGCGGCACCGAGGTCCGGCTGCGGATCAGGGCCCGCGACTCCGCGCCCCGGGCCGCGCTGCGGTACACCGGCAGCGGCCTGCCCGCTGGCCTGCGGATCGGCCCGCGCACCGGGCTCATCACCGGCCAGCCATCGCGAGCGGGGACGTTCCGCGTCCGGATCAGGGTCCGCGACCGCTCGGGCGCCGCCGGCTCGGCCGCGTTCACCTGGATGGTCACCGATCCGGCGGCGGCGGTGCTGGCCAGCCTGCTCAGCGGCCAGGCGGGCTACGGCCAGTGGATAGTCTGGGCCGATGCGCAAGCAGCCGATATCCGGGCCGCTGCCGGGCATCGCGCTTGACGCGGTCCTGGTCCTGGCCTTCGTGATCATCGGCCGGGCCAGTCATCACGATGGCGGCGGCCTGGCCGGGCTGGCCAGCACGGCCTGGCCCTTCCTGGCCGGACTGGCCGCGGGCGAGATCGCGACCAGGGCCTGGCGGCGGCCCGCCGCCCTCGGCGTCGGCCTGGGCGTCTGGCTGAGCACCGTCGCGGTGGGCATGGTGCTGCGCGTAGTCGCCGGCCAGGGCACCGCCGTGGCGTTCATTGCGGTCGCGCTGGCCTTCCTCGGCCTGTTCCTGCTCGGCTGGCGGCTGCTGGCGGCGGCCGGGAGGCGGATCGGCCAGCGGACTGGCCGGCGAGCCGGCCAGGCCCGCGGCTAGCCGGCGGCACCGGGGCAGGGCAGAGTATCGGCATGGACGCGGACATCGTCGTCATCGGGGCCGGCGCGCTCGGCCTCAGCACGGCCCTGCATTGTGCCCTGGCCGGCCGTACGGTCGTCGTGCTGGAGCGCGGACTGGCGGGCGGCGAGGCGTCCAGCCGCGCGGCCGGGCTGTTCAAGTCGGTGCAGGCCGACCCCTTGCGCACCCGGCTGGCCAGGCGCAGCATCACCAGGGCGGCCTCGTTCGCGGACTGGGCTGGCGTCCCGCTCGAAGTCGCCAGGTCCGGCAGCCTGCTGATCGCCAGGACCAGCGCGCATGCGGAATTCCTGCGCACCGAATTGTGCCAGTCGGCCGCCTGGGGCGCCGATGCCCGCCAGGCCAGCCCGGCCGAGGTGACCGAGCGGGTGTCGTTCTACCGGCCCTCCGGCGGCGAATTCGCGCTGTGGTGCCCGGAAGACATCTATGTCGACGAGCCGGCCTGCCTGGTGCGCGCGTACCTGGACGCGTGCCGCAAGCACGGCGCCGAGGTGCTCGAGCACACCGAAGTCACCGCGGTTACGCTGACCGGAGGCGCGGTCACCGGGATCCGGACGGCCGGGCGGTCGGTGTCGGCGCCGGTCGTCGTCGACGCCGCGGGCGCGTGGACCGCCCAGGTCGCGGCGCTGGCGGGCGGCCGCGTGGCGGTCACCCCGGTCCGGCACCAGCTCCTGATCACCGCGCCCGGCCAGGTCAGCCCGGCTGACCCGATCGTGCGAGTGGTGGACGCCGCCGTCTACCTGCGCCCGGCCAGGGGCGGGCTCATGGTCGGCGGATTCGAATCAGGGCCGATGGCGCTCGGCGTCGCGCCGCCGGCCAGCACCAGCGAGATGCCGCTGGACCGGGCCGTGCTGGACGGCTTCGCCGCCGCCATAGCCGGCCAGGTGCCGGCCGCGCAGCCGGTCGCCGGGCACGAGGCCGTGCCCGAGCACCGCGGCGGGATGTTCACGATGAGCCCGGACGGCCGTTTCGTGCTCGGCCCGGTGCCGGACGTGCCCGGCCTGTGGGTGGCCAGCGGCTGCAACGGGTCGGGATTCTCTTCCTCCCCCGCGCTCGGCGAGGCGCTGGCCCAGTGGATCACCGGGAGGCCGGGCGAGGTGGCCGCGTTCTCCCCGGCCAGGTTCGGCCCGGTGACGGCCGGCGAGCTGGTCAGCCGGGGGGTCTGGCAGTACGAGCACTATTACGACCCGGCGGCCGGGTGAGCGAGCCATCAGCGTCCGGCGGCCAGGCCGGCGGCGGGCCGCTCGCCGCGTTCCTGCGCAGCTTCACCTTCGCGGGCCACGGTGTCTGGTACACCGTCAGGACCCAGCGCAATATGCGGGTGCACCTGGGCGCGGCGGCGGCCGCCGTGACCGCCGGGGCGGTCGTGCGCATCGGTGCGGTGCAGTGGGCCTGCGTGACCCTCGCGATCGGGCTGGTGCTGGTCACCGAGACCCTCAACACGGTGATCGAGGCGATGATCGATTTGCAGGGGCCGCGGTATCACCCGCTCGCCAAGATCGCCAAGGACGCGGCGGCCGGAGCGGTACTCCTCGCGTCCGGCACCGCCATTGGCGTCGCCATTGCCGTGTTCGTCCCCCGGCTGCTACGTTGACGAGCCGGTACCGCAGGCACAGGAGGCTACCGTCATGCCCGCTCGTTCCGCCCGTGCGGCCATCGGGCCCGCACGCGCCGCCCGCCTCGCGGCTGCGGCCAGCGCGCTGGTGCTGGCCGGGACCGCGGCGGCCGGCTGCTCGGTGGTGAACAAGATCAATCACATCCGGCACTCGGTCGACGCCAACCGGGCCACGATCAAGACCTTCACCGCGGACCTGAAGGACGCCAAGGCCAAGCCATTCGAGGTGACCTACGTGACCACGGGCAGTGCCCCGGCCACGATTACCTACGCGGTCCGGCCGCCATCCGACCTGGCCTTCACCGAGGCGGCGGGCAGCCAGGGCGGCTCGACCAGGCTCGTCGCGAACTCCGCGGGCGAGTACTCCTGCTCGCAGGCGTCACCGTCGTCCGGCTGGACCTGCCAGAAACTCGCCAAGGCCAGCGCGTCGGCCCAGAACGACCTGTTCTCGATCTACACCCCGAGTCACTGGGCTGCTTTCCTGGACGCGGTGTCGATCGGCGCCGGGCTGGCCGGGGACAAGGTGGCGACATCGAGCAAGGTCGTCAACGGCTTCTCGCTCCGGTGCGTGGACCTGTCCGTCAAACGGGAGGGCACCAGCTCGATCTGCACCACGTCCCAGGGCATCCTCGGGTACGTCAAGGTCGCCGCCCAGACGACCAGCTTCCAGATCAAGAGCTACACCGCTGCCCCTCCGGCCACCGCGTTCCAGCTCCCGCCCGGCGCGAAGGTCACGCATTAGCTGACCGGATCCAGGCGTCAGCATCGGCCGGGCGGAAACCTGTTGGGGCCCGCGGCCCCGGCGCGCGAAGATAGCCGGATGGTCTCTGCGGGCGCGCGGACATGAGCAAGCTGGCCGAAGTTGTCGCACCAGCGCGTCTTGGCCGCGACTTCCGCTGGCTGCTGGCCTCGTCGTGGACTACCTATCTCGGCGACGGCATCACGCTGGCCGCGGGCCCGTTGCTGGTCGCCTCGCAGACGCTCAACCCGCTGGCCGTCGCGATGGCGGCCTTGCTGCAGCGGTTGCCCTGGCTCATGTTCGGGCTCTACGCCGGCGTCGTTGCCGACCGGGTGAGCAGACGCGCCATCGTCATCACGACCGGGCTCGTGCGGGTCACGATCCTGACCGTGCTGATCGCGTCGATCATCACCCGTCGCGTCGATACCGCGGTGGTGCTGGCCGCGCTGTTCCTGTTCGGCGTCAACGAGACCTTCGCCGATACCGCGACCACCACGCTGCCGCCCATGCTCGTGGACAAGCGCGACCTGGGCATCGCGAACTCGCGCACGCTCGGCGGCATGATCATTGGCAATCAGCTGGCGGGCCCGCCCATCGGGGCCGCGCTCTTCGCGGCCGGCATGGCACTGCCCTTCATCAGCGAGACCGTATGCGTGCTGGCCGGAGTGCTGCTGATCACGCGGATGCGACTGCCGGCCCGCACCGAGCGCGCGCGCTCCAGCCGGGTGCGGGACGAGATCCGCGAGGGCTGGCACTGGCTCTGGATCCATCCAGCCGTCCGGACCCTGGCCATCACGATCTTCACCTTCAACATCACCTTCGGCGCGGCCTGGTCAGTCCTGGTCTTGTACTCGCGGCAGCGCCTGGGCATGGGCGCGATTGGCTTCGGGCTGATCACGACGGCCCATGGCCGTGGGCGGGATAGCGGGCATGGCCTCCTACGGCTGGCTCGAACGGCGGGTTCCCCTCGGGGTCATCATGCGGGGCGGGCTCATTATCGAGACCCTCACGCATCTCGCTCTCGCGCTGACCCGCTGGATGTGGCTGGCGCTGATCATCTTCATGATTTTCGGCGCCCACGCGTTCATCTGGGGCACCACCTCGACGAGCGTGCGGCAGCGGGCGGTGCCCGCTGAGTTCCAGGGCCGGGTCAGCAGCGTGTACCTGACCGGCATGGTCGGCGGCATCGTGATCGGCTCGGCGGTCGGCGGAGCGGTCGCATCCGCCTGGGGTATCACCGCGCCGTTCTGGTTCGGCTTCGCCGGCTCGGCGGTCATCCTCGGGTTCATCTGGCGCTCACTGCTGCAGATAGCCCACGCCGACGAAGACCTCCGCGCCGAAGCTCCCGCCGGACAGAGCGGGCGACGTCATGAGCCGGTCTGACCGCCCAGAGCGCTGCGACCTACTCTCCGGTCTCGTACTTGAACGAGACACGAACCTTGGTGCGGTAGGTGAGCGCGCCGTCCTCGGCGATCTGAATATCCTGCGCCACGACCTCGGCAACTCTCAGATCGCGAATCGTCTGGCTGGCCGTCTTGACGGCCACAGACGCGGCGTCCTCCCAGGACTGGGTGCTCGTGCCGATCAGGTCGGTCACTCGGTACACGCTCATGCGGGCATCCCCTGTCAGTTAGGAGGTCGGCTCTCGACCAGTCCTACCGTGAACGCATCCCGCCCGGCAAGGGCGGCGTGCCGCAAGAGCGCTTCGACGGCGTGATCCACGTCATCCTCATCGGTGGCCCAATCCGAGACCGAAATGCGCATGAGGCGTTCTCCATTGACGACCACCGCCCGGCCGCTCGCGGACAGCGCCGCAGCGAATCGGCGCGCTAGCCGCGTAGTCCGCTCGGCGAGGCCGGCTACGCCGTCCCGGCCGAGGGACCGAAGAGTGGCGTAGACCCTAGGCCACGCGCTCGGCGGGAGAATTCGGGCACCCAGTCCATCGGATCCCGCGCGTCCATGGCCTGCTCGAGGTAGCTGGCCTGCACGCTCATCGCCGCGCGATGGGCCGAGGAGTTCCGGCAGATCGCGATTCCGCAATCGCAGGCGACGTTGAGCAGCTTGTGGGCGTCGGTCGACCAGGAGTCGAGCCGGCTGAGCCCCCTTACCTGCGCCGCCATGGCCGGAGCGGCGGCGGCCAGCAACATCACGGCACCGTCGACGTGGACCCAGGTGGGATGCCCGGCCGCGCGATGCGCATCCGCGAGATCGGCTACCGCGGCGAAGTCGCCGAAAGCTCCGGTGTTGACATTCCCGCATTCGACGGTCACGATCGTCGGTCCGCTGATCGAACGCAGCGCCTGCTCGAGCGCGTCGGGCCGGACATTGTCCTGGTCGTCGCACGGCACTTCCACCACGGCGCATTCGCCCAGGCCCAGAAAGCGAAGGGCCATCGGCACGGTAGAGTGGCCGCCCGCCTTCACGGCCACGGTGACCGGCGGCGCGCCGATTAGGCCGTTGGCCTCGACGTCCCAGCCCACCGCGCGCAATACCTCGTGGCGGGCCGCGGCCAGGCAGGTGAAGGTGGCCATCTGCCCTCCGGTGACGAAGCCGACGGCACTCTCCGGTGGCAGTCCGAGCATCTCGACCAGCCACCCGGCTGCCAGTTCCTCGGCCACAGCGACGCCTGGCGTCGGCGGGAACAAGGCGGCGTTCTGGTCCCAGGTGGTGACCAGGATCTCCGCGCCCCAGGACGCCGGATGCAGGCCGCTGGTGACGAACCCGAAGAAACGGCCGCTGGCGTGCGCGGTGACGTACGGGCCCAGATCAGTTGCCAGGTCCGCCACGACCTGCGCCGGATCGAGCCCCGTTTCGGCAGGCGGCCGGTCTAGCGCAGCGCGCATGGCGGCGTGGTCACCGAGCGGGTACACGCGGCGCTCGGGCAGGGACTCCAGGTGACTCAGCGGGCCGTTCGCGTAGCGTTCGCGGCCGGCTCCGCGTCTTCCGTGATCAAAAGATCAGGTCTAACCTGGGGCGTCAGGAGGCTCGCGACGACATGCTGCACGTGTCTCTCATGGGTGAGCAAACCGTCACAGACGTCCGGACTGGCACCGTCCGGCTCCGGTCGTCGCGCACGATTGCCCTGATCGGATTCCTGGCCGCGCACGCCGGACACCCGCAGACCCGGCAGCGCATCGCCGGATTGTTCTGGCCAGACTCGACGGACGCGCAGGCGCTGACCAACCTCCGGCGTGAGCTGCACAGCCTGCGCCAGGTGCTAGGTGACGATCCTTCTCTGGTCGTGACGCCCAGGGACCTGTGCTGGAGCGATACCCCGGCCTGCCGGGTTGACCTGCGCGTCTTTGACGTCGAGGGCAAGGCCGCGCTGGCCGCCGCACGCTCGGCCGATACCGAGGCGATCCTCTCGCACGCCACTGCGGCGCTGGCCGAATACCGGGGCGACTTCCTGGCCGGTGCCTACGATGACTGGCTGCTCGAGCTGCGGTCGGACCTGGCCCGGCAGTGCGCTGGCTTGTGCGACCTCATCTGCGAGGTGCGGGTACGCGCGGGGCGCCTGGCCGGTGCCATCGAGGTGGCCAGGCGCCGGATTCAGCTGCAGCCGCTCGAGGAGACTGGCTACCGCACGCTGATGCGGCTACAGGCCGATCTCGGCGACCGGGCGGGCGCGCTGAGTACCTACCACCACTGCGCGTCGGTGCTGGAACGGGAGCTCGGTGTCGTGCCGGACGCCGCGACCAGGGACACGATCCAGCGCCTGATGGCGCAAGCCGATGCGGCCGGCGCGCCGCCGCCGGCCACCGATTCCGCGTCGGAACGGCCTGGCTCAGCCTCCGCGCCGCTGGTCGGCCGGTCCAGGGAACTCGGCGTGCTCGGCGAGGCGTGGCAGCGAGCGGCCGCCGGACGCTCCAGCCTGGTGGTGGTACGGGGCGGTGCCGGGGTCGGGAAGAGCCGGCTGGTCGCCGAGATTGCCGAGGTGGCCCGGCGCCAGGGCGCGATCGTGGCGAGCACTCAGTGCTTCGCCACGTCCGGGCGGCTGGCGCTGGCGCCGGTGGCCGACTGGCTGCGCCACCCGGCGGTGCGGTCGGCGACCACCTCACTGGAGCCTGCCTGGCGGTCCGAGGTCGACCGCCTGGTTCCGTCCGGCCCGAGCCGGACCGAGCCCGTCGCCGGGTCCCGGTCCATGGTCGATGCCTGGCAACGGCACCGGTTCTTCGAGGGCCTGGGCCGGGCGCTGATCGGAACGGGCCGGCCAGTGCTGCTGGTCCTGGACAATCTCCAATGGTGCGACCAGGAGACGCTCGTGTTCCTGGCGTTCTGCCTGGGCCTGGATCCGGCCGCCCGGATCCTCGTCACCGGGACGCTGCGCGAGGACGGACCGGACGAGAATGCCGACTTGTCCGAGTGGACCGCAAGCATCCGGGCTAGCGGATTGCTGAGCGAGCTGCCGCTCGGCCCGCTGGAACCCGCCGAAACCGCCCTCCTCGCGGAGACGATCTCCGGCCGGGCGCTGCACGCTGCCAACCGGGATCTCCTGCACGCCACCACGGGCGGTTACCCGCTGTACATCGTCGAGGCCATGCGGAGCACCGATGACCTCGGCGGCGGCGTCCTGCCAGTCGGTGATCTCACGGCCGTATTGCGGCATCGGCTCGGCCAGGTCAGCGGGCCCGCCATGCAGGTGGCGGGCCTGGCCGCCGCGGTCGGGACGGACTTCAGCCTCGATCTGCTGACCGAGGCGAGCGACCTCGGCGCCGACGACGTTGCCGGGGCGGTCGACGAGCTCTGGCGGCGGCGGATCGTCCGGGAACTTCGAGACGGCTATGACTTCTCCCATGACCTGCTCCGCGAGACGGCCTATGCGCAGGTCAGCCCGCCGAAGCGATGGCTGCTGCACCGGCGGATCGCCCAGGGCATCGAGCTGCTGCACGGCGATGACCGGGACCCCGTGGCCGCCCAGCTGGCGGACCAGTACGCCCGCGGCGGCCGGCCAGAGCGCGCGATCGCGTACTACCAGCGGGCCGCCGAGGTCGCGGCTGGCCTCTTCGCCCACGCGGAAGCGATCCGGCTGCACAAGCAGTCGCTGTCGGTGGTGCAGAACCTGCCGGATGGCCGGGCCAGAGACAGCGAGGAACTCGCGATTCTCGAGCGTCTGGCCGCGCCGCTGAACGCCCGGTACGGCTATTCCTCGCCCGAGCTGCAGCGCACCCTCGAGCGCTCGGTTGCCCTGGCCGAGGCGCTCGGCCGCAAGGACTCGACGCTCAGCGGCCTGGTCGCGCTCTGGACATCGCAGTTCGTGCAAGGCCGCACCGCTGACAGCTACCGGACGGCGACGCGCGCCATGACGCTGGCCGAGCCGGACTCCGAGTTGAGCGGCCACGCGCATTTCGCGGTCGGAGGGTCAGCGGTCAGCCTGGGCATGCTCGGCGAGGCCGTGCGTCACCTCGAGCTGGCGGCCAGGCTGGCCAACACCGAGTCTCTGAGCATCGGCACCCGGCCCGATGTGCACAGCACGGCCTGGGCGGCCCATGCCAGGTGGCTGCTCGGCGATGCCGACGGCGCGCTGGCCAGCTGTACGGACGCGATCGCGCTGGGCCGCCGCATCGATCATCCGTACAGCCTCGCGGTGGCCCTCGCCTATGGTGCCATCACTCGCCAGATGCGTCGCGACATGACCGAGCTGAGCGATTCCGTCGGTGAGCTCCGCGACCTCTGCGACCGGTACCAGTTCGCGTACTACAGCGAATGGGCGATGGTCCTCCAAGGCTGGTCCCGCGGCGGTCAACGCGGCATTGACCTGGCCAGACAGGGCATCAGCGGCCTGAAGTCGCTCCAGGCGTTTGCCCGCATGCCGTACTGGCAGTCGCTGCTCGCCGACCTGCTCGCGGAGACGGGCCAGGCCGACGCCGCGTGCGCTGTGCTCGACGCCGGCCTGGTGACCGGGCAGTCGAACGACGACGCGTGGTGGCTGCCTGAGGTGATCAGGATGCGCGCCGCCTATGACGATGACCAGCGGGCCGCCACCGGGCTGAGCACCGCGGCGCGGCTGGCCTCGGCCCACGGCAGCGTTGCGCTGCTGCGCCGCTGCCAGCACGACATGGCCGAGCGGGGAATCCCGGCCCCGGCCGGCGTTCGCCCGACGGCCTGACCGAACCGGCGGCCGGCGAACGCTCCGCGAACGCCGCTGCTCCTAGCGTCGGGCTGTCCCGGGCGTCACAGGACGCCTCCGAAGAGGGGAATCACATGACTGCCACATCCGCACGCACCGCCGCGGCGCCCTACGGCGACCTGGACGCCAGCATTCGCGGTGACCTGATCATCCCGGGGGATGCCGGTTACGACGAGGCACGAGCCGTGTACAACGCCATGATCGACAAACATCCCGGCGCCATCGCCCGCTGCCGGGACACCGCGGACGTCGTCGCCTGCGTGCGGTTCGCCCGCCAGCACGGTGTCGAGATCGCCATCCGGGGCGGCGGCCACAACGCCGGCGGCCTGGCCGTCTGGGACGACGCCCTCGTGATCGACCTATCGCGGCTGCGCAGCACGACGGTCGACCCGGAGCACCACACGGTGCGGGCCGACGCCGGATGCACCTGGGCCGACGTCGACCATGCGACCGTCGCGTTCGGCATGGCCACGCCCTCGGGCTTTCTCGCGTCGACCGGCGTAGCCGGGCTCACCCTCGGAGGCGGGATCGGCTACCTGGCCCGGCGGTTCGGGCTCACCGTCGACAACCTGATCGCCGCCGACGTCGTCCTGGCCGACGGCAGGTTCGTTAGCGTCAGCGAGAATTCCCACAGTGACCTGCTCTGGGCCCTGCGCGGCGGGGGCGGGAACTTCGGCGTCGTCACTTCCTTTACGTTCCGCTGCCACGACATCGGCGAGAATGGCCTGATCATCGGCGGTCCGGTGCTCTACGACCTGGCCGACGCGCCCGAGGTGATGCGCTGGTACCGCGAGCTGCTGCCCTCGCTGCCCGAGGAGCTGAGCGGCTGGATCGCCTTCCTGACGATCCCGCCCGCCGCGCCCTTCCCTGAGGAGCTCTGGGGCCGCAAGTCGTGCGCCATCGTCTGGTGCTACACCGGGCCGCACGACCGGGCTGAGGACGTCCTTGCCCCCGTCAAGGCGTTCGGCTCGCCGCTGCTTGTCGGCCTGCAGCCGATGCCGTTCACCGCGCTGCAGAGCGCGTTCGACGCTCTGTATCCGGCGGGCCTGCAGTGGTACTGGAAGGCGGACTTCTTCAACGAGATCTCCGACGCCGCGATCGACGTGCACATGAAGTACGCCGAGCAGCTGCCGACGGGTCACTCAACCATGCACATGTATCCCATCGACGGAGCCACCAGCCGGGTGTCGGAAAGTGCGACGTCCTTCGCGTACCGCGATGGTGGATGGGCCGGCGTGATCGTCGGCGTCGACCCCGATCCGGCGAACGCCGAGCTCATCTCACGATGGGCCAGGAACTACTGGCAGGAGCTGCACCCGACCTCGGCGGGGGGCGCCTACGTCAACTTCCTGATGGACGAGGGCCAGGACCGGGTCAGGGCGTCCTACCGAGGCAACTACGACCGGCTCGCCCAGGTCAAGGACCGCTACGACCCGGACAACGTGTTCCATATCAACCAGAACATTGTTCCGGCCAGCTCCGGCCGGACGTGAACCGCGCCGTCGCCCGGCGGTGCGGCAGCGTCTTGCGGCCCGGCCGGGCTGGTGCGAGCCCGGCCGAGGCCGTGGAGCCGGCCCGGCTCAGTCTCTCGTGGCGGCCTGGTATTGCTGCAGCACGCTTGCCGGGAGGCGCCCGCGAGCACTGACCGCGATGCCGTGTTCGGCCGCCCAGGCCCGGACCTCGCTGCCCAGCTGGCGCCCCGCCGCCGTCCGGGCGGGCCGCCGCGAGGATCCGCGGCTGCGCGCGCGGGCGTGCTTGATAAACGGCGCGAGCTGCTGGCGGAAGGCGCGGGCGTTCGCCGCGCTCAGGTCGATCTCATACTCGGCGCCGCCGAACCCGAACCGCACCGTCTCATCGGCCGGCCCGCCGTCCAGATCGTCTTCCAGCGCAATGGTTACTTTCTGAGCCATGCCACCCTCCCTGGCCACCAAGGGGAGCGCCACCCTATCGCGCCGTAATCCGTCCCGCCAGTGCCAAAAGCGCAGATCACCCGCCTTCGGCGTCCAAAACGCTCTGGTTTTTGGTCACGTGTTTCGTGGCGCCGCTTGTTCTCCGGCGGCGCGGCCGCGCCGCGGTAGGCCTATCGGCCCGCCCGGGCCCACGCGGCTGGCTCGGGCGGCGCGGCAGCAACTGGTCCGGTAGCGGTGTGGCCCGCTGGCGCGGCTGGACCCGCCCCAGCCGGCTGGGGCAGGGGGTACCGCAGGAGACGGACCCCGACCAGGGTGGCCGCCACCACAGCGGCCGTCACCACGATCGTGGTGAGGAACGGGCCCGCGCCGGTCTGCCAGCCAAACGCTCCGGCCTGCCCATCGAAGGGGTTGTTCCACGTTCTGGCCAGCGTGGCGAGCAGGGCGCCGAAGAGCGGCAGCGCCAGCGTTCCGGTGACGGCCCCCAGCACCTTGGCGCGTCTGGGCCATCGAGGTGAGAGCAACAGCATCACGATGCCCACGGCCCAGCCGAGCAGCGCGAGCACGAAGCTGACCGGCGCCAGCAGCGCACTGCCCAGGGTCAGCAGCACCGCCGTCCGGTCGAGCCAGCCCGGCCGGCCAGGCCCGCGGCCCGCCGGAGGCTGGATCGTCGCGGCGGCAGGCTGGGTGAAGGGGCCGGCGAAATCGTCCGGCGAGTCGCTTGCTGCCGCGGCAATGGCCTCCGGCTCGCCGAGCCGCCGCAGCAGGTCCTGGAGGCCGGGTCCTGAGGCCCCGCTGACGGCGCGGGCCTGCTCGATGTGCTCGGCGATCTCGTCGAGGAGCTCGGCCCGCCGGTCCGGCGGGAGCGGGCGCGCTGCCTGAACGAGCCGCCCGAGATAGCCGGCGACCAGGTCGTCGTCGTTCATGTGGTGCCGCCCTTCTCGCCGGCCTCCAGCAGGCCGTCCACGCTGTCCCTGAACAAATGCCAGGACCCGGCGAAATCGGCGAGTGTCGCGCGGCCGGACGGCGCCAGCCGGTAATAGCGCCGCGGCGGCCCGGCCGCCGACTCCCGCCATGTGGTCTCCACCAGGCCCTGCCGCCGCAGCCGCGCGAGCAGCGGGTAGATCGTTCCCTCGCCGGTCACCATGCCGTCCACCGAGGCAAGCGCGCGGACCAGCTCGAAGCCGTACCGCTCGTCGTCCCCGAGCATGGCGAGCACGCAAAAGGGAAGCACGCCCCGCCGCATCTGGGCGACGAGGTTACTTGCCTCGCCATCTACCATGCAGCACATAGTAGTCGGACCGGTGCCCAGCTGTCGAGACTGGCGAGGAGCGCGCGAAACCCGGCCGGCCGGTCCGCGAGCCGCCGATCCCGCGGGGTGAGCCCGCGCTAAGGAACGGCGCGCCCGGCGGCTAGCTGCCGCTCCGCTTCGGCCAGGACCGCTACCACGTCGCGGCCGAACGCCACGTCGCACTCATGCCGCTGGCCGCTGGCCGCGCACCCGGCCAGCTCGCCCAGCGCCGTCCGCAACGCCTCGACCGGGCGCAGGGTCTCGCCCGGCAGCGGCGTCCGCCCGGCCGTGCCCCACAGGTAGCCGGAGAACCCGTCGGCCGCCTCGGGAGCGCCGACCGTCACGGTGACCGTGCTGGTCGGGCCGTCCTGGTGATGGAGCACCAGGTGGGCCAGGTCGCCGGCGCCCGCGTCGGCGGTAACCCGCCGGACCGGGCCGAGGCTGGCCCACAGCATCGACACCACATGCGGTCCGAGGTCCCACAGGCCGCCCTTGTCCCGCCGCCACGGGGTGTTGAACGGGCTGGACTCCGACAGCGCCGTCCCCAGCCAGGTGACCTGGCCGCCGGCCCAGCCGCCGGCCGCGGCAACCGTACGCAGCCACGCTCGCGTGTCCGGCTGGAACCGGGCGGTGAAGAACACCACCGAGGCGACCCCCGCCGCCGCGACCGCGTCGGCCAGCGCGGCCGCGGCCGGCTGCGACGTCGCAACCGGCTTCTCCAGCAACACGTGTTCTCCGGCCACCGCGGCCTACGCCGCCAGGCCGGCCTGCACATCAGGCGGCAGCGCGAACGCGACCGCGTCGACCATCGACAACAGGGCGGGAAACTCACGGCAGGCGGTCACCCCGTACCGTCCGGCCAGCTCGCCGGCCGCGGCGGCGTTCCGGCCCCAGATCGCGCTGAACTCGATCCCGTCCGCCGATGCGAGCGCGGGCGCGTGCGCCAGGCCGGCCCACGGCCCGGTCCCGGCCAGCCCGACCCGCAGCGGGCTCCCGCGGTCCCCGGCGGTCACCGTTAGGCCCTGGCCGCGGCGGTGACTTCGTCCAGCGCCCCGGCGAACGCCTCGGCGATCCGGCCGATCTCGGCCTCGGTGATTACGAACGGCGGCGAGACTTGCAGCGCGATCCCCCGCAGCAGCCGGGTGATCACGCCGCGGGCCCGGACCGCGAGGACCAGCTTCTGGCCCGTCATCGGATCGGCGGCCCGGAAGTCCTCGGCGATCTCGACCGCGGCCAGCAGCCCGGTCCCGGCCCGGACCGCGCTCACCATCGGGTGGCCGGCCAGCGGGGCCAGCGCCGCGGCCAGCACCGGTTCCAGGGCTGCCACCCGCGGCACCAGCTGCTCGCGCTCGATCAGGTCGAGGTTCGCGAGAGCGACGGCGGCCGAGGCAGGATGACCGGAATAGGTATAGCCATGGCGGAACACCTCTACCGACCCCTGCCGCCAGAACGGCTCGGTGACCTTCGCGCCTGCTATGACCGCCCCGATCGGCAGGTAACCCGAGCTCAGCCCCTTGGCCGTCGTGATCAGGTCGGGGTCGAGGCCGAACCGGCCGCTGGCGAACCATTCGCCGGTCCGGCCGTAGCCGGTGATCACCTCGTCGGCGACGAACAGCACGTCGTGCCGGCGGCAGATATCGCGCACGGCCTGCAGATAGCCCGCAGGCGGCGGGTACACCCCGCCCGCCCCGATGACCGGCTCGCAGAAGAACGCGGCCACCCGGGAATCCCCGGCCAGCTCGATCGTCTTCTCCAGCGCCTCCGGGTCGTCCCATGGCACCTGTTCGACCTGGCTGACCAGCGGCGCGAACGCCTCGGTCAGAAGCGGGATGCCGCCCAGCGAGGTGCCGTAGGCGTTCATGCCGTGGTAGGCGTGCGACCGGGAGATGATGACCTGCCTGGTCGGCTCCCCGACCGCCCGCCAGTAGGCCCTGGCCAGCTTGCCCGCCGTGTCGACGGCGTCCGAGCCGCCGCCGGGGGTGAGGAACACCTTGGCCCCGGGCACCGGCGCGAGGCCGGCGATCCGCTCGCACAGCGCCTCGGCCGGCGGGTTGCTGTAGTACTCGAAGGTCTGGAAGCCCGCGATCTGACGCATCTGGTTGGCGGCGGCCTCGGCCAGCTCGGTCCGGCCGTAGCCAACGTTGCAGTACCACAGGCTGGCCAGCGCATCTAGGTAGGCCCGGCCGCCGGCGTCGTAGACCGTCGAGCCCTGGCCGCCCGTGATCGTGATCGCGTTCCCGGCCAGCGTCGCCATGTTCGCGAACGGATTCCACAGTGCCGTCTGGCTACGCGGTGCTGTCTCGCTACGCGGTGCTGTCTCGCTACGCGGTGCTGTCTCAGCCATCGCCAATCCTCCCAAGTGCCACCGAAGACTCAAACCTACCGGTGCTAACGTCGGCCCGGTGAGCAGCCACCACGCGCCTGGTCCGCAGGATCCGCGGCAACCGCCAGGACCGCTGGACGGCGTCCGGGTGCTCGACCTGACCTCGGTAGTGATGGGGCCGCTGGCCACCCAGATCCTGGGCGACCTGGGCGCGGACGTGATCACCGTGGAGAGCCGGGACGGCGACATTAACCGGACGATGAGCAGCGGGCCGGTCCGCGGGCTGTCTGGCGTCTCGCTGAACCTGCTGCGGAACAAGCGCAACGTCGCCCTCGACATCTCCCGCCCGGAGGGCACCCGGGCACTGCTGGCCGTCGCCGCGGACTGCGACGTGTTCGTCACGAACCTGCGGACGGCCTCGCTGGAGCGGGCCCGGCTGACCTACGCCAACGTCGCCGCGGCCCGGCCTGACGTGGTCTACTGCCAGGCCAACGGGTTCGCCTCGGACGGCTCCCGGGCCGGCCAGCCCGCGTTCGACGACGTGATCCAGGCCGCCAGCGGCGTCGATGACCTGATGCGGCAGGCCGGGCTGCCGCGGACGCTGGTCCCGATGCTGCTGGCCGACAAGGTCTGCGGCCTCGTCATCGCCTACGCGATCATCGCGGCGCTGTTCCACCGCGAGCGCACCGGCCAGGGCCAGCAGGTCGAGGTGCCGATGCTGGACGCGATGCGGGCGTTCACGCTGGCCGAGCACGGCGGCGCGGCGATCTGCCAGCCGCCCCGCGGGCCGGCCGGCTACCCGCGGATCATGACTCCGCTGCGCGGGCCCGCGGCCACCGCCGACGGCTGGCTGGCCGTGCAGCCGCACCGCAACGAGCAGTGGGAAGCGCTCGTCCGCGCGGCCGGCCTGGACGAGCTCGCGGGCGACCCGCGGCTGTCCAGCCGGAGCCTGTGGCGCGAGCCGGGGTTCGGGTACACCACCCTGAGCCGGGTGTTCGCGACCAGGACGACCGCGCAGTGGCTGGAGTTCTGCTTCGAGCACGGGATTCCGGCGGCCGAACCGGCCGGGCTCGACGAGATCATCGCGGCGCTGCCCGAGGCCGAGCACCCGGTCGCCGGTACCTACAAGGTGATACCGCCGCCGGTCAGGTTCTCGGCATCGCCGGCGTCCGTGCGGCGGCCCGCGCCGCAGGTCGGCGAGCACACCAGGGAGGTGCTGGCCGGGGCCGGGCTCACGCCGGAACAGATCGCCGCCCTCGCCGAGGCGGGCGTGCTGCGGGCCGGACCTTGATAGGCCCGACCGGGCCGTGCCGGAGATCGCCAGGGTGCTGCGCGATGGCGGCCGGTTCGGCGTGATCTGGACCAGCCGGGACCGCGAGGTGGCCTGGGTCCGCGAACTCGACCTGCTTCGTGAGCCCGATCCGCTGCCCGGGCTGGCCGGGCCGCCGGCGGCCGCGATAACCACGCCGGGAACGGTGGGTACGGCGGGAAGGGCGGGAACGGCGGGCACGCCGGACGGCGATGCCGGGCCGCCACCGCGGCACCGGCACGTGCGGCTGCCCGAAGGCAGTCCGTTCACCGCCGAGGACAGCGCGACCTTCACGTTCACCAGGCCGATGGCGACCGGGACTTCGTGGACTCGCTGGCCACCTACAGCCGGGTCATCACCGCAACCCTGGCCGACCGGGAGCGCGTGCTCAGCCGGCTCCGGGCGGCCCTGGACCGGTGGTTCCCCGGCGCGGAGCGGATCGACCTGCCGATGCGGTCGATCTGCTGGCGGGCCGACCGCCTCCCTCGCGGCTGACGCTGATCCCCCGACCCGCTGACCCAAGACCGGCTACTCGCTACCTGCTACCCAAGCCGGTCGCTGCCCAAGCCGGCCAGGAACGCGGTCACGGCCTCGTTGAACGCGGCCGGCTGGTCCCGGTTCGCGACGTGCCCGGCATCCGGGATCGTCACCAGGGTCGCCGTCGGGATCTTCGCGGCCAGGTAGCTCGCCGCCCCCAGGAAGGCTGTATCGTCCGCTCCGACCAGCACCAGCGTCGGCACGTCGACCGACGGCAGCGACTCGATGACTGTTCCGTCCTGCTGGGTCAGCATGCCGCGGGCGGCCCTGGCCCGGCCGAGCGCCGCCGGACCGGACCGCTCCAGCCGGTCCGCGGTCGCCAGGGCCTGCTCATTCCAGCGCTGCCTGGCCTCGTCGTTGCGGAAGCCGGGCCCGGTGTCGAACAGCAGCAGCGCCGCGACCGGCCCAGGATCGGCGAGCCGGAAGGCCAGCGACAGGTACCCGCCGAGGGACAGGCCGCCGAGCACGGCCCGCCCGGCTCCGGCCGCGTCCAGGATCGCGGCCATGTCGGCCAGGCAGGCTGGCTGGGTATACCGGGCCTGGTCCGGCGGGCTCTCGCTGTCCCCGTGCCCGCGCATGTCCCAGGTCAGCACGGGCCTGGCGGCGCTCAGCGCGGCCACGTTCGGCTCCCACATCCGCGCGGACTCACCGAATCCGTGGGTCAGCAGCAGCGGCAGCCGGCTGCTGCCGGTGCCGGAGCCAGAGCCAGTGCCGGAGCCGGTGCCGTGCACCTCATAAGCGATCCGCACCCCGTCGCTGGTGATGGTCGGCATGGTGTTCCTCTCGCTCCGCCTGCTCAGCTCGCTCCGCCTGCTCAGCCCGGCACATCCCGGAACGGCACGTCCTTGCTGATGTCCGGCTCCCTGGGCAGGCCGAGCATCCGCTCGGCGATGATCGTGCGCTGGATCTCGTCGGTGCCGCCCGCGATCGAGATGCCGGGAACGGACACGGCGATCTCGGCGATGATCCCGCCGGCGGCGGACTGCGGCCCGGCCAGCAGCCCGGCCGCGCCGGTGATCAGCCCATGCACCCTGGCCGCCTGCCGCGCGATCGCGCTGCTGGCCAGCTTGCCGAGCGAGCCTTCGGGGCCGGGCGGCTGTCCCGCGGCGCGAGCGGCGGCGACCCGTTCGGCCATCCAGCGGGCCGGCCAGTCCAGCTCGATTAGCCGCGCGATCTCCTGGCGCACCACCGGATCGGCCCCGCGCCCGGTCTCCTGGGCCCGCGGGATCACCAGGTCGGGCCGCCCGGCTCGCTGCGGGTACCACTTGTGCGGCTCGGTCACCGCGGTGCGTTCCTCGATCGCCTCCCGCCAGGCGTGACCATCGGTTTCCCTCTGTAGCGGCGGGAACGCGGCCAGCCGGCGCTCGTGCGCGAGGGTGGCCCTGGCCACCGCCCATCCCCCGCCCTGGGCCCCGATGACGTAAGCGGCCGGGATCCTGGCCTGGTCGAAGAACACCTCATTGAACGAGCTGTGCCCGTTCATCTGGCGCAGCGGCCTGACCTGAACGCCGTCCTGGCGCATCGGAAGCACGAACGCGGTGATCCCGCGATGCTTCGGCACATCGACGTCGGTGCGGGCGAGCAGCAGCCCGAAGTCGGCCGTCGCCGCGCCGGTGGACCACACCTTCTGCCCGGTGACCAGCCACTCGTCGCCGTCCCTGCGGGCCCTGGTGCGCAGGCCGGCCAGATCGGAGCCCGCGCCCGGTTCGCTGAAGAGCTGGCACCACGTGAACTCGCCGGTCACCGTGGGCCGGAGGAACCGCCGCTTCAGCTCGTCGCTGCCGTGCTCCAGAATCACCGGCGCGGCCGGCATCATGCCCAGGCCCTCGGGCGGGCCCGGCACGGCCGCGCGCCTGAGCTCCTCGGCGACGACGCGGCCGAGGCGGCCGGGCAGGCCACGGCCGCACCACTGCTCGGGCCAGGTCGGACTGGCCCAGCCGGAGCTGGCCAGCAGTTCGCGCCAGGCCCGCAGGGTCAGGTCGGGATCCCAGTGGCTCGCGATCCAGTCCCTGACCTGAGCCCGGACCGCCGCTTCCCCCGCCGCTCCAGCGTCGCCAGCCTGGGCAGGGCCCGCGCTCACCGGCCCTCGAACCTGGCCGGGCGCCGCTCCGCGGCGGCCCTGACCCCTTCGGCGAAATCGCTGGTCGGCCAGAGCTTGCTCTGCTCGGCGAGTTCCCGCTCCATCGCGGCCATCGCCTTGTCAGCCAGATCGGCCCGCATGGTTGTCCTGATCGCCAGGACCGCGAGCGGTGCCGCCGACGCGATCTCCGCGGCCAGCTCACCGGCCGCCGCCCTGAGCTGTTCCGGATTATCGGCCAGGCGGTCGGCCAGGCCGGTCCGCACCGCCTCCTCGCCGCCCATCCGGCGGCCGGTGTAGAGCAGGTCAGCCGCCCGCTGCGGGCCGACGATGGCCGGCAGCGTCACGCTCAGGGCGAAGCCCTGGTGCAGGCCGATCCGGGCGAAGTTCGCGCTGAACCGGGACTGCGGGCTGGTGACGCGGAAATCGGCCGCGCAGGCCAGCCCGAGCCCTCCGCCGACGGCCGCCCCCTGCACGGCGGCGATCACCGGCACCGGCGCCTGGAACAGCCGGAATGCCTGTTCGTAGAGCTCACGGGCGCCGCCCGCGGCGCCGATCGGGCGAGCGTGCGGCGAGCGCCCGCTGAAGTCGGCGCCGGCGCAGAAATGCTTGCCCTGCGAGCCGAGCACGACGGCCCGCGCGCCCTGCCCGGCCAGCCAGTCCAGCGCGTCGGCGAGCGCGCCGATCAGCTCGGCGTCGAAGAAGTTGTCCGGCGGCCTGCGGATCTCGGCCACGCCGACGTGGCCGTCGGCCACCGATGCGTGCACGTCCCCGAACGTCGTCGTCACCAGTTCGCTACCTCCGCCCGGCACCGCCCGTGGCGGCGCCCGCGGGCCGGGCGCCACCGCAGGACATCGTGTCATCTCCTCCTGCGTGGGCACCAGCGGCGGCCTGCCGCGGCCGGAGTCACCGGAAGTCGCGGCTGCAGGCGGCGGCGACCACGCGCAGCTTGCGCAGGTCGGTCGCGAGCAGGCTGACCGCTCCGTCGAGCCGTTCGACCCGGCCGGACACCAGCAGCGCGCTGGCATTCACGCCGAGCCTGCGGTGCCGCTGCCACACGTCAGGCGGGCAGATCACGTTGGCCATCCCGGTCTCGTCCTCCAGGCTGAGGAAGACCACGCCGCGCGCGGTTCCCGGCTGCTGCCGGTGCGTGACCAGCCCGCCGACGGTGATGACGGTGCCGTTCCTGGCGTCCTTCAGGTCCTCGGCCGTGGACACGCCGCGCTCGGCGAGCCCGGCCCTGATATGCGCGATCGGGTGCGTGCCGCCATAGGTTCCGGTCGCCCACATGTCCGCGAACGTCACCTCGGCGGGCGTCATCTCCGGCAGCGGCGGCGCGGTCATCCCGATCGTCGTTCCCGGCAGCTGACCATCGGCTATGCCCGCCGCGGCGCCGGCCGCCCACAGCGCCGCGCGCCTGGACAGCCCGAAACAGCCGAACGCGCCCGCGGTCGCCAGCGCCTCCAGCGCGGGCACCGTCAGCGAGGTCCGCCGGGCGAAGTCCTCCATGGAGTGATAAGGCTGGCCGGCCATGATCGTCTCGGCCGCGTCCTGGCCGAGATTGCGGACCTCGGCCAGACCGACCCGGATCGCGGGCTGGCCGGGCACCGGCTTGCCACCAGCCGGGGCCGGGGCCGGCGGCAGCGGCGGCGACGGGCTGTTCGCGCTGACGGCCTGGCCCGGTGATGAGCTCTCGAGCACCGCGAGGACGCCGCTGGCGTTGACGTCGACGCCGCGCACCTCCACCCCGTGCCGGCGTACGTCGCTGATCAGGCTGGCCGGTGAGTAGAAGCCCATCGGCTGGGCGCGCAGCAGCGCGCCGGTGAACGCCGCCGGGTAATAACACTTCAGCCAGGCGCTGGCGTAGACGAGGTAGGCGAAGCTGATCGCATGCGACTCGGGGAAGCCGTAGCTGGAGAAGGCCAGGATCTTCTCGTAGATGTCCTCGGCGACCTCCAGCGAGATCCCGCGCTCGGACATGCCGCCGAGCAGCCGGGCCCGCAGCTCCTCGATCCGTTCCGGCGCGCGCTTGGAGCTCATCGCCTGCCGCAGCCGGTCGGCTTCGGCCGGGGTGAAGCCGGCGCAGTCGATCGCGATCTGCATCATCTGCTCCTGGAACAGCGGCACGCCGAGCGTCTTGCCGAGCGCCTGGTGCATCGACTCGTGCGGCAGGTACGGCAGCTCGTCGCCGTGGCGGCGGCGCATGTACGGGTGCACCGAGCCGCCCTGGATCGGGCCCGGCCTGATCAGCGCGACCTCCACCACCAGGTCGTAGAACTCACGCGGCCGCAGCCGGGGCAGCGTCGCCATCTGCGCCCGGGATTCGACCTGGAACACCCCGACGGTGTCGGCCTCGCACAGCATGTCGTAAACCCCGGCGTCCTCCTGCGGGATCGAGTGCAGGTCCCAGCGCACGCCGTGGTGGTGTGCCACCAGCTCGAAACAGTCCCGCAACGCGGTCAGCATGCCCAGCCCGAGCAGGTCGAACTTGACCAGCCCGGCGTACGCGCAGTCGTCCTTGTCCCACTGCAGCACGGTGCGGTTCGGCATCCTGGCCCACTCGACCGGGCAGACCTCGCCGACCGGGCGGTCGCAGATCACCATGCCGCCCGAGTGGATGCCCAGGTGCCGCGGCAGCTCCTGCATGCGCTCGGCCAGCGCGATGACTTCCTCAGGAACGCCGGCGTCCGGCGGAACCGGCTGGCCGGCCGCGTACGAGCGCGGGCCGACCTGCTTGGACCAGGCGTTCTGCTGTTGCGGCGAGTACCCGAGGGCGCGGCCCGCGTCCCTGATCGCCATCCTCGGCCGGTACGCGATCACGTTCGCGACCTGGGCGGCCTTGCCCCGGCCGTAGGCGCCGTAGACGTACTGGATCACGTCCTCGCGCCGGTGGTGCTCGATGTCCAGGTCGATGTCGGGCGGCCCGTCCCGGCCCATGGACAGGAACCGCTCGAACAGCAGTCCGTGCTGCACGGGGTCGACGCTGGTGATGCCGAGCGCGTAGCAGACCGCCGAATTGGCGGCCGAGCCGCGGCCCTGGCACAAGATGCCGTGATTCTTACAGAACTGCACGATGTCGTGCACGATCAGGAAGTAGCCCGCGAACCCGAGCTGGTCGATCACGTCCAGCTCGTGCTCGATCTGGCGGTAGGCACCGGGGATGCGTTCTTCGGAGGCTGTCCCGTACCGCTCCGGCGTCTTCTCCGCGACCAGCGCCCGCAGCCAGCTCATCTCCGTGTGCTCAGATGGAACAGGGAAGTCCGGCAGTTTCGGCGCGATCACGTTGAAGTCGAACGCGCACTGGACCGCGAGCTCGACCGTCCACTCCTGTACCCCCGGATAGCGGCGCAGCCGCTGCTCCATCTCCAGGCCCGACCGCAGGTACGCGGTTCCCGCGGCAGCCAGCCAGCCGTCCATGTCATCCAGGCTGCTGCGCGCCCGGATCGCGGCCAGCACCTGCGCGAGCTTCGCGTCGGCGGGCGTCGCGTAGTGCACGTTGTTCGACGCGACAACGCCGAGCCGTTCCCGTCGGGCCAGCTCGAACAGCGCGTCGTTCCGCTCGTCGTCCTGCGGCTGGCCGCTGATGATCAGCTCGACCAGCACGTTGTCCCGGCCGAACATGCCGGTCAGCGCGCGTAGTTCCGCCGCCGCGGCGGTGACCGGATCCGGCCCGGCCGCGGACAGGGCGGCGGGCACCACGCCCTTGCGGCAGCCGGTGAGGATGACCCAGTGCCCGTCGTGCGCGCGGGCCAGCTGGTCCTGGTCGTACACGGGCCTGCCCTTCTCGCCCCCGGCCAGCTGAGCGGCGCTGATCACCTCGCATAGCCGCCGGTAGCCTTCCGGGTCGCGCGCGAGCACGAGCAGGTGCCGGCCCGCCGGGTCGGGCTGGCCCGCCCGCGGCGTGCCAACCAGAAGGCCGCTCGCGCCGGGCTCCCCCGCTCGGCCGGGTGCCTTTGTTCGGCCGGGCGCACCTGCTCGGCCGGGCGCCTTTGTTCGGCCGGGCGTCCTAATGCTGGGCCGAGCGAGCTGCCGGTCCGCCGGCCGGTCATCTTCCTCCTGCTCAAGACGCTCGTCCTCCGCCGCGGGCTGGCGTTCGGGCGCGCGGCCAGGACCGGTCCCGTAGGTCGGTCCAGAAGCGGACATCAGGCCGGCCGGCTCGGGCGACGAGCCAGCACGCCGCCGGGCCGGCGGGATATCCAGGCTGAGCTCGGCGCCGAACACCGTCGCCGGGCCGCCCGCCGGCCCGTCCGCGTTCTCCCTGAAGCGGGTGGCGTTCTGCGCGAACTGCGGTACTCCGTACATGCCGTCGTGATCGGTGATCGCGATCGCGGTCAGGCCGAGCCTGGCTGCCTCCTTGATCAGGTCGCGCGGCGCGGACGCACCGTCGAGAAAGCTGTAGGACGAATGGCAGTGCAGTTCGGCCCACGGGACCGGCCGGCCGGTGTCGCCGCGACCCGCCAGCATCCGCGCGCCCGCCAGCGGCGTGACGGTGCCTGCCGTCCCGTCGCCGTTAGCCGCTGCGGCGCCATCATCGCCAGGACCGGAGCCATCATCGCCAGGACCGGAGCCATCATCGCCGGGATCTGAACCGTCATCGCCGGGACCGGCGGCTTGCCCCTTCCCCTGGCGCCAGGACAGCCGGCGTTCGAACTCCCGCCAGGGAACCGGCGGGTTATCCCAGCCCATCGGACCCCCCCGGGTCGCTGCGGTTACGCGGCATGACGATCAGGCTCGGCTACATAGACGCGGCCGGCGGGAGTGGTCCAGGTGAAGGTTCCCGGGATTGGCTGGGTTAGCTCCCAGCCGCGGCGCTGCTTGACCTGATGATGGAACCGGCACAAGCCGCCCAGGTTGCACGAGCACGTCCGGCCGCCCCGGTCGAACGGAACGGAGTGATCCAGGTCGCACCGCCAGACCGGCTGCCGGCAGGTCAGGAACCGGCAGGTCACATCCCGCGCGGTGACGAACTCGCGAAGCCGGGGCGGAGGCCGGTACGTCAGGCTGGCCTGCTCGTGCGCGCAACCACCGGATGCGGCCGCGTCGGCCTCAGCCTGCCGGGCGGCTCGCTCGGCGGCCAGGGTCGCGGCCCGGAGCGCGCGCGTCGCGACCGGGGGCAGCCCGGCCGTACCCGCGGTTCCAAGGCAGTCCTCGGGAATGGTCAGAGTGACCCGCCGGACCAGGCCGCGCCCGTCACCCCGGCCGATCCTCGGTTCCTGGCCACGAGTTACTCGCGGCACCTGGGTGACGGCCACGGCCTGCCCGTCCCGGCTGGTGACGATGATCCGCCACAACACGTCCGGGTCGGCGGCCGCCACGTCGGCGAGAGAACGCCCCTGCGCCGGGGTGATCGGCCCGATCCGGCCGAGCTGCCCGGGCTCGCCCGCCTCGCCGGCCAGCGTTGACCACGGCAGCTGCAGGTGAAGCAACCCGCCTCCGGCCGGCCGGAGGTTCCCCATCGCGACCGGTCCTGGCGGGAGAAATGGCACCACGGCAGGCCAACCCGGCGGCGGCCGCGATACCGGCCAGTCCGCTTCATCGGCCGCACCAGCCCCAACTACTACACCAGCCTCAACGACCGGGCCAGCCTCATCTACCGCGCCGACCTCGACGTCGTGCGGCAGGTCATCCAGCCCGGCATCGGGCGCCGGTCTCGCGGCCGGAGGATCGTGACTGGGGGCAGGCTTCCGCCCTGGGCCGGGGAACTGCGGCTCCTCCGGCCTCGGCTCCCTATCTGCAGGCGGTTGCTGCCCACCCGGCGGCCCGTGCCCACCCGGCAGCTCCTGCCCCCCTGCCTCAGGTGGCTGCTGCCCGGCTGGCTCCGCCGTCGTGCCACGACCAGTCCGCGCCCTTGACCGGCCTTGCGTGGGCTCGCCACGAGGTCGCGGCCCAACCGGGAACGGGCCATCCTCATTCGGACCACCATTGTCCTGGTCACCCGCGCGCTGGCCACCCGCACCGCCGTCATCGGACGGGGCACCGGCGTCGTCAGGAGGGTCACCGGCGTCATCGGGCGGCGGTCCGGCCGGGCCGCCGGGGGCGGGCGGGATATACGGAAGGGTGCCGAGCAACAGGCCGACGAAAGTCTGCGCGCGCAGCAGGTCAATGCCACCCGCGGCACCGGATGCCTGCAACGCGCGGGCCAGCGCGCTGATCCTCGCCATCGCGGCCGCCGCGTGGATGCTGGGCAGGCCGTAGCCGGACAGCGATGCCGTGCCATCGTGATCGGGGAACAGGCAGACCCGGGCACGGCGCTCAGCTTCTTCCCGGCGCCGTTCGGCCCCGCGGGGATCGGCCGCGATGACCGCGCGGCGCAGCGCCGCGCGGAGTTGCGCCGTCGTCTTGTCTCCGGCGGTCGGCAGCACCCGCGCCTCCACCAGGTGGGCCTTCTCCTCATCGAGCGCATCGGTCGCCTCCGCGATCAGGCGCGCGCGAGCCAGGTCGATCTGCCCGAACCGCAGTGCGGCACCGGTGGCCGGCAGCCGCCAGGTCAGCGTCACGGCCAGGTCGCTCCACCAGGACGCGGCGGTCTGCGACATCGTCAGGGCCAGCGACACCTGCGCGGCGGCCTCCTCCGGGAGGCGCGGGGGGCGGCCCTGCTCATCGACACCGATCCGCTCGTCGGCGGCGGCCGAGCGCGAGGCGATCTGAGCGACGACCGCGAGCTCACCGGCCTGGGCCCAGGACGCCAGCCTGCGGTACGACGCCGCTATTCCCGCAAGCGCGCCGTCATCGAGCTCGCCGGCCGGGCTATGGGCCAGCCAGCCCGCCAGGTCGGGGCCGGCCGGGAGCGCCTCGGCGATCCGTCCCGCCACAGTGGAGAGCGGGATCTCCTGAACCCGGCCGTCGTCCATCGCTTCGAGCATCTCCGTCAGCTCGGCCTCGCCCGCGTCGCGGGGAACAGCGACTTCGCGGGCACTGACTCCGGGGTCGGCGGCCATAGCGGGCTCCGCGGGCTCCGCGGGGATCGCGGGCACCGCCGCGGGGGGCCGGCGGCTGGTGGTCACACGGTCCCAGGGAGCCGGCTCGTTCAGCGCGGCAACCAGCGCCCCGAAGTCCAGTCCCCACGTCCACGACAACCCCTCGGCCGGGGCCTCAGCCAGCCGCAGACCCTCAGCCAGCCGCAGACCCTCGGCCGGCCGCAGACCCTCGGCCGGGACCGGCCGCAGCGGCCAGGGTGGCAGGTATCGCTGCGCGGAGGGCTCATCCGGCGCACCTCCGGCTGGCGTACATCCTGCTGGCATGATCCCTCCTCTCGCCTGGCCCGCCGCCCGATCTAGGTGACGGGCTGACTTACTGGTCTTCGACCATCGTAGCGAGGGGTACTGACAGTCAACCATCAGATCGAACTTAGATTCGATCCGCAAACAGCGCTAGAGCCCTACGTACTCAGCCATACTTAGTTGTCAGGCGCTCTCACGCCACGAGCCGCGAGCCGAGAAAGTGAACGCGATCAACAGTGCGGAGACCGGCCGGCGGGTGGCGCGCCGCCGCAGCAGCCTGGCGGCCAGGCCTGGCGTTCACCGGGTCCCCGGTTCTCAGCGGAACGCCACGCCGTCCCGCCGTCGCGGACCGCTGACATGAGCCTCGTCGTGGCGTTCGTGCCGATCTGGCTGCTGGTCGCGGCCGGATATGCGGCGAGGCGGTGGCCGGTCCGGGGACGCCGCCTGCTGGGTGACGGCCTGCTTGGCGCCCTCAGCTGGTCCGTCTTTCACCTGGCGATGCCGGCCGCGTTGTTCGTCACGCTGGCCAGAACCCCGCTGACCGGGTTCGACTGGCGGCCGCTGCTGGCGTTCGCGGGCAGCACGGCGTTGCTGATCGGGCCAGGCTGGTACCTGGCCGGGCGGGTCTTCGACCGCAAGCCAGGCGAGCGCGCAATCTGGGGCATGGCCGCCGGGTACGTGAACTCCGCCAATCTCGGCATCCCGGTGGCTCTGCAGGTGATCGGCAACCTGTCCTTCCTCGTCCAGGTCGTGCTCGTGCAGGTGCTCGTGATCTCGCCGGTCATCCTGGTGGCCCTGGACCGGCACGCCGACGGCGGCGATCAGATCAGGCTCTGGCGTTTCGTGACGCTACCGTTCCGTAATCCGGTGATCCTGGCCTCGGCGCTCGGAATCGCCGCAGGTGCGGCGCATGTCGTGCTGCCGCCGGTTCTGCACGACCCGGTCGCCGTGCTCGCGGCCGCCGCGGTGCCGCTGGCCCTGGTGACGCTCGGTGCCTCGCTGTACCGGCCGGGCGAGCCGCTGGCGGCCGGGCGGTCCGAGATCGCGACGATCACCGCGCTGAAGCTCGTCGCGCAGCCGGCCATCGCGTTCGGCGCCGGACTGGCGCTCGGCCTGACCCGGGCCCAGCTGCTCGCGGTGGTCGTCTGCGCCGGGCTGCCCACGGCCCAGAACGCGTTCGTCTTCGCGCGGCAGTACGGCGTTGGCGAGGCGCTGGCCAGCCGGGCGGTGCTCGTCACGACGACACTGTCGCTGGCCAGCATCGCGACCATCGCGGCCCTGCTGCGCTAGCCCGCGACCGGAATGTCGTGGCGCCGCGCCCAGGCGCTCAGGTCGTCCCGGCGCAGCGCCGCGGCGAGCAGGCCGGGAAACAGGCCGGGCGTGCAGGCGAACGCGGGCGCTCCCAGCTCGGCACAGGCGGCGGCCAGGTCGTGGTCGTAACCGGGCGCGCCGTCGTCGGACAGCGCCAGCAGGACGACCAGCGTCACCCCGCTCGCGACGACCGCGCCGATCCTGGCGACCAGGGCGTCGGCGTCCCCGCCCTCGAACAAGTCGCTGATCAGCACCATGACCGTGTCGGCGGGCCTGGTCACGAGCGACTGGGCGTAGCTCAGCGCCTGGTCGATGTCCGTGCCGCCGCCGAGCGGGGTCGCGAACAGCACGTCCACCGGATCGTCGAGCTGGCCGGTCAGGTCGGCGACGGCGGTGTCGAACACGACGAGCTTCGTGCTCACCGCGCGCAGCGAGGCCAGCGACGCGGCCAGTACGCCGGCGTGCACCACCGAGGCCGCCATTGACCCGCTCTGATCCACGACCAGCACGACGTCCTTGAGTGCCGCCGCCCGGCGCCGCCGCGCGTACCCGATCAGCCGCTCGGCCACGATCGTGCGCGGTCCTGGCTGGTAGTGCCGCAAGTTCGCGCGGATCGTGGCCGGCCAGTCGACGTCGGCCGGCCGTGGCCTTCTGGTCCTGGCGGCCCGGTCCAGCGCACCGAGCACGGCCTGGTGCAGCTCGGCTTCGAGCCGCTGCTCGATCTCCTCGACCACCTTGCGTACCACCAGGCGGGCGGTCCGCATGGTCCGCTCCGGCAGCGCCCCGCGCAGCGAGAGCAGCGTGCTGACCAGGTGGACGTCGGGCTCGACGGCCTCAAGCAGCTCGGGCTCGAGCAGCAGCCGCCGCAGGCCGAGCCGGTTCACCGCGTCCCGCTGCAGCACCCGGACCACCGGCGTCGGGAAGTACGTGCGGATGTCGCCGAGCCAGCGGGCGACCGACCGGGCCGACGCGCCCAGTCCCGCGGTGCGCGCCCCGGAGCGAACCGGGGCGGTGTCGTAGACGGCGGCCAGGGCGCGGTCGACGGCCGCGTCGCGTCCGGTCAGGCGGGCAAGGCCGGGGTGGTCCAGGCCCGCTCCCTGGTCACCGCCCGCTGGCCCGGCCGCCGCGCTGCCGAGCACCAGCCGCCACCGGCGCCCGCGCTCGGCCGCCCCGTCCGGCGGCCGGTCCGAGCCCGCGGTCATCGCTCCGCTGCCATCGCTCATGGCTCGAGCTGCCCGCCCAGGGCGGCCGCGACCACCCTCAGCACCGGCCTGGCCCTGGCCTCGTC
>JBPCKO010000373.1:0-19734 GCA_051004215.1 Streptosporangiaceae bacterium | reverse complement strand
CCCCCCCCCCCCCCCCGGGCCCGGGTAGGCCGGCATGGGCTGGCTCAACGTCGCGGCCGTGGTGCTCGTGCTGTTCGCGCTGTTGTGCGCCAGCGCCGACACCGCGCTGCTGCGGGTGTCCAGGGCCGGGGCCAAGGAGCTGGCGACCTCGCGTGAGGCGCCCGCGCCGTTGCAAGCGGTGCTCGCCGAGGTGAACAAGTACATTGCCGTGCTGCTGCTGTTGCGGATCGCGGCCGAGCTGGCCGCCACTTTGCTCATCACCTGGGTGCTGCTGCACTGGTCGGGGCCCGCGTGGCGGCCGTTCCTGGTGGCCGGCGCGGTGATGACCGGCGTGATCTACGTGCTGGCGGGCATCGTGCCGCGCACGCTCGGCCGGGAGTACGCGGCGCCGATCGCCGAGCGGGCCGCGGCCATCATGCAGCCGGTCGTCGTCGCGCTGGGCCCGATTCCCGCGCTGCTGCTCGGCATCGGCCGGGTGCTCGGCCGGGGCGGGAAGGGGCAGTCAGGCCCGTCGGGCGAGGAAGAGGACCTGCGCGGCCTGGTCGACCTGCTGGAGCGCCGGCGGGTGATCGAGCCGGGCGAGCGGGCGATGATCCACTCGGTGTTCGAGCTCGGTGACACGATCGTCCGTGAGGTGATGGTGCCCAGGACCGAGATGATCTTCGTGGAGAGCGGCAAAACGCTGCGGCAGGCCCTCACGCTGGCGCTGCGGAGCGGTTTCTCGCGGATTCCGGTGGTCGGCGAGAACCTGGACGACGTGGTCGGGGTGGCGTACCTCAAGGACGTCGTGACCAGGGCCTACGACGACTCCGACGGGCTGGCCACCGAGCCGGTGACGGCGGTGATGCGCCCGGCGACGTTCGTGCCCGACAGCAAGCCGGTCGACGACCTGCTCAGGGAGATGCAGGCCAGGCAGACGCACGTGGCGATCGTGATCGACGAGTACGGCGGCACCGCCGGGCTGGTCACGATCGAGGACATCCTCGAGGAGATCGTGGGCGAGATCGCCGACGAGTACGACCGGGAGCGGCCGCCGGTGGAGTGGCTCGGCGACGACAACGCGCGGGTGACCGCGCGGCTGTCGGTGGACGAGCTGGCCGAGCTGTTCGACGTCAGGATCGAGGCCGAGGACGTTGACACCGCGGGCGGGCTGCTGGCCCAGCGGATCGGCCGGGTGCCGATCGCGGGATCGACCGCGACCGTGGCCGGGCTGCGGCTGACCGCCGACGCGCCCGCCGGGCGCCGGAACCGGATCAGCACGCTGACCGTGCAGCGGGTCGCGGCCAAGGACTCCGGCGCCGCGGCGGCCACCGAGGACAGGTCCGGTCAGGATGGGGACCGGGCCAGTCAGGACCGGGACCGGGCCGGTCCGGATGGGGACCGGGCCAGCGAGGACGGGGACCGGGCCAGCCAGGAGACGGTCGCCGGGGCGAACGGCGGCCAGGTCAACGGGCGCGCGGACGACCGGACCGCGGACGGGGCCGGGTCCGGCGCGAACGCCGCTGGCGAAGGCGCTCCGCAGTAAGCTCGGTCGCGTGTCCACCGCTGAGCTCGGACCGGAAGACCAGAAGATCGTCGCGCTGGCCAGGTCGGCCAGGGCCCGGGTCGGGTCCGCCGAGGGTGCCGCCGTCCGCGACGAGACCGGGCGCACCTATGCCGCGGCCGCCGTCGCGCTGCCGTCGCTGCGAGTCTCCGCCCTCACGCTGGCCGTGGCCATGGCCGTGTCCAGCGGCGCGACCCGCCTTGAGGCGGCCGCCCTGGTCAGCGACGGGCCAGGTCCGGCCCCCGAGGACATCGGCGCGGTCAAGGACATCGGGGCCGGCGCGATCATCATTCACGCCCGGTCTGACGGCACCGTCCGCGACACGCGCAGCCTGTAAATCGCTCACCCCCGGCGCCCGCCCGCCCCGGTGACCCGCCGGCCCCGGCGCCCCGGCCGCCCCGGTGGCCCGCTCGCCTCGGTGGCCCGGCCGCCCTGCCGGCGGACGGAGCGGGCCGACCGGTAGGGGAGAATCGGCTGCGTGCAGACGCGGCCAGGACCGGACCCGACCGGCGCCGGTAACGGGGCCGGATTCCGCGCGGGCTTCGCCTGCTTCGCCGGGCGGCCCAACGTCGGCAAGTCCACTCTGATGAACGCGCTGGTCGGCACCAAGGTGGCGATCACCAGCAGCCGGCCGCAGACGACCAGGCGGGCGATCAGGGGGATCGTGCGCCGGCCCGACGCCGAGCTGATCGTGATCGACACCCCTGGCCTGCACCGGCCGCGGACGCTGCTCGGCGAGCGGCTGGACAGCCTGGTCCGGTCCACCCTCACCGAGGTCGACGTGATCGGTTTCTGCGTCCCGGCCGACGAGCGGATCGGCCCGGGCGATAAGTACCTGGCGGGCGAGCTCAGCGGGTCCGCGGGCACCCCGGTCGTCGCGATCGTGACCAAGACCGACCAGGTCGCCAGGGAGCGGGTCGCGGCCCAGCTCACCGCGGTCGCTGGCCTCGGTGACTGGGCCGACATCGTCCCGGTCTCGGCGGTAACCGGCTTTCAGCTCGACGTGCTCGCCGGCGTGCTGATCAAGCACCTGCCGCCCGGCCGGCCCCTGTATCCGGATGGCGAGCTGACCGACGAGCCCGAGCACCAGCTCGTCGCCGAGCTGATCAGGGAAGCGATCCTGGAAGGGGTGCGGGACGAGCTGCCGCACTCGATCGCCGTCGTGGTCGACGAGATCACGCCGCGGGAGGGGCGGGACGACCTGATCGACGTGTACGCGATCATGTACGTGGAGCGGCCCAGCCAGAAGGCGATCGTGATCGGGGCCAAGGGCGCCCGGCTCAAGGAGGTGGGTGCGCGGGCCAGGGGCCAGATCGAGGCGCTGCTGGGCCGCCGGGTCTACCTGGACCTGCGGATCAAGGTGGCCAAGGACTGGCAGCGCGACCCGCGGCAACTCCGCCGGCTCGGCTTCTACGATTACTAGGCCATCCAGCCCCGGTGGTTGGCTCGGCCGAGACTGTGCAGGTCAGGTGACCGATTGCGAGCAGCGCGAATTCCGCCGAATCGCTCGACCGTGATCGCCTGCCGTGTGATGATCGGGAACCGCATGCGGGTCACCCCCGCGGACGACTCGCCGGGCAGGCGGGCTGGAGGCGAGGCAATGCTGGCCATGACCGGGTCGCGCGTCTGTTACCGGACGCTCGGCCGCGGCGTGTTCCACTGCGAGCGCTGCGGTGGTGACCGTCCGTATCAGCACCGGTCGGGCCGCCGGTGGCTGCACCTGCTCGGCGTGCCGGTCGCCGCGCTCGGCGGTACCGGCGAGCATCTGCGGTGCGCGGTCTGCCGCACCTGCTACCGGGTGGAACTACTCGCCGTGCCGACCGTGGACCAGATGGAGCTCGCGCTGCTGGCCGGGACCAAGGCCGCCGTGCTCGCCATGCTCAGCGCCGGGGGCGCGGGCAGCCAGGCGTCCCGACGCGGCGTCGAGCTGATCAGCGCGGCCGGGGCGGACGGTTACGACGACGGCCGCCTCGCGGCGGAGCTGGCGGGCGGGCCCGCGATCGGGCTGCGGCCCGCCCTCGAGGCGTTCGCGGTGCAGCTTGAGGGTCACGCCAGGGAGTGGTTCCTGGCCAAGGTGGTCGAGGTCGGGCTGGCCGACGGCCCGCTGAGTTCCGCCGAGCGCGACGTGACCGGCACGGTCGCCCGGTACCTCGGCATGTCGCCGGGTCGCGGCCGGGACGTCGTCTCGCTGGCCGAGCGGGCGGCTCAGGCCGGCTGACAGTTCCCCGCGCACCGCCGCCCGGCCATGATTAGGTGGCTTGATGCTGATCATCTTCGGGGTCCGGGTCTATTTCAGGACCGTGGGCCAGGGCACCTTCCACTGCCAGCGCTGCGGCGGCGACCGCCCCTACCGGCTCAGGTCAGGGCGCAAGTGGATCCACTTGTTCTTCATCCCGCTGATCCCGCTGGGCCAGGCCGGCGAATTCGTGCAGTGCGACCGGTGCGGCACCCGCTACCCGGCGGATGTGCTGACGCTGCCCACGATGACCCAGATGCAAGCTGCGCTGCCGGCCGGGATGCGAGCCGCGGCGCTGGTCATGCTCAGGGCGGGCGACCCGGGCAGCAGCGCCGCCCGGCGGCGGGTCGCCGAGGCCGTCGGGGGGGCCGGGCGGCCCGGATACGACAACGCGGCGATCGACGCCGACCTGGGCCAGGACCCCGCCTACCGCGACGGCCAGCCGGTGACGGCCCGCCTGGACGCGCTGGCCGCGCAGCTGGCCGTCCCGGCCAGGGAGTGGTTCCTGGCCGGGATCGTCAGGATCGGCCTGGCCGACGGCCCGCTCAGCGAGGCCGAGCGCCAGGCGGCCAGGGACATCGCCGCCCATCTCGGCATGACCCCGGCCCAGGCGGTCGGCGTGATCGCGCTGACCGAGCAGGGCGCGTCGGCCGGCTAGCCGCGCGGACAGCCGGATGCGCCACAATGACATCGTGAGCCTGTACCGCGACGACGGCATCGTGCTGCGCACCCACAAGCTGGGCGAGGCCGATCGCATCGTCACCGTGCTCGCCCGCAAGTCGGGCCGCATCCGTGCGGTCGCCAAGGGCGTGCGCAAGACCAGGTCGCGGTTCGGCGCCAGGCTCGAGCCGTTCACGCACGTGGACCTGCTGCTGTACACCGGGCGGAGCCTGGATGTGATCACCCAGGCCGAGACGGTGCGCAGTTACGGCGAGGCACTGGGCGCCGACTACCCCAGGTACACCACCGGCATGGCCATGCTGGAGACGGCGGAGCGGTTCACCGCCGAGGAGAAGGAACCCGCCCTGCGCCAGTTCCTGCTGCTGGTCGGCGGCCTGCGCACGCTGGTCGATGGCGGGCACGACCCGCGGCTGGTCCTGGACGCGTACCTGCTGCGGTCGCTGGCCGTCGCCGGGTACGCCCCGGCCCTTGACGAGTGCGCCATCTGCGGCAGCCGGGATCCGTTCGGCGCCGGCGAGTCCGCCCCGGGTGCCGGGCGGCGCATGTTCGGCGTGGCCGCGGGCGGGCTGGTCTGCACCACCTGCCGGGCCCCGGGCGCGGCGACCGCCGCCGCCGCGACGATCGACCTGATGAGCGCGCTGATGCGGGGAGACTGGGCCCTGGCCGACGCGAGCGAGCGTAAGGTCCAGGTCGAGTGCAGCGGGCTGACCGCCGCCTACGTGCAGTGGCACCTGGAGAAATCGATCCGCTCGCTCAGGCACGTGGAGCACGCGTGAGGCCGGCATCCCGGCGCGAGCCGGTCCGCCCGCCTGACCCGCACGTCAGCGGGGCCAGGCCGCCGGCCATCCCGGCCGATCTGGTGCCCGGGCACGTGGCCCTGGTGATGGACGGCAACGGCCGGTGGGCCAAGCAGCGCGGCCTGCCCCGCACCGAGGGGCACAAGGCGGGCGAGTACTCGCTGTTCGACGTGATCATGGGGGCGATCGAGCTCGGCATCCCCTACCTGTCCGCCTACGCGTTCTCCACCGAGAACTGGCGCCGGTCCCCGGACGAGGTCAGGTTCCTGATGGGGTTCAACCGGGACGTGATCAGGCGGCGCCGGGACCAGCTGCACGAGATGGGAGTGCGCGTCCGCTGGGCGGGCCGCCGGCCCCGGCTATGGCGCAGCGTGATCAGCGAGCTGGAAGACGCGGAGCGGATGACGGCCGGCAATGACGTGCTGACCTTGCAGTTCTGCGTCAACTACGGCGGCCGGGCCGAGATCGCCGATGCCGCGGCGGCGCTGGCCGTGGACGTCGCGGCCGGCCGGGTGCGGGCGGACAAGATCGACGAGAAGGTGTTCGCCAGGTACCTGGACGAGCCGGGCATCCCCGACGTGGACCTGTTCGTCCGCTCGTCCGGCGAGCAGCGCACGTCGAACTTCCTGATCTGGCAGTCCGCCTACGCGGAGTTCGTATTCCTGGACACGCTGTTTCCCGACTTCGACCGCCGGCATCTGTGGCAGGCCTGCGAGATCTACGCCAGCCGGGACCGGCGCTACGGCGGCGCTGTTCCTAACCCGCTGGCGGGCACCGGCCTGGCGCCGTAGCCGTCGCGGTCAGCCGTCGCGGTCAGCCGTGCAGGCCGCGGATGACGCCGGCCGCGATGACCAGGCCGGCGACGACGATCCGCAGCAGCCGCCCCGGCCCGGACAGCCGGGGCCAGGAGATCGCGGCCAGCCAGGCAAGGACCACGGCCAGCCCGAACAGCGCGATGCCGCCGGCCCAGCCGCGCATGGCCAGCCCGGCGACCAGCAGCGCCACCGCGAGCACGGGCGGCACCCAGGCCGGGAGCTGGTGCAGCCACAGCAGCGTGGTCGCGCTGCGCTGCTCGACCGAGGCCCGGGCCGGGGTGGCGTCCGGAGTCTGCAGGCTGCGGCCGCGGGGCAGCGGGCGTGGGCCACGTCGGCGGCCCGGGCGCGCCTGGCCTGCCGGGCGGGGCCCGTCTCCGGCCTGGCGGGGGCGGTTCGCGCTCAACCGATGTCGTCCTTCCCGGCCGACCCGGCGCCCGGGCCGGCCGCGGTCGCGGCCCTGACCGGTAGTGAAGTTGCGGCGGGCCAGGTCACCGACCACGATAGCGGCACGACCAGGTACCCGGATCACCGCTAAGCTGGCAGGTACCGCCGTCCCCGTCCGGGATCGAGCGCATCTGGTCACCCGGTTGCCCGACTCACCTTGTCAACCGCCCTCAAGGCGCTGGAGAAATCTCATGGCCCATCGCAGCGACCGCATGGAAAGCATCGTCAGTCTCAGCAAGAGGCGGGGGATCGTGTACCCGTCCAGCGAGATCTACGGCGGTCTGCGCGCATCCTGGGACTACGGCCCGCTGGGCGTGGAGATCAAGAACAACATCAAGCGGCAGTGGTGGAAATCGGTCATCACCGAGCGCGACGACATCGTCGGCCTGGACTCGAGCGTGATCCTGGCTCGTGAGGTCTGGGAGGCCTCCGGGCATGTCACCGAATTCGTCGACCCGCTGACCGAGTGCCAGTCGTGCCACAAGCGGTTTCGCGCTGACCACCTGATCGAGGCGTACCAGGACAAGCACGACGGCCGCGAGCCCGAGCGCGGCCTAGCCGATCTGGCCTGCCCGAACTGCGGCACCCGCGGGGCCTTGACCGAGCCCCGGATGTTCAACGGCCTGCTGCGGACGTACCTGGGCGCGGTGGAGCGGGAAGGGGACGCGGGCGCCGAGACCGGGCTGGCCTACCTGCGGCCGGAGACCGCCCAGGGCATCTTCATCAACTTCAAGCACGTCCAGCAGACCTCGCGCAAGAAGATCCCGTTCGGGATCGGCCAGATCGGCAAGTCGTTCCGCAACGAGATCACGCCGGGGAACTTCATCTTCAGGACCCGCGAGTTCGAGCAGATGGAGATGGAGTTCTTCGTCAAGCCGGGCACCGACGAGGAGTGGCATGAGCGCTGGCTGGAGACGAGGATGGCCTGGTACGGCGATCTCGGGCTCAAGCCGGAGAACCTGCGGCTGTACGAGCACCCGGCCGACAAGCGCTCGCACTACTCCAAGCGGACCGTGGACATCGAGTACAAGTTCGGGTTCACCGGCAGCGAGTGGGGCGAGCTCGAGGGGATCGCGAACCGCACCGACTACGACCTGTCCGTGCACGCCAAGGCGTCCGGGCAGGAGCTCTCTTTCCTGGACGCGGAGTCCGGGGAGCGGTACGTCCCTTACGTGATCGAGCCGGCCGCCGGGGTGGACCGCTCCATGATGGCGTTCCTGCTGGACGCCTATGCCGAGGACGAGGCGCCGGACGCCAAGGGCAACCTGGAGAAGCGGACCGTGCTGCGGCTGGACTACCGGCTGGCCCCGGTCAAGGTGGCGGTGCTGCCGCTGTCACGCAACGCTGACCTGTCGCCGCGGGCCCGCGAGGTGGCGGCCCAGGTGCGCCGGAACTGGAACGCTGACTTCGACGACGCGGGCGCGATCGGCCGCCGGTACCGCCGACAGGACGAGATCGGCACGCCGTACTGCGTCACCATCGACTTCGACACGCTGACCGACCAGGCCGTGACGGTGCGCGAGCGCGACACGAGGGAGCAGAAGCGGATCGGCATCGACGGCCTGATCGGTTACCTGTCCGAGCGCCTGGCCGGCTGCTAGGACCAGAGTCGCCGGTCAGCCGGCCGGTCCGGGCCGCGGGCGCGGGTGGCGGGCGTAGATCTCGGCGGCGGCCAGATGGAAGCCGCCGGGCTGGCCCGCGGCGGCCATGGTCGCGGCGATCTCGCGCATCTCGACCTCCCACCGCCAGCCCTTGGCCGCGGCCGATCGCTGCGCCCCTTCGGCCCGGTCGGCCAGCCCGGGCTGGGACAGCTGCCATTCGGCGAGCAGGTGGCCGGCCACGCCTTCGGCCGTAGCGAGCGCGCCGACGGCCAGCAGCAGCGCCGCGGAGCCCTTGGTCCAGGCCGCGTAGGCCATCTTGACCGCCGAGGCCGAGCAGTCATGGCCGTCGACGACGCGCGGCTCCAGCCTGGTCGGCTCGAACAGGTCGTGCAGTGACCGGGTCGCTGCGGCCGGCCTGGTCGGGCGGCGGCCCCACGATGCCGCCGTCGACGTACGTGCCGCCCGCCGCTCGCACGATCCCGGCGACCTGGCCGGAAGTGCCGGGAGCGATCGCGTTCGCGTCCAGGTACAGCCCGCGCAAGGCCGGCAGCGAGCGGGCGACGTCGAGCGCGGCCGAGGCGGGCAGACGGAGATCACGATGCCGGCCTGGCCGGCCACGGCCGCCGGTGTGCCCGCGTCGGTCAGGCCCGCGGCCCTGGCCCGATCCGCGGTGGCCAGGCCGCGGCCTTCTGAGGCCCAGAGCACGGTGTGGCCGCCATCGGCCAGGCAGCGGCCGACCGCTGCGCCCATCTCGCCGGGATGCAGCAGCCCGATGATCAGAGGTTCGGTCGCCGAGGACATGGCTGGAGTCTGGCACGCGTCCGCCGGACGGAAGGCCGCGTGCGGCCGGCCCAAGAACGCGCCAGGATCGGTAGAGTCGTGCACGAGGGCCGAGAAGGCCGCGATCACTGAGCCGCCGGGTGCCCAGTTGCTCCCGGGCGGGCGCCGGGTCACCCCGGGCCAGCCCAGGCACCACCGGGCCCGCGGCACCGCAAGGAGAGCGAGCAGTGCCGAAGCTTGTCTATGACTTCATCGAGGGCAACAAGGACATGAAGGACCTTCTCGGCGGGAAGGGAGCCAACCTCGCCGAGATGACCAACCTTGGGCTGCCCGTCCCGCCCGGCTTCATCATCAGCACCGACGCGTGCCGGCACTACCTGGCCGAGGGCACCGTCCCCGACGGCCTGGCCGCGGAGGTCACCGAGCACCTGCTGGCCCTGGAGGCGGCGATGGGCCGTACCCTCGGCGACCACGACGACCCGCTGCTGGTCAGCGTGCGGTCAGGGGCCAAGTTCTCGATGCCGGGGATGATGGAGACGGTGCTGAACATCGGCCTGTCCGACGCCTCGGTGCAGGGCCTGGCCAAGCAGGCCGGGAACGAGCGGTTCGCCTGGGACTCCTACCGGCGGCTGATCCAGATGTTCGGCAAGACCGTGCTCGGGATCGAAGGACACGAGTTCGAGCAGGCGATCGACGACGCCAAGAAGGCCAAGGGCACCAAGAACGACCTGGACCTCGACGCCGCCGACCTGAAGTCCCTGGTGGAGACGTTCAAGCAGGTTGTCAAGTCCGAGGCCGGCCGGGACTTCCCGCAGGAGCCGCGCGAGCAGATGGACATGGCGGTCAACGCGGTGTTCGACTCCTGGAACGCCGACCGGGCCATCTTGTACCGGCGCCAGGAGCGGATCCCGTCCGACCTCGGCACCGCGGTCAACGTCGTGGCCATGGTGTTCGGCAACCTCGGCCAGGACTCCGGCACCGGCGTGGCGTTCACCCGTGACCCGGGCAGCGGCCAGCAGGGCGTCTACGGCGACTACCTGCAGAACGCGCAGGGCGAGGATGTCGTGGCCGGCATCCGCAACACCGTCCCGCTGCAGGACCTCGAGCAGGTCGACGCCAGCTCGTATGCCGAGCTGATGCAGATCATGCAGACGCTCGAAAACCACTACCGGGACCTGTGCGACATCGAGTTCACGATCGAGCGCGGCAAGCTGTGGATGCTGCAGACCCGGGTCGGCAAGCGCACCGCGGGCGCGGCCTTCCGCATCGCCGTCCAGCTCGTCGATCAGGGCCTGATCGACATCGACGAGGCGCTGCGCCGGGTCGAGGGCGCGCAGCTCGCCCAGCTGATGTTCCCGCGCTTCGGTGAGACCGGCAGCGCCACCCGGATCACCAAGGCGATCAGCGCCTCACCGGGTGCGGCCGTCGGCAAGGCCGTGTTCGACTCGGCTACCGCGGTCGAGTGGGCGGGCCGCGGCGAGGACGTCATCCTGGTCCGCCGCGAGACCAACCCGGACGACCTGCGCGGCATGATCGCGGCCCGCGGGATCCTGACCAGCCGGGGCGGCAAGACCAGCCACGCCGCCGTGGTCGCCCGCGGCATGGGCAAGACCTGCGTGTGCGGTGCCGACGCGCTGGAGGTGGACGTGCGCGCCGCGCAGTTCACCGCGCCCGGCGACGTCACCGTCCGCGAGGGCGACGTGATCTCGATCGACGGCACCTCGGGGGCGGTCTACCTGGGCGAGGTGCCAGTGGTCGCCTCGCCGGTGGTCGAGTACTTCGAGGGCAGCCTGGACCCGTCATCGGACGAGCTGGTCGGCGCCGTGCACCGGATCATGAGCCATGCCGACGAGCGGCGCAGGCTCGGCGTCCGGGCGAACTCCGACACCGGCGAGGACTCGGCCCGCGCGGTAAGGTTCGGCGCCCAGGGCATCGGGCTGACCCGCACCGAGCACATGTTCCTTGGCGAGCGCCGGCAGCTCGTGGAGCGGCTGATCCTGGCCGAGGACGACAAGGGCAGGGAAGCCGCCCTGGCCGAGCTCGAGCCGCTGCAGCGCGGCGACTTCGTGGAGATCCTCGAGGCGATGGACGGCCTGCCGGTCACCATCCGGCTGCTCGACCCGCCGCTGCACGAGTTCCTGCCCGACCTGACCGAGCTGTCGGTCAAGGTCGCGCTGGCCGGCGACGGTGCCACCGCCCAGGACAAGAAGCTGCTGGAGGAGGTCCGCCGGCTGCACGAGCAGAATCCCATGCTCGGGCTGCGCGGCGTCCGCCTCGGGCTGGTCATTCCCGGCCTGTACGCGATGCAGGTGCGGGCGATCGCCCACGCGGCGGCCGACCGGACCAAGGCCGGCGGCAAGCCGCGCCCGGAAATCATGATCCCGCTGGTCGGCGCCGTGCAGGAGCTGGAGGCCGCGCGCGAGGAGACGGAGAAGGTGCTCGCCGAGGTGGCCGAGGAGACGGGCGTCTCCGGGCACACCCTGATCGGCACGATGATCGAGGTGCCGAGGGCCGCGCTCACGGCCGGCCAGATCGCGACCGCCGCGGAGTTCTTCTCCTTCGGCACGAACGACCTGACCCAGATGGGCTGGGGGTTCTCCCGCGACGATGTAGAGGGCGCGTTCTTCGGCCGCTACATCGAGATGGGCATCTTCGGCGTCTCGCCGTTCGAGACCCTGGACTCCGACGGGATCGGCCGGCTGGTCAAGATCGCGGTCGAGGAAGGCCGGGCCGCCCGGCCCGACCTCAAGATCGGGGTCTGCGGCGAGCACGGCGGCGACCCCGAGTCGGTGCGCTTCTTCCACGCGGCCGGCCTTGACTATGTGTCCTGCTCACCGTTCCGGGTGCCGGTGGCCCGGCTCGAGGCGGGGCGCGCGGTCGCACTCGAGGCGGTAGGGGGCAGCGACAGCAGGTGACCGAGCTTGACCTGGTCGAGCACGACCGGGCCCGGTACAGCCAGCACGCGACCGGGCGGCTGGCGGCCGAGCCGGGTAAGCGGGTGCGCAGCCAGGAACGCAGCGCGTTCCAGCGGGACCGGGCCCGGGTGCTGCACAGCTCGGCGCTGCGGCGGCTGGCGGCCAAGACCCAGGTAGTCGAGGTCGGCCAGGCCGATTTCCCGCGCACCAGGCTGACCCACTCGCTGGAGTGCGCGCAGATCGGCCGGGAACTCGGCGCGGCCCTGGGCTGTGACCCTGACCTGGTCGATGCCGCGTGCCTGGCCCACGACCTCGGCCACCCGCCGTTCGGCCACAACGGCGAGGCGGCGCTGGCCGAGGTCGCCCGCCCGTGCGGCGGGTTCGAGGGCAACGCCCAGAGCCTGCGCCTGCTGACCAGGCTGGAGGCCAAGATCGCCGGGGCCGGCCTGAACCTGACCAGGGCGACCCTGGACGCCACGCTGAAGTACCCCTGGCTGGCCAGCGAGGTGTCCAGCCAGGACCCGGCGAGCGGCAAGTACGGCTGTTACGACGAAGACGCTGCCGTCTTCGGCTGGATCAGGGACGGCGCGCCGCCCGGGAGGGTCAGCCTCGAGGCCCAGGTCATGGACTGGGCCGATGACGTCGCGTACTCCGTGCACGACCTCGAGGACGGCCTGCACAGCCGCCTGATCAGCCTGGCCGCGCTGCGCGACCCTGGCCAGCGCCGTGCGGTCGCGGAGCTGACCCTGGCCGAGTACTGCCCGCCCGCCTCGGTCACGCCGGACGAGCTGGGCGAGGTCTTCGGCGGCCTGCTCGAGCTTGACCTGTGGCCTGGGCACTTCGACGGCGAGCCGCGGACCGCGGCCGCGGTGAAGAACCTGACCAGCGAGCTGATCGGCCGGTTCTGCGACGCTGCGCTGGTCGCGAGCCGGCCGGACGGCGCCCCGCCTCTCGCCCGCTATGCCGCCGGGCTGACCGTGCCGCGCCGCCAGCGGCTGGAATGCGCCCTGCTCAAGGGCGTGACGGCGTACTACGTGATGGGCCGGGCGGGCGCGGCCGCTGTGCAGGCCAGGGAGCGCGAGGTGCTGACCGAGCTCGCGGCGGCCCTGCTGGCCGGGGCACCGGAGGCGCTCGACCCGATGTTCAAGCCCGGATTCGAGTCGGCCGGCCAGGATGCCGCCCGGCTGCGCGTCATCGTCGACCAGGTCGCCGCCCTGACCGACACCTCGGCGGCGGCCTGGTACGCCCGCCTGTGCCGCTGACCCTGGCCGGTCAGCTGCGGAGTGCGGTTTCCGGGTCGCGGCCCGAGCGGACCAGGGACAGGACGTCGCCCAGGCCGTCCAGGGACCAGCCGTCCTCGCGCACGTCCACGCAGACCCTGGCCCCGGCCACGTGCAGGGACTCAATCCGCAGCGGCAGGTAACGGGCCGGGATCGCCGGGTCGCACCACAGCTTGCCGACCGGGACCGACGGATCGAACCTGAGCAGGGTCCGCAGCAGGTGGAACGGCGCGGCCGAGGCCCACGCCTGCGGCGAGCAGGAGGTCGGATAGCTGACCGGCAACGCGAACTCGTCCCGGCCGAAGCCGCAGAACAGCTCGGGCAGCCGGCCGCCGAAGTACTCGGCCGCGGCCAGGATGCCCGCCGCGATCTGCTGGGCTTCGGCCGCGAACCCGTATCGCATCAGCCCGGCCGCGCAGATCGCGTTGTCGTGCGGCCAGACCGAGCCGTTGTGGTAGCTCATCGGGTTGTACGCGCCGCTGGAGGCGGCCAGGGTCCTGATCCCGAACCCGGAGAACATGTCGGGCCCGGTCAGGTGACCGGCCACCGACGCCGCCTTGTCGGCGTCGACGATGCCGGTCCACAGGCAGTGGCCCATGTTGGAGGCCAGGGAGTCGATCTGCCGCTTGCGGGCGTCGAGCCCGAGGGCGAAGTAGCCGCGCTCGGGCATCCAGAACTCCCGGTTGAACTTGTCCTTGAGCTCCTGCGCCTTGCTGGCCCAGTGCACGGCACCGTCGACGTCCTCGCGCTCGGTGCAGAAGTGGCTCTTGGCCAGGAACGCGGCGTAGGCGTAACCCTGGACCTCGGCCAGCGCGATGGGCGGCTCGGCGATCGCGGCGTCGGCGAAAGTGACTCCGTCGAAGGAGTCCTTCCAGCCTTGGTTGGCCAGCCCAAGCTCGGTCGACCGGCCGTACTCGACGAATCCGTCGCCGTCCCGGTCGCCGTAGTTCACGATCCAGTCCAGCGCCCGGTCGGCGTGCGGCAGCAGCTCGTCCACGACCTGGCGGTCCAGGCCCCACCGGCGCAGTTCGCCGAGCAGCATGACGAACAGGGGGGTGGCGTCCACGGTGCCGTAGTAGACGCTGCTGCCGCCCAGCCACAACGACGCCTGCATGCCGAACCGCATCTCGTGCAGGATCTTGCCCGGCTCCTCCTCGGTCGCCGGGGTGACCTTGGTGCCCTGCAGGCTGGCCAGCGTCTGCATCGTGCCCAGGGCCAGCGACGGGTCGAGCGGCAGCACCATCCACGAGGTGAGCAGCGAGTCCCGGCCGAAGACGGTCATGAACCAGGGCGCCCCGGCGGCGATCACGGCGCGGTCCGCGTGGTCGGGGTCGAAGATCCGCAGCGAGCCCAGGTCTTCTGTGCTGGCCGCGAACACCGCCGCCATCTGAGCGTCCGATGCGTGCACGAGCGGGCTCAGCTGCCGCCAGTCGGCCAGCCGCTGGGCCGGCCGGCTGCGGTCAGGGTGGCCAGAGGAGGGCCGGAACTCGGTCAGGTCCTCGCCATCCAGGGACGGCGTGATCGTGACCGCGGTGCTCCACGACCCGTGCGCGGGCACCACGGCGTGCCAGGTGAGCTGGCTGCCGGACACCTCGAGCTGGGCGTCCCCGGCCCGGGCGCCGGTGATCCTGGCCCCGCGCAGCGACGAGCCGACCGTGCGGCTGAGCCGGATGGCATCGGCGTCGACGTCGACCGTCAGCCCGCTGCCGCCGTCCTGGCCGCTGGCGACCCGGCCCTCCTTGACCTCGAACACGTCGGCGAAGTCACCGCTGACGCCGAGGCGCAAGCTGACCGGGAGCGGCTCGGTGCTCATGTTGCGCAGCGTGATCTGGTCGCTCATGCCGTCGTTCAGCTCGCGCTGCCTGATCACCAGCAGCGTGCTGTCGGCCAGTCCCGGCAGCGGCGGCATCCGGCTGAGGAAGGTGCACGCGAAGGGCTCCAGGCCCTGGGCGGCCAGGCCTTCAGGGGAGTGCCCGTTGATGCTCAGCTCCAGCCGGCTGATCAGCCGGGTATCGCGGACGAACAGGCCCTGCGCGGCCCCCGGCCGCACGTCACCTGACCGCTCGCAGATGCAGAACGTGGTCCCCTCGAGCAGGGTCACGAGCCCGCTCTCGCCGGTCATGGTCGTCGCAGGTGCGCCATCGAACGTCCATACCTGGCCCATCCATGCCTCCTGTGTCGATCACGCCGCCCGGCGGACCGCGCCGGCGGCCGGCGTGGCGGGGACGGTGCATCTCCCTGGGGGAGTGGCCTGGTAACGGAACTGCACTGCGTAGTTCAGTGATCGCTACCCGCAGCGCGGCCGCGGCACACCCTAGCCACACGGATACCCTCGGACGTGGCCGCCGGCAACCAGCAGGAGGACAGCAGCAGTGCTAGCCAGCGACACGGGTCTGGCCAGCGGCACGGAGCTGGCCAGCTCCGCCGGGCCTTGCCGCCGGCCCGGCCCGGCCACTCCCGCCGTGGTCGTGCTGGCCCCGCAAGGCGACGTGGCCGAGCATCTGCGGGCGATCAGCGCGTCCGGCGGCCGGCCGGTGCCGGTACGGCGGCCGGCCGAGCTGGCGGCCGTGGACGGCCTGATCATCCCGGGCGGCGAGTCCACCACGATCTGGAAACTGGCCGACATCTTCGAGCTGGCCGGGCCGTTGCGCGAGCGGATCGCGGCTGGCCTGCCGGTATTCGGCTCCTGTGCCGGCATGATCATGCTGGCGACCAGGCTGGTCGAGCGGGCCAGCGGCCAGGAGACCTTCGGCGCGATCGACATGACCGTCCGGCGGAACGCGTTCGGCCGGCAAACCGAGTCGTTCGAGAGCGACATCGACATCGCGGGCGCGCCAGGCCCGCCGTTCCGCGCCGTCTTCATCCGCGCGCCCTGGGTGGAAGACACCGGGCCGCAGGTCGAGATTCTGGCTACCGAGCCCCGCACAGGTAGGATCGTCGCCGTCCGCCAGGGTCCTGCGCTCGCGACCTCCTTTCATCCCGAGCTCACCCAGGACAACCGCGTGCACGCGATCTTTACGAACATGGTGAGGGAATTGTCATGAGCGGCCACTCCAAGTGGGCCACCACGAAGCACAAGAAGGCCGTGGTGGATGCCAGGCGCGGCAAGCTGTTCGCCAAGCTGATCAAGAACATCGAGGTGGCGGCGCGCAGCGGCGGCCCCGACGTGGCCGCCAACCCCACGCTGTACGACGCGGTGCAGAAGGCCAAGCGCAGCTCGGTGCCGAACGACAACATTGACCGCGCCGTCCGCCGCGGGGCCGGCCTGGAGGCCGGCGGCGCCGCCTACGAGAACATCACCTACGAGGGCTACGCCCCCGGCGGGGTGGCGCTGCTGGTCGAGTGCCTGACCGACAACCGGAACCGGGCGGCCTCCGAGGTCCGGGTGGCGCTGACCCGTAATGGCGGCTCCATGGCCGACGCCGGCTCGGTGTCGTACCTGTTCAGCCGCAAGGGCGTGGTGATCGTGCCGAAGACGGCCGCGATGGGCGAGGACGACGTCCTGATGGCGGTGCTGGACGCGGGCGCCGAGGAGGTCAACGACCTCGGTGAGTCCTACGAGATAGTCAGCGAGGCAACCGACCTGGTGCCGGTGCGGACCGCGCTGCAGCAGGCCGGGATCGACTACGAGTCGGCGGAAACGCCGTTCCTGCCCTCGGTCGAGGTGCCGCTGGACGAGGACACCGCGAAGAAGGTGTTCCACCTGATCGAGGTGCTCGAGGAGTCCGACGAGGTCCAGGATGTGTACGCGAACTACTCGGTCTCCGACGAGCTGATGGAGAAGCTGGGCTGATGAGGTGACGCCGCCCCATCCGCGGTCGCCCCGGGCATCGCTGACGATCCGGGCGATGCGCGCCGGAGACGACATCGAACCCGAACTCGACCTGCGGCACCGCGCGTTCGGCCCGATGGGCGAGGCGGACCGGGCCTACTGGCGGGCCGAGGTGCTCGCCTGCGTGCAGGAGGGCCGGCAGTTCGGGGTCTGGGACGGACCCGACCTGGTCGGCGCGGCCCGGTACTACGACATGCGCCAGTTCTGGCACGGGCGGCCGCTGCCCATGGCCGGCATCGGCGGGGTCAAGGTCGCGCCGGAGGCCAGGGGAAGGGGCGTTGGCCGGGCGCTGATGACGCACGTGCTGGGCGAACTGGCCAGCCTGGGTTACCCGTTGTCGGTCCTGTATCCGGCCACCGCGCCGCTGTACCGGTCGATGGGCTGGGAACTGGCAGGCGGCCACTATCAGGCCGAGGTGCCGGCCAGGTCGCTCGGCTCGCTGCTGCCGGCCGACCCGCAGGCCGACGGGCCGGCCGGGCCGGACCGGCCCCGGGTCCGCCGGGCCGGGCCCGATGACGCCAAGGAGGTCATCGAGGTCCTGGCGGCGGTGCACGCCGCGGCCAGGGACAGCGGCGCGGCGACGATGGACGCGGCCAGCGTGCGCCGCTGGCTGGCCGACGACGGGATGTTCGCTTACCTGGCGGCCGACGGGTTCCTCGGCTACGGCTGGCACGGCCCGACCGACAAGGCCATCCGGGTGGAGATCCTGCAGGCCGGTTCGGCCGCGACGGCCAGGGAGCTGTGGGGGATCGTCGCCTCGCATGCCTCGGTGACCCAGGTGGTCCACGCGGCGACCGGACCGGCCGATCCGGTCGCCTGGCTCACCAGGGAACCGGACGTATCTGTACGAAACGACCACAGCTGGATGCTGCGGGTCATCGACCCGGCGGCGGCGATCTCGGGCCGCGGTTTCGGCACCGGCACGTCGGTCCGCGTGCCGCTGCGGCTGGCCGACCCTGACCTGCCAGCGAACGCCGGGCTGCACACGCTGACGGTGCGCGACGGCGAGGGTTCGCTCGAACGTTGCGCAACTACTGGCCAGGCGGACTCGCCGCGTTCTGGCCCCCTGGCGACCGGGCCGCGCGGCTTCGCCGCGCTGTACGCCGGGGTGCCGCTGGCCACGCTCCGGGTCGCGGGCCTGGTCTCCGGCGGCGACCAGGACACCGATGCCGCGCTGGACACGGTCTTTGCCGCGACCCCCTACCTCCTGTACTACTTCTGAGCCGTCGCCGATTCCGCACGGTCACATCCGGCCGGGCGGCGCCGTCTACCTCGGCCTGACGCACCCACCTGCGCAGCGCCTCCGCCGACCCGACTCCCAGCCGCTTCGCCGGGACGGACGGCGCCGGCCTCCGGGACAGGCTCGAGATCCTGTTCCTGCACGATCTGCGATGTCGTCATGTGCCCCTCTGCTTGTATGGGTGAGGTTGTTATCGCGATAGCACGGTAAATCTCACCCAACGATTCAGAACCGGGGCTAGGCGAAGCCCCCCTGCTCATGAGGAAGCTCGCCGGCGGCGGGTCCCGGAGCGACACGCCGGGGCGGAGACCAAGTCGCGGGCGGTCGCGACGGTAGGGTCGGGACGAACACATGTTCGGTCCGGACTCAGGCGGTGGCATGCGGGTGCTCGGGGTTGACCCAGGCCTGACCCGCTGCGGGCTCGGTGTGGTCGATGGCGGCCAGGGCGTGCGGTTGCAACTAGTCGGTACCACGGTGGTGAGCACGCCCGCCGGGGCCGAGATCGGCAGCCGGCTGCTCGCGATCGAAGAAGGCATCGACGCCTGGCTGCGCGAGTACCGGCCGGACGCGGTGGCCGTGGAGCGGGTGTTCAGCCAGCACAACGTGCGGACCGTGATGGGCACGGCCCAAGCGGGCGCGGTCGCGATCGTGTGCGCGGCCCGGCATGGCATCCCGGTCGCGCTGCACACCCCGAGCGAGGTTAAGGCCGCGGTGACCGGTAGCGGCCGGGCCGGCAAAGAGCAGGTCACGCACATGGTGACCCGGCTGCTCAGGCTGCCCGACCCGCCCAGGCCGGCCGACGCGGCCGACGCGCTGGCCCTGGCAATCTGCCACCTGTGGCGCGGCGGCGCCCAGGCGAAACTCGCAGCCGCAGCCGCCAGCACCCAGGGGCGCCCAGAAGCGCCCCGCCCGGCGGGTTCCGGGGGGTCGTCCCCCCGGGCCAGCGCGCCCAGCACCGAAGGGAGACGGGTCCGGTGATCGCGCACCTGAACGGCGTGGTGAGCTCGGTGGCCCCGGAGGGTGCCGTGATCGACGTGGGCGGGGTCGGGCTGCTTGTGCAGTGCTCGCCGGGGACGCTCGCCGCCCTCCGGCCGGGGGAGCGGGCCAAGGTCAGCACCTCCCTGGTCGTCCGCGAGGACGCGCTGACCCTGTTCGGGTTCGGCAGCGACGACGAGCGGAACACGTTCGAGCTGCTCCAGACGGCCAGCGGCATCGGCCCCCGGCTGGCGCTGGCCATGCTGGCCACGTTCAGCCCAGAAGGGCTGCGCCGGGCGGTGGCGGCCGAGGACGTGGCCGCGCTGACCAGGGTGCCGGGCATCGGACGCAAAGGCGCCCAGCGGATCGTGCTCGAGCTGGCCGGCCGAATCGGCTCGCCGGGCGACGACGGCGCGGCCCTCGCCGGCCTGGCCGCGGGCGGGGCCGCGGCGGCCAGGCTGGGCGTGCTGACCTGGCGCGACCAGGTACGCACCGGGCTGGTCAACCTCGGCTGGCAGCCTCGGGACGCCGACCAGGCGATCGCGGCGGTCGAGCCTGAGGTGCTGGCCGCGGCGGCCGGCGAGCGGGCCGGTGG
>JBPCKO010000372.1:0-45538 GCA_051004215.1 Streptosporangiaceae bacterium | reverse complement strand
CGCCGTGCCGCCGAGGACAAGGCGCTCTCTTGCAAGAAGATCGCACGTCCTGCATCCGTCCCCGGTCCGCCGCCGCTGCGGGCGGGACCGGTCCGGGGGGAAGGCCCGCCCCGGGCGGCGGCGCCGGGCCAGGCCGGCGCGGAGCAGATCAGGCTCGCAGCGCTGGCCGCTCTGGGCATCCGCTATCTCGCCTGGGACCTGGACCGGGACTGGAGCCGGCCGTGGTGAATCCCGGGTGGACCGACCTGGACCGGGGCCTGTTCCTCATCTCGGTCGCCGCCGAGCTGGCCGGGCTGCACCCCCAGACGCTGCGGATCTACGAACGGGAAGGGCTGCTCGACCCGGCCCGCAGCCCGGGCGGTACCCGCCGCTACTCCCGCCGCGACATCGACCGGCTGCACCAGATCTGCGGCCTGACCGCCGACGGCCTCAACCTGGCCGGCATCCGCCGCGTCCTGCAACTGCAAGAAGAAACCCGCCAGCTGCAGGCCGAGCTGACCCGGCTACGGGCGCTAGCCGGCGGCCCCGCGGCCCCTGCCTCCCGGCCTGACTAGCGCTCGCCCGGCCGGTCCTGGCCCGCGAGCCGTTCGCGCAGGCGGGCGGTCAGGGCGCGCTCGGCGGCCAGGTCATCTTCCAGCCCCAGGATCCGCAGTGCGGCAGCCAGCGTGAGACCTGTTCGGCGGCCATGGCGCTCTCGGCATTCCGCCGATGCCGACATGGGCGATGATCTCGGTGATCGTCGGCCGGTCCGTCATCGGGTCATGGCGGATGATGACCCGCGACGCCTGACCGGGCGCACGGGCCGGGCCGGCGGTCGACTCGCACCGGGCGAGCAAGCATTCTGCGCGGGGCTCAGTTCTGGTTTCCCTAACTCGCCTTCGCCACCCGATTTCGCGCGCCATCGGGCCGGAGGATCCTCACCGACTAGTCCATCCGCAGCCTCGCGGAGCAGATCGGCGTGCCCGGTGTGACGGCCATATTCTTCGATCAGATCGCACACCAGGCGGCGCAGACTGGCGTGGGCGCCGTCAGACCCGGAGTCGTGGACGAGCTGGTCAAGCCCGCCCTCAGCCAGGGCCGCGCGGAGCCGGGCGCGGGAGCGCTCGACGGCGCCGTCCCAGAGCGCGTAGAGCTGCTCCGGCGAGTCATCCGCGGCCGTGACGAACTCCCACTCGTCGTCGCTTCCGTCCCAGCCGAGGCCAGCCCACGGGCCGCCCAGCGGCTCCCCGGCCAGCTTGGTGGTGAACTTGTAGTCCTCGCAGATGGCGAGATGCTTGAGCAGGCCGCCGATGGTTAGCGAGGACGCTCCGATGCGGGTCTGCAGCCCGTCAGCGTCCAGGTCGTCCGCCTTCCATCGGAACGTCGTGCGCAGGCGGTCCAGGGCACCGATCAGGTGCTCGGCCTCGGTACCGGCGAGTGGTGGTTCCCAGGGGTAGTCGATGTTGGTCATGGCGCCACGCTAGACGCGGTTGCGGACGTTCTGCTTCCGTATAACCAGCGCATTTCCGGCAACCCCCATAGAGCCGGCCGGGTCTGGCCGGGTCAGCACCGGCCAGCGGGGAGGGTTATCAGGAACACGTCACGGACCGGCGTTTCCTGGCCCGGGCCGCGGGTCCTGGCGATCTTGTCCCAGCCCCAGCTGCGCACTGCGCGCTGGGCGGCGGTCGCTGCGGGCGCGACGGTGAGGGTGGCCCGCTCCTCCGGCCGGCCGGCCAGGATGAGCTGGTGCAGGTCCGCGCCGATGCCCTGGCGCCGCCAGGACGCGCGGACCAGCAGGTCGGTCAGGGCGAAGGTGCGGCCTGGATGCTCGGCCGTGACCTCCTCGGGCAGCGGCGTCGTGAGGTGCCGCCACCAGGCCGCCGACGGCCGCAGCGGCCAGCCGGCCGCGTAGCCGACCAGGTAGCCGCCGTGCCGGGCCTCGGCCAGGACGAAGCCGGGCTGCCGGAATTGCACCGGAAATCGGGGCCGGAACTCCCGTACATCGCGGTCGGGCCGGACGGCGGCTTCGCCGCAGACCTCAGCCCGCAACGCCCGTAGTTCCGGCTCGTGCCCGGCCGCTTGCCCGCCATCAAGCAGCTCAAGCGCGAGAGGGTCAGGGACCTCGCTCATGACGCCCGAGTATCTCAGGGGACGCCTGGCCCGGCGGCGGCGCCGGCCGGGGTGCGGCCTGCGGACGGGCTCCGCCGGGTCCGGCAAATACCTGTCGGCAACGCCGTGACCGGGTCTCGGCAAAATGTTCGCCCGACCGCCCGGAATCGATATTCGCGTGCCAAATGTTCGCCCTGCGGCTCGAAGTCAGCTCGCTGACCTGGCAATAGAGTCGTGAACTCGGGGCCGGCAGCAAAGGGCGCGGGTTCCTGCGAAAGCCATTGCCAAGCGGCGGCCACCGGCGTTTCCCGGTGAATCCGCGCTGGCAACTCAGAAGGGGCCACCCAGGTGATATTTGCCGCCGACCGCCGCCGTCGCGCGTCCCACCGGGGCCGCCACCGCGCCCCGGTCAGGAAGTCGCGCTACTCCGCGGGCCGCCTCGGGGTGCGCACGTCGGGGCTCCTGGTCGCCGCGACGGCAATGGCGGCCGCCGCGCCCGCCGACGCCGGCGCCCCGGGCAGCACCGCCGCGCCCGCCGTCGTGCGCATGGTGCTGCATCCCATGCCGGCCGGCACGGTCAGCTTCGGCCGGAGCGGCGGCCATCGCCTCACCGCGCAGGCCAGGATGTTCGGCCTCACGCCGGGCTCGTCCCACGCCGTGGACCTCGTCGTGCCCGGCCGCGGGCTGGTGAAGTTCAGCACTCTGACGGCCAGCAGCGTCGGCCAGGCCGACGCCAGCCTGACCAGCCGCTTCACGGGTCAGCTGGCCAGCGGCAGTCATCTGGTGATCCGGATGGGCACCCAGGCCAGCGGGGTCGGGACCGAGCCCATCGCGACGACCGCGCCGCTCCGGCGGGGCGGCGGCCCGCACCGGCTGATCGCCGTCGAGGTGACCACGCGCGGCGTCAATTACGGCACCCCGCACGGTCAGGCCACCATGACCTACAACTCCAGCCGGCAGAGGCTGACCGTCACGGTCAGCGCCAGCGGGGTCAGCCCGGGCCCGCATGCGGCCCACATTCACCTCGGCAGCTGCATGAGCCAGGGTCCGGTTGCCTACATGCTGAAGGACCTCATGGCGAACCGCCATGGCCGCATCGTCCATGCGGTCCGGGTCTTCACCGGGGTCAAGAATCCGATCCCGCCGACCGGCTGGTACCTGAACATCCACCAGGGCAACAGCTCGGACATCCTCAGCAACGGCCAGCCGACGATCTACTTCCGGCCGCTGATCTGCGCGAACGTGCGGACGACCGGCATCTCGGCGATCCTGAAGCGGGGCGATGTCGTCACCGGCGTGCGCGGGACATCGCAGGGTCAGGTGGTCCTGACCGGCGGGCAGGCGACGGGCAGCGGGACGCAGAACGACCCGTTCCTGTTCCAGGGCCCGCTCGCCAAGGCCGCCGGAGCGGCGGTGTCGGTGCTGACGCCCCCCTTCCCGCAGGTGACCTCGGCGACCTTCTACGGCCCTGACACCCACCGGTTCAACCCGGCGATGATCCGCAGCGGCCAGGTCAGGGCGGTGGGCAGCTATCAGTCCTCGGCCGCCCAGGCCGGGGTTGTCAACCAGGGCATGATCTACCTCGGCCCGGTCAGCGGGACCGGCGGCTCGTGGACGTCGATCTCCGTCCCGCCGGATGGCTACCGTACGACCGGGCACCGACGGGCCTGTCCCCGGGCCCGGCTGGGCTGTTTCGTGATGGACACGATCCCGCACAGCACGATGGGCGACCTGGTCGTCGGCGACTACGACCTCAATCCCGCCGGGCCGGGTGCCCTGATCACGGCGAACGCGTTCATCTACAACCTGTCGACCAGGCGCTGGACCCTGGTCGACCTGGGCCACCGGATGTCGGATCAGACCACGCTCTACGGCATCTGGCAGGACGGCGGCCCGCACAGCCCGCGCTTCACGCTGGTCGGCGGCTCCTTCGCCAGCGGGCACAAGCGCGGGTTCCTGATGACCTACAACGAGGTGACCGGCGCGTTCGGCCGGCCGGCGTTCTACAGTTTCGGCAACCGCCGGGCCCTGGTCACCCATTTCGAGGGCATCACCGCCGTTCCCGGCGGTTTCCACGTGGTGGCGGTCAGCTCGCGGCACCTGGCCTCGATGGCCTTCATCCCGGTCCTGGCGGGCGGCTCGTTCGGTACCGCCCGCTGGTACCCGGTCCAGCTGCGGGCGAGCGCCCTGTGCGCGGCCGGCTGCAGCGTCTTCACCGGGAACACCGTCTACCAGAACAAGGTCATGGGCCTGTACCTGGCCAAGGGCGCGGCGGCGCCCAGTACCTACCTGGCCGATATTGCGACCCGGCATTAGGCCGGGTCACCCCAGGTCGGACAGAAACTGCTCGAGGAGTTCGGTACAGGAGGCGGGCACCTCCTGATGCGGAGCGTGGCCTGCCCCCGTGATCACCTGCACGCCGCCCCGCCACAGGCTCGGGGCGGTCAGGCCGCGCAGGTAGTCCAGGCTCACCAGCTGTTCGTCAGCGCCGTGCACGATCGCCGGCGGCCGCCGCAGGGCCCCGACGATCGCCACTTCGTCGGCGAACCGGCTTTCGCCCACGCTGGCGAACAGGGCGTGGCCTGGTCGGGGCTGACGTCGGCGGTGAAGCCGACGTTCATGACCGGGTTGGGCAGGAAGGCCTCGGCCATCTGGGCGGGCGAGGAGACCGGCGGCGTGCCGAAGACGGTGACTGTTCGCTGGTCCATCGGTCACCTCCCGGCCCACCCTCTCACGCGTCGCGGAGGCGGAGCAGGAGGCCGCCGGCCAGCAGCGCGCCCGCGGCCCACAGGGCGAGCACGCCGAGCCCCTGCCAGGGGGTCAGCGGCAGCGACCGCAGGTTCGTGGTGGCCTGGATGTACAGGCCCGCGATCATCGGGCTGGCCTGGTCCAGATGCCGTTGCCAGGCGTGGTTGCCGATGAACTGGCTCAGGAGCGGGAACAGGTACAGCAGGCCGAGCACGACCCCGATCGAGGCGGCTGAGTCCCGGAGCGCGGCCGCGATTCCGATGCCGAGCAGGGCGATCAGGCCCAGGTACAGCACCGAGCCGGCCGCGGCCCGCAGCACCGGCCCGGTCGCGAGGGTCAGGCTCTCGTAGCCGTGGGCCGGGCTGATGCCGTGGGCGGCCAGCAGCAGGCTCCCGGCCAGCACCGAGGCCAGGACCGCGACCGTTCCGGCGGCCAGGTTCGCGGCTCCGTCCACCGCTGCTTTGGCCCCCAGCACCGGCCACCGCCGCGGCATGGCGGCCAGCGTGAGCCGGATCATCCCGGTGCTGTACTCGCCGCTGACGCAGGTCACCGCCACGATCGCGACGAGGACCTGGCCGAGGTAGATGCCGGTCAGGCTGACCCTGGCCGGGTCGATCGGGCAGCCGCCGCCCGGGCAGCTCACCACGTTGGCCGCGACCGCGCCGACCCCGGCGGTGAGCGCGACCGCGGCGGCCAGCAGCCATGCGGGTCCGGCGACCGTGCGCAGCTTCGTCCACTCCGCATGCAGCGCGGTCACGCGTCCCGCCGGCCGAGCAGGTAGGCGGCGACGGCCAGGGCGACCGCGGTCCACCCGCAGAGCACCGCGAACCCGGCCCACGGAGCCAGCGGGAAGTAGCCCGTTCCCGGCGCGTAGGAGGCGACGACCTGCGGGTAGGCCGGCGATGTTTGCTGGATCGCGAAGGCTGCCGCCGGCGTGACCCGGACTAGCCAGTCCTCGACCCCGAGCGGCAAGACGCCCGACAGAACCGCGAGCAGGTAGGGCAGCACGACCCCGGCGATGACGACCGTGACCGCGGCGGCGCTGCGCCGGAACAGCGTGCCGACGGCCAGGGCGAGTACGGCGGCGACGGCCAGCAGCGCCGCGGTGCCGGCTTCGACCCGGATCAGGGCCACGGCCGGCAGCGGGAAGATCGGGTTACCGTTCTCCCGCAGCAGGTGGCCGGCGACCGGGATCGTGATCGCGATCGCGGCCAGCGAGACCGCGAACGTGACCGCGCCGAGCACGATCGCCTTCGCGGCCAGCACCCGGCCGCGCCGCGGGCTGGCCGTGAAGGTCGTGCGGATCAGGCCGCGCCGGTACTCGGCCGTGATGAACATGACGCCGACCACGACCATCGCGATCAGCCCGGCGAAGAGGCCCGCGAGGGAACCGGTCTGGCCGCCGGCCGCGTCCCCGACGTCCGGGGCGATGTCGCCAGAGCCGGACACCCTGAACTGGCGGCCTGATTGCGTGAACCCCTGGGCCGACGGAGGCAGTGCGTTATCGGTGGCCCCCTGGATGGCGTGGCCAGTCCACGGGCTGGCCGGCCACGCTCCCCGCGTGCTGAGCCGGCTGAACGCCGCGGTAGCCAGGGCCGGGCCGCCGGTGGCGGTCGTCGAGCCGAGCGATTGCGAGATGGCGGTGTAACCGGGCGTGGCCGCGAAGAGCCCGGACGGCACCGTGGCCGGCAGGCTGGCCAGCGTGGCCGTGCCGACCAGCGTCCAGAGCCGGCCGTCGGCCGAGTCGTAACCCCTGATCACGTCGCCCGATCTGGTGAGCCGCAGCCACCGGGGAGCGGCCGCCGAGACCGTGCCGGTCAGGCCGGCCACGTCGTGGGTGAAGTTCCACTGCATCCGCACCCCGTGGGTGCCGGTGACCATCATGGCCGCGTAGGCCGAGCCGCGAGCGGTGCTCGCCTTGATGATGAGGCCGGCCTTCGACCAGGGCTGGACACCGTGCGTCATGCCCGCGAGCGGGTCGGCCCCGGCGGAGATGCCGCCGTGGGTGGAGTACAAGCCGGTCAGCGAGGTGATCCGGGCCGTGATGCTGCCGTTGCCGGCCAGCGGCCGGCGGACGAAGTAGAAGCTGTCGGTGACCCATTGCCCGCCGGGTCCGGTCGGCGGGGCCGGGCAGGCCGTGTTCACCGGGTTCGGGTGCTGCGGGGTGCTGAGGGCGATGCTGCACTGGCTGTTCGCGCCGGTGAGGGCGCCGAGCCCGACGATCAGGAGGGCGCCGGCGACGATGCCGATGACCCAGCCCCGCACCGTGCGGAGCTTGGTCCACTCGGCGTGCAGCAGCTGGCCGAAGCCGTCATTTCCCGGCCGTGCCTCGGGCCGGTACGGCGTCAGCACGCTCATCGGGCCGGCTCCGCCCGGAACTCGACCGACTCTCTGGTCAGCTCCATGTACGCCTCCTCCAGGCTCGCGCGGTGGGCCGACAACTCGCTGAACCCGATGCCGTGCTCGGAGAGCCGGGCCACGATCGTCTCCGGCGCCAGGCCGGAGACGGTGAGCACGTCAGGACCGGACGCCGCGACCTCCGCCCCGGCTCTGGCCAGCACGGTCATCGCGTCGGACCTGGCCGCGGTGCGGACGGTCACCCGGTCGGCCGACGCGGCGGCGATAAGATCGGCCACCGTGGCGTCGGCCACGACCTTGCCCCGGCCGACCACGACCACGTGGCTGGCGGTGTCCTCGAGTTCGCTCATCAGGTGACTGGACACCAGGACGGCCCGGCCCTGGCCGGCCAGTGCCTGCAGGAACCCGCGCATCCAGACGATGCCCTCGGGGTCCATGCCGTTGAACGGCTCGTCGAAGATCAGCACCGGCGGGTCGCCGAGCAGCGCCGCGGCGATGCCCAGGCGCTGGCGCATGCCCAGCGAGAAGCCGCCGGCCCGCCGCCGGCCCGCCGACGCGAGGCCGGCCTGCTCGATCACCGCGTCGACGCGCTTCGGGCCGAGCCCCTGGGAGTGGGCGAGCCACAGCAGGTGGTTGCGGGCCGACCGGCTGGGCTGCAAGGCGGCCGCGTCGAGCAGCGAGCCGACCTGGCTGAGCGGACGGCGCAGGCTCCCGTAGGCCCGGCCGCCGACCAGCGCGGTGCCCTCGTCGGCCGCGTCCAGGCCGAGGATCACCCGCATGGTGGTGGACTTCCCGGCCCCGTTCGGGCCGACGAAACCGGTCACCTGGCCCGGGGCGACCGTGAAGGTCATCCCGTCCAGGGCCCGCGTCGATCCGAAGCGCTTGCGCAGGCCGCTGACTTCGATGGTTGCTTCCATGCCAGCAGGCTAGGGAAGGGAGCACGACCGGGTCGTCACGCTGCGGTGCGTTCCTGAGCGCCGCCGATGGTGCTCTGGCGGGGGAGAAGCGGACCACCGCCGCGAGCGATGTGGCCGCGGTGACCAGCGGCGACAATAGCTAGATGGACGCGAGGCGACTGACAGCGGGCGCGGTGCTCGGCCTGGCCGCGGTGGCCGAGGTGGCCGCCCGGCTGACCAGCACCTCGACCGTCCGGGCCGGGCTCGCGGCCGCCCCGGTCGCGCACACCGGAGTAAGCCTGCCGACCGCGCTGCTGATCGGCGCGTTCTGCCTGGCCGCGACGATCCCGGCGGTGCTGCCCAGGCCGCTCGCGGCCGCCGCGGCGGTATGGCTGGCGGCCGCGGCGTCGGTCATCTTGTTCGACCTGGTGACCGTGGCCGGGGCCGCGGCGCTCCTGCTCGTGGCCTACCGGCTGTCCTGGCACCGGCGGCGGCTGCTCGCGGTCGCGCTGGCCGCACCGTACCTGGCCATGGCACTGGTCGTGGCCGTCCAAGGCCGGACCGGCCCCGCGCCCGCACCCGGCCTCACCGGCACCGGTCTCGAGACGCGCCTGCTCGCCGTGCTGCTGGCGGCCGGGATCCCGGTCGCGGCGCTGGCCGCCATGGCCCGGCGGGCCAGCGAGGACAGCCGCACCCACACCGCGGCCCGGGAGCTGACCGAGGGCGTGCTGGCCGAGCACCTGGCCAGGGGCGAGCGGGCCAGGATCGCCCGCGAGCTGCACGACGTGGTCGCCCACCACATCTCGATGATCGCCGTCCAGGCCGAGACGGCCCGGCTGACCACCGCCGGGCTGACCGACGCGGGGGCCCAGCGGTTCGCCGCGATCAGCGCGACCGCGCGGGCCGGGCTGACCGAGATGAGACGCCTGCTCGGCGTGCTGCGCGATGACGCCACGGCCGGTTCCGCGGCCGCGGACGGCGAGGGCGGGGCGGAAGCTGGACGCCCCGCCCCGGAACTGCGTCCGCAGCCCGGCCTGCCCCAGCTCGGCGAGCTGGTCGACGAGGTGCGGGCGGCGTCGGCCTGCGCGGCCAGGCTGATCGTGTCCGGCCAGGTCAGCAAGCTGGACCCCGGGGTGGAACTGGCCGCCTACCGGATCGTGCAGGAGGCGCTGACCAATGTCCGCAGGCACGCGCCGGGCGCCGCGGTCGACGTCGAGTTGCGTTACGCCCCCGGCGGAGTGCACCTGCGCATCCGCGACAACGGCCCCGGGCCGGCGGCCCAGCGGGCCGGGCCGCCGGACGGGCACGGCCTGCTGGGCATGCGGGAACGAGCGCTCGCGGCGGGCGGCGCGCTGCGCACCGGCGACGCGCCAGGCGGCGGTTTCTGCGTCGAGGCGGAACTCCCGGCCACGGCACTGGAGGCCGCGACCGGCTCTGAGCGCGCGGGGAACACCAGATGACCATCGGAATCGTCGTCGCCGACGATCATGAGGTGGTGCGGGCCGGGTTCGCCGCGTTGCTGGACACCCAGCCGGACTTCACCGTGCTCGGCACCGCCGCCGACGGGGCCGAGGCGGTCAGGACCTGCCGGGACCGGCGCCCGGAGGTCGTGCTGATGGACATCAGGATGCCCGGCCTCGACGGCATCGCCGCGACGAGGATGCTGACCAGCGCCGGCCGGGGGCCGCGGGTGCTGATCCTGACGACCTTCGACCTGGACGAGTACGTCTACGACGCCCTGCAGGCCGGCGCCAGCGGGTTCCTGCTCAAGGACGTGACCGCCGAGCGGCTGTTCGACGCGGTGCGGGTGATCGCGGCCGGCGAGGCGCTGCTCGCCCCGTCGGTCACCCGCCGGCTGATCAGCGAGTTCGCCCGGCAGCGCCGTCGTCCGGCCGGCGGCCCTGACCCGGTGCTCGGCGCGCTGACGCCCAGGGAGACCGAGGTACTCCGGCTGATCGCCGAGGGGTTGTCCAATCCGGAGATCGCCGCGCGGCTGGTGGTCACCGAGGAGACCGTCAAGTCGCACGTCAGCCGCATCCTGGCCAAGCTCGGCCTGCGTGACCGCACTCAGGCCGTGGTCAGGGCCTACGAATCCGGCCTGGTCGTGCCGGGTACCGCCAGCTGATCAGGTCCCGGCCCCGATCATTGCCGCGGCCGGCAGGCGTCGGCCCGGTGCTCGATCGCCACGATGGAGACGCGGCGCTGCTCGTCGTCCACGGCATAGATCACCCGGTAGGCGCCGCGGCGCGCGCTGTGCAATCCGGTCAGACCCAGCCGGAGCGGCTTGCCGACCCGATACGGGGCGGCCGCGAGCGTTCCGTAGGCGAACTCGATAACGGCGCCGGACACCTTCTCCGGCAACCGGGCCAGAGCGCGACGCGCCGGAGCCGTCCAGGCGATGGCGTACTCCACGTCATCGCTCACCGGCCGCTGGTGAGCCGGAGCGCCTCGTCCTTGGTGAGCACCTGGGCGCTCGGGGTGCCTAGCTCGTCCAGGCCTTGGCGGATGTCACGGAGCAGGTCAGCGCGGTCGAGAAGGTCGAGCGTCTCTTCCAGCGACTCAAGGTCGGTGATGCTCATGACCACCGCCGCTGCGCGGCCGTGTTTGGTGATGACCACGCGGCCATGTTCTCGCTCGAGCTGGTCGACAACCTCAGAAAGCCTGTTCTTCACCTCGGCCAGAGGCATCTGCTCGCTAATGGTCATAGCCATAAGTATAGCTACTTTCTCTGAGAGAGCCCAGCCAGCCCTTTCCTTCGGTGCCGTTCGCAGGCAGAGTGAATCGGGGAGGTGACCCGCGGTGGGCGACGCGATCGTCGGGGTGGTGGCGAACCCGCTGTCGGGGCGGGACATCCGGCGGCTGGTCACCCAGGCGTCGGTCTTCCCGATGGCCGAGAAGGCCAGCATGATCCAGCGCATGCTGACCGCGTTCGGGGCCGTCGGCGTCCACCGCGTGCTGCTCAGTACCGATCTCGGCGGCATCTCGGCGGCCGTGCTCCGGGCCATCGGCCGGCATCGCGAGCGGGACGGCAGCTGGCCCGACGTGGAGTTCTGTGATGGAATGCCGATCCGCCAGAACGCCCAGGACACGGTGGACGCGGTGCGCGCGATGGTCGGCGCGGGGGCCAAGGTCATCGTCTGCCTGGGCGGCGACGGCACCGCCCGGGTCACCGCATCGGCGGTCGGGGACGTGCCGATGCTCCCGCTGTCGACCGGCACCAACAACGCGTTCCCGGTGGTGCGTGAGGCCACCATCGCGGGCCTGGCCGCCGGGCTGGTCGCCACCGGGGCGGTGCCCGCGGCCGAGGTGACCAGGCGGGCCAAGATGCTGCAGGTGCGGGCCGGGGGCCAGGTCGAGACCGCGCTGGTCGACGTGGCGGTCAGCACGGCCCGGTACGTCGGGTCGCGGGCGCTCTGGGAGCCCGCCACGCTGACCCAGTTGTTCTGCACGTTCGCCGAGCCCGAGGCCATCGGCCTGTCCAGCATCCTCGGGCAGCTGTCGCCGGTCGCGCGGCAGGACCCGGATGGCATCACCGCGCGGCTGGCCCCGGACGCGCCGCTGCGCGTCCTCGCCCCCATCGCGCCCGGCCTGGTGCGGCCGGTCGGCGTGCGCGAGTTCGGGCCGATGCGGGCAGGCGAGGTCCACCTGGTCGACGCCGACGCCGGGGTGATCGCGGTCGACGGCGAGCGCGAGCTGACGTTCGAGCCCGGTCAGCGGCCCGAGGTCCGGCTGCGCTCGGACGGGCCGCGCTGCGTTGACGTGCCGGCCGTGCTCGCAGCCAGCGCCCGGCTCGGCCTGCTGCTGGCCGGCCGCCAGCCCGGCGCCCAGCGGCCGCCGCCCGGCGGGCCCGCTCACTGAGCCTCCGATCAGCGATCCCACCCTCAGGAGGAGCCCATGACGCAGACGCCGGAGCACGCGGACCTGACCAGGGACCAGCTGCTGACCGCCTACCGGACCATGCGGACGATCCGCGACTTCGAAGAACGGGTGCACAAGGAGTTCGCCACCGGCGAGATCCCGGGATTCGTGCACCTGTACGCGGGCGAGGAGGCGTCGGCCGTCGGGATCTGCAGCAACCTGGACGACCGGGACGCCATCGCCAGTACCCACCGGGGCCACGGTCACTGCATCGCCAAGGGCGTCGACCCGGTGGAGATGATGGCCGAGATCTACGGCCGCCAGACCGGTTCCTGTCACGGCAAGGGCGGCTCGATGCACATCGCCGACCTGTCCAAGGGGATGCTCGGCGCGAACGGCATCGTCGGCGGCGGGCCGCCCCTGATCTGCGGCGCGGCGCTGGCCGCCAAGCTGAAGGGCACCGGCGGCGTCGGCGTGGCGTTCTTCGGCGACGGGGCCAGCAACCAGGGCACCACGCTGGAGTCGATGAACCTGGCCACGGTGTGGAACCTGCCCGCGATCTTCGTGGCCGAGAACAACGGCTACGCCGAGACCACGGCCAGCACCTGGTCGGTGGCCAGCGACAACATCGCCGACCGGGCCGACGCGTTCGGCATGCCGGGGGTGATCGTGGACGGATTCGACTTCTTCGCGGTCCACGAGGCGGCCAGCCAGGCGATCGCCCGGGCCAGGGACGGCGGCGGCCCGTCGCTGCTGGAGGTCAAGTTCACCCGGTACTTCGGCCACTTCGAGGGCGACCAGCAGACCTACCGGGCCGGCGAGGTCGAGCACGCGCGGGCCGAGCTGGACTGCCTGAAGCGGTTCGCGGCCGGGGTGACCCAGACCGGTCAGCTCTCGGCCGGCGACCTGGCCGCCGTCGACACCGAGATCGCGGGCCTGATCGAGCAGGCCGTGGCTGAGGCCAAGGCCGCGCCCCCGCCGACCGAGGCCGACCTGCTCACCGACGTGTACGTGCGCTACTGAACGGAGGCCGGCCATGGCAAGGACCATCACCTACCGCGAGGCGATCAACGAGGCACTGGCCCAGGAGATGGAGCGCGACGAGACCGTCATCGTGCTGGGCGAGGACAACGCCGGCGGGGCCGGGTCGCCCGGCGAGGACGACGCCTGGGGCGGCGTGCTCGGGGTCACCAAGGGGCTGTACCACAAGTTCCCTGGCCGGGTTCTGGACACCCCGATCTCCGAATCGGCCTTCATCGGCGCCGCGATCGGGGCGGCCACGGCCGGCCTGCGGCCGGTCGCCGAGCTGATGTTCGTCGACTTCATGGGCGTCTGCCTGGACCAGATCTACAACCAGGCGGCGAAGTTCCGGTACATGTTCGGCGGCAAGGCCGTCACCCCGGTAGTCATCCGCACCATGTACGGGGCGGGCCTGCGGGCCGCCGCCCAGCACTCGCAGTGCCTGTACCCGGTGTTCACGCACCTGCCGGGGCTCAAGGTCGTGCTGCCCGCGACCCCGTACGACGCCAAGGGCCTGCTGATCCAGGCGATCCGCGACAACGACCCCGTAATGTTCTTCGAGCACAAGGCCCTTTATGACCTTGCGGGGACGGTACCGCAGGAGAGCTACGCGATCCCGTTCGGCGAGGCGAACGTGGTGCGCGAGGGCGGGGACGTCACGATCGTCACGCTGGGCCGGATGGTCCACCACAGCCTGGAGGCGGCCGCCGAGCTGGCCGGGGGCGGTATCGGGTGCGAGGTGATCGACCTGCGCACGACCAGCCCGCTCGACGAGGACGCGATTCTGGAGAGTGTCGAGAACACCGGCCGGCTCGTCGTGGTCGACGAGGCGAACCCGCGCTGCTCGATCGCGACCGACATCTCGGCGCTGGTCGCCCAGAAGGCGTTCGGCTCGCTCCGCGCGCCGGTCGAGATGGTGACCGCGCCGCACACCCCGGTGCCGTTCTCCGACGTGCTGGAGGACCTCTATATCCCCGGCCCGCAGCGGATCGTCAACGCCGTCAAGACGGTGGCGGAGTGGACCCGGTGACCGCTGACGATCGGATCGTCGCGGTCACGATGCCTAAATGGGGCCTGTCGATGCGGCTCGGCAAGATCACCGAGTGGATCGTGGCGGAGGGCGACGAGGTCAGCGCCGGCGACGACGTCGCCGACATCGAGACCGACAAGATCGCCGGAACGCTCGAGGCGGACCGGGGCGGCACGGTCAGGCGGCTGATCGCCAGGGTCGGCGAGGACGTGCCGGTGAGCGGCACGATCGCGCTGCTCGCGGCCGGCGAGGTCAGCGAGGAGGAACTCGACGCCGCGGTCGCGCAGGCCCGGGCCGTGATCGAGGCCGGGGCGCCGGAGGACGCGGCCGGCGCACCGGTCACCGAGACGGCCCGCAGCGGCGGCCGGACGATCAGCTACGCCGCCGCCGGCACCGGCGGCGGCGACGTCGTGCTGCTGATTCACGGCTACGGCGGTGACCGCAACTCGTGGCTGTTCGTCCAGCCGCCGCTGGCCGAGCAGGCCCGGGTCTACGCGCTGGACCTGCCAGGACACGGCACGTCGGCCAAGGACGTCGGCGACGGGTCGGTTGACGTGCTCGCCGACGCGGTGGTCAGCGTGCTCGACGCGATCGGGGCCGGGCGCGCGCACCTGGCCGGGCACTCGCTAGGGGGCGCGGTCGCGGTGGCCGTCGCGACCCGCGACCCGAGCCGGATCGCGTCGCTGACGCTGATCGCCCCGGCGGGGTTCGGCCCGGGCATCGACGCCGCCTACCTGCGCGGGTTCGCCACGGCTCAGACCCGGCGCGAGCTGCGGCCGCTGGTCGGCCGGCTGTTCGCCGACGACAGCCTGGTGACCCGTCAGGTCGTCGACGACCTGCTCGCGTACAAGCGGCTGGACGGGGTGACCGCAGCCCTCGAGGCACTGGCCGGAACGCTGCTCGACGGCGACCACCAGCGCATCGACGCGGCCGGGCCGCTCGCCGCGCTCGGGGGCGCCATCCCGGTCACCGTGATCTGGGGCGCGCAGGACCAGATCATCCCGGCGGGCCAGGCCGGGTCGGTGGCCGGGGCGACCCGGCAGGTGCTGGAAGGCGCCGGCCATATGGTGCACATGGAGAAGCCGTCGCAGGTGCTCGCCGCGATTCAGGCCGCGATGGGCAGCCGCCGCCGGGGCGCCTAGCGCTCGCCCGCCGCCCGGCGCATGTGCAGCCTGGTGATCGTGCCGTCCTGGCCGGTCCGCCGCTCGACCAGGTCGCAGACCCGGTTGACGAGCCACAGCCCGTGGCCGCCCGCGGCCTCGGCCGGCAGCCGGCGGCGCCCGGCCAGCGGGTCGGTGATGCAGCCGTAATCCTCGATCTGGCAGATCAGCTCGTCGCCGGTGCACCACGCCCGCACGACCCCGCCGCCCCCGGCGTGCCCGAGCGCGTTCGCGGCAATCTCGCTGACCGCTAGCACCAGGTCGCTCGCCCGCATCCGGTCCAGGCCCGCCGCCCGGGCCCGGCTGGCCGAGAACTCCCTGACCGGTGCCAGGTAGCTCTCGAATGACACGGAGGTGGCATCGCTGGCCGCGGGCGGCAGCGGATCATCACATCCGGGCGGGAACCTCCCGTCCAGGTAACTGCGGCTGGAGTGCGGCCGCCCGGAGGTGATCACGACCGGATGCGTCAGTTCCGCATCACGGAGCACGCCGCCTGGCAGGCAGGACGTGTCGTACAGGCACGCGACGGTCATCGGATGATCTTTGAAGGCCAGGTTGACCAGCGCCTCATGCCTGGCCACCTCGTGCAGTTCGGCGGCCGACCGCGACGGCCAGGCGGGCTCCCACACGCAGTACAGGTGCTGGCCGGCCTGCTCGTCGGAGAAGGAGAGCGCGGCCGGGATGATGCGGGCGGGATTGCGCCCGAGTTCGGTCATGTCATCGAAGCGCACGGCGGCGAGCGGGTCGAGTCCGGCTCGCAGCACGTTCTGCGTGCGCGCCGTCGCGATCACGTGGGCCGGGAAACCACCCGCCGCCACCTGGTGCAGCAGCGAACCGGTCCAGTCCAGGTCCTCGCCGTCGTGCAGCACCGCGGCATGCGTGAAGCCCCCCACGTCGGGGAGCACCTCAGCGCCCGGCAGGGGCGCGTGCCTGACCTCGGCGGGGCCATCGGCGGTGACGTCGCGGCCGCTCATCGCACTCCTTACTTTCCCCGCCATCGCAGATGATGCCTGATTGCCGCGTCCGAGGTTGAGATGGGGTGCGGGCACGGGGAACCGCCGCCGTCACCAGAACTTCGTCGCCGCGCCGTCGCCGGATTCCCGCCGCTCGCCGAAATCGCAGCAAATCGGCGGCGCCGGAGGGTTGCTCACCGCCGGTCAGGATCCGGTTTGGGGGTATAGCGTGCTGCTGGACAGGTGCCCGGCGGACCCGCAAGACTGGCTGCGCGACCTGCTGCCGGCGGTCTGTCGCTCGCCGCGGCCCGGTTTGCTGACCGGGCTCGCGGACGAGATGACCGGCTAAGCCTGGGCGCGGCCCGGATTCCTGCACGAAGGTTGCCATGGCGATGGATGAGACTCATGAGGTAACTGGTCCTGTCGTTGTGCCGTTGCCGCCTGAGATCGACATGACCAATGCCGAGCGAGTCTCCGGCGAGCTCATCGCAGCCGCCCGGCCCGGCCGCCGGGTCGTCGTGGGCGACCTGACCGCGACCACCTTCTGCGACTCGGCGGGCATCCGGGCCCTCGGGGTTGCTCATCAGCACGCCAGCCGGGCAAAGGTCCAGCTCAGGCTGGCGGTCGCGCCGGACGGCGCGGTGCGTCGGGTACTGGAGATCATGGACCTGGTCGCCGTGCTCTCGGTCTACCCGAGCGTGGCCGATGCCGTGGCCGGTTCCAGCGGCGCCGGCTAGCGCGCCAGCGTCTGGACGGGTGTGAGGTTCGGGAGCAAAGTAGGGCAGACGGTTGACCAGACAGCCGCACGCGGACCGGCCCCCGATCGCCGCCCAGGCGGATGCCGCCGGACCCCCCGGGACGGTTCTTGCGGCCGGCCGGGATGGGAGGGTCAAGGTGGCTGCCGAGCGACGCCATAGCTTGCCCTCGCCGGACGTGGCCCGCGTTCTCGGGCTGTTCGTGGTCGTCGCGGCCGCCTACGCCATCGGGTCCGAGCTGTCCTGGCAGAGTTTCAGCTCGGGGGCGGCCTTCGGCTTCCCGCCCGCCGGCGTGACGGTTGCCGCCTTGCTGCTGGTCAGCCGTCGCCGCTGGCCGGCCGTCGTCGCGGCCATCGCGGTCGCTGAGATCACCATCGACCTCCAGCACCAGCTGAGCCTGGCGGTGGCGCTGGCCTCCGTCGCGGCCAACTGCGTCGAGCCGCTCGTCGGCGCCTGGACCGTTAACCGCCTCTGCGGCGGCCGCCCGGACCTGACCACCAGGCCGGGGCTGCTCAGGTTCGTCGCCGGTGCCGTCTGCCTGGGACCGCTGGCCGGCGGCCTGATCGGCGCGACCGTGATCATGCGCAGCACGGGCGGCTGGTGGCCCGCCCTGTGGCTGCAATGGTGGGCCGGTGACGGCATCGCCGTGCTGGTGATCGGAGCGCCGATCCTGCTCTGGGCGGCCCGGCGGCCGCTGATCGCCGCCCGGTGGCGGGAACTGGTCCTGATCATCGCCCTGACCGCGGGGCTCGCGGTCGTCGCCTTCCGGCTCGGCCAGCCGCCGGCCCTGCTGTTCCTGCCCCTGCTGGCCTGGGCGGCCTTCTGGATCGGCGACCTGGCGGTGGTGCTGTCGGGCACGGCGTTCGCGGTCGTCGCCAACTACATGACCGCGGCCGGTTACGGGGAGTTCGCGAACCTGAGGATGTCCGCTCCGGCCGTGCTGGCGGTGACCCAGCTCTACATCGCCACGCTCGTGATGATCTGCTGGCTGCTGGCCCAGGAGGTCACCGGCCGGATCCGGGCGGTGCAGGAGCGGGAGAGCGCGCGCATGCAGCAGGCGGCTGCAGAGGCCAGGCGGATGGCCGCCGAGCTCGGTGCGCGGCTCGCCGACGCCGCGACGGTCACGCAGGTGGCCGAGCGCGTGTCCGAGGCGGTCCGCGGACGTCTCGGCGTCGAGCAGGTGGCGATCGACCTGGCCCCGGACCTGCCGGATGGCCAGGCCGATCCGGCCGAGCCGGCCGAGCCGGCCGACCTGGCGGGCGCGGGCCAGGCCGACCGGACGACCCGGATCCCGCTGCTTGGCTCCTCCGGCTCGCTTGGCCTCCTCGCCGTGCGGTGGGATCCGGTGCACGAGCCGTCGGCCGCTGAGCGCGAATACCTCGAGGCGGTGGCCGAGACCACGAGCCGCGCGGTGGAACGGGCCAGGCTCCGTCAGGCCGAGCAGCGCGAGCGGGAGCGCCTGGCTACGCTCGCGACGCTCACCCGCTTGCTCGCGTCGGCGCTGACGCCGCCCGCGATCGGCGAGGTCGTGGCCGAGCGCGTCCGGTCCGCGATCGGCGGAGCCGACGGGCTCGCCCTCGGCGTCGTCACCGCGGACGGCACCAGGATCGAGTGGGTCAGCTCGGCCGGGTACTCCGACCGGGTCCTGGCCCACATCGTGGACCTCCCTATCGGCGACCCGACGGCGGCGACCGACGCGATACGCAGCGGGCAGCCAGTGATCCTGCGCGATTGGGCCGAGTACGCCAGGCGGTATCCGGACCGGGCCGGGATGGTCGCGGACGAGAACGGGTCCAGCTGGCTGGCGTGGCCGCTGACCGTGGGGAAGGGCGCCGTCGGCTGCATCTCCATCATGTGGCGGCGCCCGCAGCAGTTCGGTCCCGGCCAGCTCGCGTTCATCGCGGCCGTCGCCGACCTGGTCGCGCAGGCACTGGTGCGGGCCCGGATCTACGCCGACGAGCACGCGATCGCGACGGTGCTCCAGCGTGCGGTCATGCCCAAGATGACCGCGCCCATCGCCGGCCTGGAGGTCGGGACCTGCTACCAGCAGGCGGGCACGACCTGGGTGATCGGCGGGGACTGGTACGACGCGCTGGCGCTGGCCGGCGGCCAGGCTTACCTCGCGATCGGCGACGTGGCCGGGCACGGGATCGCCGCCGCCGAGGACATGACCCAGATCCGCAACGCGGGGCGCGCGCTCGCGATCGCCGGCTACCAGCCGGCCAGGTTGCTGGCCGAGCTGCGCCGGATCACCACGGCCGTCACGGCCGGCCAGTTCGCGACGATGGCGGTCGCCCTCGTGGAGCCGGCCGCGGGCCGTATGACCTACGCCTCGGCTGGTCACCTGCCGCTGCTGGTGCGCCGGGCGAAATCAGGGAAGGTGGACGAACTATCGGCGGCGAGCGGGCCGCCGCTCGGCCCGTTCGAGGAGGCGGCCTATTCGCAGCGCCGCACCTACTTTGCCCCCGGTGACGTCGTGCTGATGTACACCGACGGGCTGATCGAGCGCCGCGGCGACGACATCACCGACGGCATCGCCAGGATCAGCACGCAGCTGGCCGCCTGGCCGCCCGGCGGGCCGCTGGCCAGCCTCTGCCAGCAGCTCGTTGGCGCGCTCGCGGCCCAGCCGCAGCTCGACGACATTTGCGTACTCGCCATCGGCCGGCCCAGCTTGGGCGCGGGCGCTCGCGGCGGGCCCGCCGTCAGCCGCCCGGCGGTTTCGGATTAATAGCCATTTCCTGGCATCGGTTTGAGCGCACCTGCCCTGGGCAGTCCTGGCCCGCAACAATCCCGAAGGAGGTCCCCCAATGTCAGCCGGGGTCATCGTGGCCATCATCGTGGTCATTCTCATCATCATCGCCGTGGCGATCGCCGTCCCCGCGGCCAGGCGCCGGAGGCTCAAGGAGCGGTTCGGCCCAGAATACGACCGCATGGTCGCTGAGCAGCCGAGCCAGCGCAAGGCCGAAGCCGAGCTGGCGAGCCGGGAACGGCGGGTCCGCAGCCTCGACATCAAGCACCTGAGCCCGGAGGCCAGGACCCAGTACATGGCCCAGTGGGCCGGCATCCAGGAGCGCTTCGTCGACCAGCCGACCGCGGCGGTCGGCCAGGCCCAGGATCTGGTCACGTCGGTGCTGCAGGAGCGCGGATACCCGACCGAGGAGTTCGACCAGATCCTGGCTGACCTCTCGGTCGAGCATGCCCGCACGCTCGAGCAGTACCGGGCCGCCAACGCGATCAGCGAATCGGCGGCCAATGGCTCGGCCAGCACGGAAGACCTGCGGCAGGCCATGATTCACTACCGCTCCATGTTCGGCGACCTGCTCAGCGATGATGCCCGCGGCGGGACCGACCAGGAGCCGCCAGGCACGACCCCGGCCGGCGACCCGACCCCGGCCGGCGACGCGACCCCGGCTGCCGACGTGACCCCGGCGGCCAGCGGCACCGGGGGCACGCTGCCCGCGGACGATGCCGTCGTCAGCGACAGCGCCGCGTCCGACGGCACGGTTAGCGACACCGCGACCCCGAGAAGGAGTTAGGCGCCATGGACACGTACGGAACACACACCCCCTGGTCCTCGGCCTCTGACGAGAACGAGCCCGCCGCCGGCGAGACCTCGGGCTACGGCCAGTCCGGCGAGGACGAGACGGGCACGTATCCGCACGGCCGCCACGAAGGTGAGCCGTCGGCCGCGGACGAGACGCAGGCCGCGGACGGGACGAGCACGGACGACCTGACCGGTACGACAGAAGAGACCGGCGAGATCGGCGAGACCGGAGTGGCTAGCGAAGCTCGCGAGACCGGAGTGGCTAGCGAGCCTGACGGGACCGGGTACTCCGGCGAGACCGAATCGGCCGGTACGAGCGATCCGGCCGCCTCCGAATACGGCTCGCCTGACGGCGGCTATGGTGACGCGGCCTCGCCCGGCAGCGACGGCGGTGCCGCGGCTTCGCCCGGTAGCGAGTACGGTGACGCGGCCTCGCCTGGCGACGGCGACGGGACTGCCGATGGCACGCTGACCGGTACGGTCGTAGAAGACGTGGTTGTGGTCGAGTCGGTGCACACCGGCGACCAGAGCACGGCCGACTATGGCGCGCCCGCCTCGGACGCTAACGGCACCGTCGCGGACAGCTCGTTCGCGGACAGTGCGGCCTCGGACAGTGCGGTCTCCGACGGCCTGCCCGGAGACGGCAGCGCCGCGGAATGGAGTGAGATCAAGGCCCTGTTCGTGGACGACCCAGGTACCTCGGTCCAGCGCGCCTCCGGCCTGGTTGAGCGCGCGGTCGAGGGCTTCATGACCTCACTGCGGCAGCGCCAGGACTCGCTCGGTTCCTGGCAGGAGGGTGACGCCACCGGTACCGAGGAACTGCGCAAGGCGTTGCGCGGCTACCGGAGCCTGTTCGACCAGCTCGAGCAGATGTCCGGGCAGTTCCCCTCCCGGAGCGCCGCTCCGGCCTCGGCCGATCCCGCCGTCGGAGCGACCCCCAGCCCGGCCCGCGATATCTGAGCCGCGCGGGGGGGCCAGTTCCGGTGGGAGGGTTGCGCCAGGCCTGCCGCCGCGCTCAGCCGGCCCGGCGTGGCCGCCCCGTTTGGCCGTCTGGTGTGGCGATCTTCGCCGAGTACCGCCGGCCACACCATGCTCACCAGTACCACGAGTGCTCTGGTCGAAATCCCGCGCACTCGGTGTAACCTGGGCGGGCAATTGCTGCCTGTAACTTCCCGGACTTGGCGGTGCGATACGTGGCACCCAAGCGAGAGATATAGCCAATGATGCGTGCTGACCTGCCAGGTGACGAGCAAGCCAGGCGTGCGTGGCGAACCGAGGATGCCGTCAAGGGCATCGACGTCCTGCTGGTGGAGGATGACCCAGGCGACGTTCTGATGACCAAGGAAGCGTTCGAGGAACGGCACGTGGCCGATCGCCTGCACGTGGTCGGCGACGGCGTGCTCGCGTTGCAGTTCCTGCGCCGCACCGAGGAGTTCACCGGTGCGCCGCGGCCCGGCCTGATCCTGCTCGACCTGAACCTGCCGCGCTGCAACGGCCTGGAAGTGCTGGCCCAGCTCAAGGCCGACGGTGACCTGCGCTCCATCCCGGTGGTCGTGCTCACGAGCTCGCAGTCCGAGCAGGACATCCTCAGAAGCTACTCACTGCACGCCAACGCGTTCGTGACCAAGCCGCTGGAGTTCGAGAAGTTCCTCGACGCGGTCCGCCAGATCGACTCCTTCTTCCTGGCCCTGGCCAAGCTGCCTAACTAAGCGCCCACCGCCCCCGGCCCGGTCGCTAAGGACCGAATATCCCACCGCTCGCAGGCGGCCGTTTGGCCACTGCCCGCGCGGGAAGCAGCCCGATCATCGCGACCGCCGCCGGCCAGCGCCGCGCCCGGCCGCTCCAGCTACGGACGCTCCAGGGGTACGCAGTTGCTGACTCAGCAGGCCGCGCTTGATCTCGTCGCCGGCAACGATAACGTTGAGCGCTCCTATCAGGCCGCGGCGGCCCGGCTTGGCTTGCCAGCCGGGCTTGTCTATCTCATCGCTACCGGCGTGCCTGCCGACAGCAGCGACGGGCTGTCGCCACAAGACCTCGCGCGCCCCGGCTTGCTGCCGTCGGCGCAGCGGCTCTTCAACCCGCCCGAAGAGGTGCCCGGCCCGCCTGGCCTGGTCAGAGCCTTCCTGACGGCGCGGGCCCGCGGTGACGCGCAGATGCAGGCCGCCGGTCAGCAGGACCACGAGTAGAGGGGAGGCGGGTGTGGATCTGAGCAACGCGAAGTGGCCGCTGCTGCGGCAACTCGCCGGGCCGGACAAGCTGGGGCGGGGCAGCGCGGCCAAGTCGGCCGGATCGCAGCGGCTGCACGCGCGCACTGCCGGGGCCGACAAGGTGGTTAAGTCGGTCTGCCCGTTCTGCGGGGTCGGCTGCGGCCAGAACGTGTATGTCAAGGACGGCAAGGTCATCCAGATCGAAGGTGATCCGGACTCGGCGATCAGCCGCGGCCGGCTGTGCCCCAAAGGATCGGCGAGCCTGCAGCTGACCACGGGCACGAGCCGCCGGCATCAGGTGCTGTACCGGCGGCCGTACGCACGAAGTGGGAGCGGCTGGACCTGGCCACCGCGATGGAGATGATCGCCGACCGGGTCCTGGCCACCCGAGCCAAAACGTTCGAGTGGGAGAGCGACGGCAAGGCCACCCGGCGCACGATGGGGATCGCTCACCTCGGCGGAGCGACCTTGGATAACGAAGAGAACTACCTGATCAAGAAGCTGCTCACGGCCCTCGGCGTCGTGCAGATCGAGAATCAGGCCAGGGTGTGCCACTCCTCGACGGTCGCCGGCCTGGGCACCTCGTTCGGCCGCGGCGGCGCCACCACCTGCATGCAGGACATGCAGAACTCCGACTGCATCGTGATCGAGGGATCGAATTTCGCCGAGGCCCACCCGGTCGGGTTCCAGTGGGTGATGGAAGCCAGGGCCAGGGGCGCGACCCTCATCCACGTGGATCCGCGGTTCAGCCGCACCAGCGCGCTGGCCGACCTGTACGTCCCGATCCGGGCCGGCACCGACATTGCTTTCCTCGGCGGCATCATCCGGTACGTGCTCGAGAACGACAAGTGGTTCCGCGACTACGTGCTCAGGTACACCAACGCCGCCTCGATCATCACCGAGGACTTCCAGGACACCGAGGATCTGGCCGGCCTGTTCTCCGGGTTCGATGCCGGCGACCGCAAATACGACTTCGACACCTGGCAGTACGAGTCAGGCCCGGTCAACGCGGTTTCCGGCAGCCGCGATGAGGAGTCAGTTCAGTCCGCGGAGGGTCACGCCGATCGCCATCACACCGCCCCGGGAGGCGTGCGCAGCTCGGCCCGAGGCGAGTCGCACGGCTCGGGTGGCGCGGCGATCTCCGAGTCCGAGCCGTCCAGGGACGAGACGCTGCAGCACCCGCGCTGCGCCTTTCAGATCCTGAAGCGGCATTACGCCAGGTATACGCCGGAGATGGTCGAGCGGACCTGCGGCACGCCGAAGGACGCGTTCCTCAGGGCGTGCGATCTGATCACCGCCAACTCGGGCCGGGACAAGACCACGTCATTCGCTTACGCGGTCGGCTGGACCCAGCACACGGTCGGCGCGCAGTACATCAGGACCGCCTGCATCCTGCAGCTGCTGCTCCGCAACATCGGCCGCCCGGGTGGCGGCATCCAGGCGCTCAGAGGCCACGCCAGCATCCGGGGCTCCAGCGACATCCCGACGCTGTTCAACCTGCTGCCCGGCTACCTGGCCATGCCGTTGGCCGACGAGCACCAGGACCTGGCCGCGTTCATCGCCGCGGACAAGTCGGAGAAGGGTTTCTGGGCGAACATGTCGTCGTACATGGTCAGTCTGCTGAAGGCATGGTGGGGTGAGGCGGCCACGCCGGAGAACGACTTCTGCTTCGGCTACCTGCCCAGGCTGACCGGCGACCACAGCACCTATCAGACCGTGCTCGAGCAGCTAGCCGGCCGGTGCCAGGGCTACTTCCTCCTCGGCGAGAACCCGGCGGTCGGGTCGGCCAACGCGAAGATGCAGCGGATGGCCATGAGCAAGCTGGACTGGCTCGTGGTCAGGGACTTCTCCCTGATCGAGAGCGCGACCTGGTGGCAGGACGGCCCCGAGATCGAGACCGGCGAGATGATCACCGAGCAGATACCGACCGAGGTGTTCTTCCTGCCCGCGGCCTCGCACACCGAGAAGTCAGGCTCGTTCACGAACACTAACCGGCTGCTGCAGTGGCACCACCAAGCGGTCGAGCCGGCCGGCGACGCCCGCAGCGACCTGTGGTTCACCTATCATCTCGGCCGCCTGATCAGGCAGCGCCTGGCCGGCTCGGCCGACCGGGCCGACCGCCCGGTGCTAGACCTGACCTGGGACTACCCGGTCGAGGGCGAATTGGCCGAGCCGATCGCCGAGGCGGTGCTGGCCGAGATCAACGGATTCGGCGCCGACGGCGAGCCGCTGTCGGCCTACACCGAGCTGAGCGACGACGGGTCGACCGCCTGCGGCTGCTGGATCTACTGCGGTGTGTACGCCGGCGGGGTGAACCATGCGGCCAGGCGGACGCCCTGGCAGGAGCAGAACTGGCTCGGCTCGAAATGGGGCTGGGCCTGGCCGGCCGACCGGCGCATCCTGTACAACCGCGCGTCCGCCGATCCCGACGGCCAGCCGTGGAGCGAGGGCAAGGCGCTGATCTGGTGGGACGCCGAGGCCGGGAAGTGGGCCGGGCACGACGTGCCCGACTTCGTGCCGGACAAGGCGCCGGACTACCGGCCGCCGGACGGTGCGAAAGGGCCCGAGGCGCTGGCCGGCGACGATCCGTTCATCATGCAGGCGGACGGCAAGGGCTGGCTGTTCGTCCCGTCCGGCCTGGTCGACGGGCCCCTGCCCGCGCACTACGAACCGCAGGAGTCGCCGGTACGCAACGAGCTGTACGAGCAGCAGCGCAGCCCGGTGCGGAAGGTGACCAAGCATGCGGCGAACAGGTTCAGCCCGTCGGGCGGCGAGAAGGGGAGCCAGGTGTTCCCCTATGTCGTCACGACCTACCGGCTGACCGAGCACTTCACCGCGGGCGGCACGAGCCGGTGGACGCCGTACCTGTCCGAGCTGCAGCCGGAGTTCTTCTGCGAGGTCTCCCCTGAGCTGGCCTGGGAGCGCGGCCTGCGTCACAACGACGGCCACCATCGTCAGCGCCCGCAACGCCGTCGAGGCGCGAGTGCACGTGACCGAGCGGATGACCCCGCTGGCCGTGCACGGGTCGGTGGTGCACCAGATCGGCCTGCCGTACCACTGGGGGCCGAACGGGCTGTCGACCGGCGACTCAGCCAACGACCTGACTGCGATCGCGCTGGACCCGAACGTGCATATCCAGGAAGACAAGGCGCTGTCCGTCGACATCATCCCTGGCCGGCGCCCGCGCGGGCCAGCCCGGGTGCTCTGGGCCCTGGTGCATCCCAAGCCTGACCACCGCAGGCCACGGGACGTGTACCGCTACTTCCCGGGCGGCGCTCAGGTGCCCGAGCCGGTCGCGGTGAACGTGCGGAACCGCTCGCACGCGCTGATCGCCGACATCTCGGTTCCCGACGGCGGGGCCGACGGCGTGCTGCTCGCGCTCGGGTCCGGGCTCGGCGGGTTCTCCCTGCACATCCTGGACGGGCGGCTCCGCTACGTGCACAACCTGTACGGCAAGGAGCGGCACGTGATCGCGTCAGCCGAGACGATCACTCCTGGTGAGCACCACGTCGAGTACGTCTTCACCTCCGGCGCGGGCCTGGGCGGTCCCGGCGTGCTGTCCTGCGACAGCCGGGAGGTCGGCCGGGACACGATCCCGCGGTTCACCCCGTCCGGGTTCAACGGGGTCGGAGTCGGCCTGACCTGCGGTTACGAGTGGGGACCGGCGGTCGGCGACGGCTATGCGGCGCCGTTCAGGTTCGGCGGGCTGATCCGGCAGGCCAGGGTCGAGACCCGCGGGCCCGTCGTCCGCGACCCGCTCGCTGAGCTCGAGGCCATCCTGGCCGAACAGTGAGAGCTGCCCGGCATCGCCGTCGGCCGCGTCCGCGGTATCGGCCGGGCTCGCCGTGGCCGGGATGGTGATGGTGACGGCGAGGCCGTGCGGGCGGACGGCGGCCGCGCGGACCGCGCCGCCGTGGGCCTCGGCGATGGCCGCGACGACGGCCAGGTCAAGGCCGGAACCCGGGCAGGCGGCTTGCCCGCCGCGGGCCCGGTAGAACCGGGCGAAGATCCTCGGCAGCTGATCGTCGGCCACGCCCGGGCCATCGTCGCTGACTTCGATCACGACCGAGGCGCCCTCGGTGGCCGCGGTGAGCGTGCCGGCCGTGCCGACCGGGGTATGCGCGGCCACGTTGGCCAGCAGGTTGTCGGCGGCCCGGCGGAGCAGCTCGGTGTCGCCGACGGCGGCCAGGCCGGGCTCGATCCTGACCGGCCAGCGATGGCCGGGGCTGGCGACCTCGGCCCGCTCCGCGCAGCCGGACAGCAGCCCGGTCAGCTCGACCAGGTCGGCTTCCTGGCCAGGATGCTGGTCCAGGCGGGCCAGCCTGAGCATGTCGTCGACGAGCTTGCCCATCCGCTGCGCCTCCAGCGTGATCCGGCGCATCGCCTCGTCGACCTGCGGCTTGGTGCTCAGCGCGCCCTGCTGGTAGAGCTCGGCATTGGCCCGCAGCGAGGCGAGCGGGGTGCGCAGCTCGTGGCTCGCGTCGGCGAAGAACTGCCTGGTCGCCTCCTGGCTGGCCGCGCGCTCCGCGACGGAGGTCTCGATCCTGGTCAGCATGCCGTTCAGGGCCGTGCCGAGCCGGCCGACCTCGGTGCGCGGTTCGTAGGGGGCGACCCGGTCGGTCAGGTCGCCCGCGGTGATCAGGTCGGCCTGGGCCGCCATCGCCTCGATCGGCCGCAGCCCGCGGCGCAGCACCGCGATCACGCCTCCGCAGACCAGCAGGGCGGCCGCCGCCGACCCGATGATGAGGATCAGCCTGAGCTGGCCGACGGTCTTGTTCACCTCGCCCATGCTGGTGCTGGCGAGGAGCGTGCCGCCCGCTTCATGGACGGCCCAGAGCCGCAGCTCGACGTTGCCGCGGGCGCTGACCACGGTCCTGGGCGCGATCCACCCGCGGCCGGCGCTGAGGAGCAGGTGCCTCGGCACCAGAGCGGGATTGCCGCGCACGAACACCTGCACGCGCCCATGCGGGCGGAAGAAGGCCAGGTAGTACTGGTCGAGGAACGGCGGCAGGTTCGGCAGGCGCGGGCCGGCGAAACTAACGGTGCTTGATCTGGTGCGGGCATTGGCCGTCCTGGACGGCATGACGACCTTGAAGTTCCTGGCCGGGCTGCTGACCTGCAGCGGCCGGTCGATGGTGGCCGGGCGGGCCAGCTGCAGCACGGAGCTCAGCCTGGAGTCGGTCCGGCCGAGCAGGTACTTGCGCAGCGCGCCGACCGCGGCGAGGTCGAAGGCGGCCAGCGCGACCAGCGTGACGAGCAGGACGCCCGCGAGCACCTGGGTCCGCAGCTGGGGGCGGCGGCGCCGGATCCGGCCACCCCCGGCCGCCCGGCTACGCCGCGTCACCGTGGCCGGCCTCGGTCGCCGACGGCAGCCGCAGCCGGTAGCCGATCGAGCGCTGCGTGCGGATCACCTCTGGCCCGTACCTGGCCAGCTTGCGCCGCAGGTAGCCGATGTAGGTCGCCACCACCGTGCCCGAGCCGCCGAAATCGTAGTCCCAGACGTGGTCGAGGATCTGGGCCCTGGTCAGCACCCGGCCCGGGTTCAGCATCAGGTAGCGCAGCAGCCGGAACTCGGTCGGCGACAGGTCGATCGGGTGACCGGCCCGGCGGACCTCGTAGCTGTCCTGATCCAGCTCGATGTCGGCGAACGTCAGCATCGGCCCGGATCCGGCAGCCGGCCGGGTGCGGCGCAGCACGGTCCTGATCCGGGCCGCGAGTTCCTCAAGGCCGAACGGCTTGGTCATGTAGTCGTCCCCGCCAAGCGTCAGCCCGGCGAGCTTGTCGGCCTGGGTGTCCCGCGCGGTCAGGAAGATCACCGGCACCCGGCTCCCGTCCCGGCGCAGCCGCCTGACCACCTCGAAGCCGTCCGTGTCCGGCAACATCACGTCAAGGACGACCAGGTCGAACGGCTTGTCCCTGAGCTGTCGCAGGGCATCGGATCCGGTCTCGGCGGTGGCGACGGAGTAGCCGAGGAACCGCAGCGACGCGGCGACGGCGTCGCGCAGGAACTGCTCGTCGTCCACCACGAGCAGCTCGCCCAGGCCGGCAGCGTCGCGCGGGTAGTCCAGCATCAGGTCAGCCATCGTCGCCCTCCTCCCCCCATCAGCGATGGGATCACAGCAAAGCCGGCGCCAGGTGAACGGTCCATGCGAGTTTGATGAGAGCGGTATCGAGGAACGCGAGCGGTGCCGCTGACCGGCCCGGGCGAGGTGGACCCGCGCCGGCGGCGGGGTTAAGCTCGGCACGTCGCCTGAGTTCGCCAGGAAAGGTGCATTCGATGAGCAAGCAGGTTCGCCTGACGGAGCCGCTGATCAGGGAGAACGGGGTGCTCAGGGCCGCCTCCTGGGGCGAGGCGCTGGACCGGGCCGCGGCCGGGTTCGCGGTGGCCAGGGATGCGGGCGCGACGACCTCGTTCGGCATGTTCAGCTGCTCCAAGGCGACCAACGAGATGAACTACATGGCCCAGAAGTTCAGCCGGGTCGTGCTGGGCAGCAACAACATCGACAGCTGCAACCGAACTTGACACGCTCCTAGCGTCGTCGGTCTGGCGGCTGTATTCGGGGCAGGCGGAGGCACCTGCTCCTACAAGGAGGCGGAAGACGCCGACCTGCTGATCATGTGGGGCTCGAACGCGCGCGACGCCCACCCGATCTTCTTCCACCATGTGCTGCGCGGGATCAGGCGGGGCACCCGGCTGTTCGCGGTCGACCCGCGCCGTTCGTCGACCGCCCAGTGGGCCGATGCCTGGCTCGGCATCGAGGTCGGCTCGGACATCTCCCTCGCGAACGCCATCGCCAGGGAGATCATCCACGCGGGCCTGGCCGACACCGAGTTCATCCGCCGGGCGACGACCGGGTTCGAGGCCTACGCGGCCGCGGTCGAGCCGTACACCCTGGAGCGGGCCGAGCAGGAGACCGGAGTCCCGGCCGACCTGATCCGACGCCTCGCGCACGAGTACGCCCGGGCCGACCGGGCCCAGATCTGCTGGACGCTCGGCATCACCGAGCACCACAACGCGGCCGACAACGTCTTCGCGCTCATCAACCTTGCCTTGCTGACCGGGCATGTCGGCCGGTACGGCTCGGGCCTGGTCCCGCTCCGCGGCCAGAACAACGTGCAGGGCGGCGGCGACATGGGAGCGATCCCGAACAAGCTGACCGGCTTCCAGGACATCGAGACGGACCTGGACGCCCGGGCCAGGTTCGAGGCCGCCTACGGCGTCGCGCTGCCGCCGAAGCGCGGCTGGCACCTGTCCCAGATGTTCGAGGCGATGGAGTCCGGCGAGCTGACCGCCTGCTACATCATCGGCGAGAACCCGCTGCGGTCCGAGGCCGACACCGGCCGGGCCCGCAAGCTGCTCGGCGGCCTGCGGCACCTGGTCGTGCAGGATATGTTCCTCACCGATACCGCCGCGATGGCCGACGTCGTGCTGCCCGCGACCGCGACCTGGTGCGAAGGCGAGGGGACGGTGACGTCGAGTGAGCGCCGGGTCCAGCGGGTGCGCAAGGCGCTCGAGCCGCCGCCCGGAACCCGCGACGACATCGAGATCATCTGCGAGCTGGCCAGGCGGCTCGGCACCGACTGGGGTCACCCGTCGGCCGAGGAGGTATGGAACGAGCTGCGGGCGCTGTCGCCCATGCACGGCGGGATGAGCTACGCGCGCCTGGAGGAGCTTGGCGGTCTCCAGTGGCCCTGTCCAGACGAGGAGCACCCCGGCGAGCTGTTCCTGCACGCCCGGCTGTGGGAGGAGGACCCGGCGCGCCGTGGCAACCCGGCCCCGTTCACCCCGGTGGAGCACGATCCCCCGGTCGACAAGCTGTCGGCGGATTTCCCGATCCGGCTGACCACCGGCCGCCGGCTCGACTCGTTCAACACCGGCGTGCAGACCAGCAAGTACGCGACGCCGATCCGGCGGCCCGAGACGCTGAACCTGGCCCCCGAGGACGCGGCCAGGCTCGGCCTGGCCGAGAACGAGGTCGCCCGGGTATCGTCCAGGCGCGGGTCGGTCGAGGCGCCGGTGCACCTGGACCAGACGCTGCGGCCCGGGCTGGCCTTCATGACCCTGCACTTCCCCGACCAGGTGGCGACCAACGTGCTGACCCTCGACGCGTGGGATCCGAAGTCCGGCACGGCCGAGTTCAAGGCGACCGCGATCCGGGTCGAGAAGGTCGGGACCGAGCAGGCGCCCGCGGCGGCCAACGGCGAAGCACGCCAGCGCCCGAAGGTGGGTGCCTAGTGGACCTGCGCCTGACCGCTGCGCAGGAGGCGACCGCCGAGGAACGGGCGGCCGTGGCCGGGGTGCTCGGGCCGGCCGCCGGCGGCTGGGACGGGGGCCAGCGGACGCTGGCCGACGGGCACGCCGCCATCGGCGGGCACGCCGCGCGGTCCCGGCGGCACCTGCTGCTGCCTGCCTTGCACGCGGTGCAGGACCGGGTCGGCTGGATCAGCCCGGGCGCGCTCGATCACATTTGCGCCCGCCTGACCGTGCCGCCGGCCGAGGCTTACGGGGTCGCCTCGTTCTACGCGCTGTTCCGCACGACCGCCTGGGCGCCGACGGTCGTGCACGTCTGCGACGACCTGGCCTGCCGGGTCAGCGGCGCGCTGGAGCTGTGCGATCAGATGGAGCGGCGGTTCGGTCCCGAGGGTGCGGCCGCCGGGTCCAACGGGTCCGGGGTGAGCTGGCAGCGCAGCCCGTGCCTGGGCCAGTGCGATCGCGGCTCGGCGGCGATGATCCAGCAGGCGGCGGCCGATCCCGGCCGGGTTGTGCTCGCGCCGTTCAGCCCAGAACAGATCCGGGCGGCTAGGGCGCCGGCCCAGTCCGTGGCCGCGAGCGCGCTGGCCGGCGGCCCGGACCAGGCGGGCCAGGACGGCGGCGCTGGTCCCGCTCCTTTGGTCCCGCAGGCCAGCGGCGACCGGGCCGGCCTGCGGCTGCTGCGGCGGATCGGGCAGGTCGAGCCGGAGTCGCTTGACTCCTACCGGGCCGCCGGCGGGTACGAGATGCTCCGCGAGGCCGTGCGGATCGGGCCGGCCGGGGTGATCAGGGAGCTGAAGGACGCCAGGCTGCTGGGCCGCGGCGGCGCCGCGTTCCCGACCCACGTGAAGTGGCAGGCCGTGGCGGCTAACCCGGTCCGGCCGCACTACGTGGTGTGCAACGCCGACGAGTCCGAGCCCGGCACCTTCAAGGACCGGGTGCTGATGGAGCAGGACCCGTACGCGCTGATCGAGGCGCTGACCATCATGGGCTACGCGTGCGGGGCCGAGCAGGGCTACATCTACATCCGGGGCGAGTACCCGCTGGCCGAGGCCCGGCTGCGGCACGCCGTGGATCAGGCCAGGACGCGCGGCTACCTCGGCCCCGACGTGATGGCCGCCGGATTCGCCTTCGAGATCGATGTCCGCCGCGGGGCCGGCGCCTACATCGCCGGCGAGGAGACGGCCCTGGTCAACTCGATCGAGGGCAAGCGCGCCGAGCCGCGCAACAAGCCGCCGTTCCCGGCCCAGTCCGGGCTGTTCGGCCAGCCGACCGCGATCAACAACGTCGAGACGCTGCTGTGCGGGCTGGAAATCCTGCGGATCGGCGGTCCGGCTTACGCGGCGATCGGCACCGAGAACTCGACCGGGACCCGGCTGTTCTGCCTGTCCGGGTGCGTTGAGCGACCCGGGCTGTACGAGTTCGACTTCGGCGTCACCCTGCGGCACGTGATCGAGGCGGCCGGCGGCGTTCGCGGTGGGCGGCCGGTCCAGGCCGTGCTGCTCGGCGGGGCGGCGGGCGCGTTCGTCGGCCCGGGCTCGCTGGACGTGCCGCTGACCTTCGAGGGCGTGCGGGCGATTGGCGCGACCCTCGGTTCGGGCGTCGTGCTGGTCCTCGACGACACCGTCGAGATCGCCGGCCTGCTGCAGCGGATCGCGCGGTTCTTCAGGGACGAATCTTGCGGCCAGTGCGTGCCCTGCCGGGTCGGCACGGTCCGGCAGGAGGAACTGCTCGGACGGCTGGCTCGCGGTACCCCGCTCGGCTCGATGCCGGCCGAGCTCGCACTGCTCGATGACATCGCCGCGGTCGCCAGGGACGCGTCTATCTGCGGGCTCGGGCAGACGGCGGTCAGCGCGGCGACCTCGGCGGTCGCGCTCGGCCTGATCGGCCGGGGCCCCGCGGCCGGCGGGCCCGGGGCCGGCGCCCCCGCGGCCGGCGGCGACAGGACGGAGGCAACGTGAGCGCGGTATTCATGGGAGCGCCCCAGCGGCTGGTCGACCTGACCATCGACGGGGCCAGCGTGCGCGTCCCCGAGGGGACGACGCTGCTGCAGGCCTGCCGGGAGCAGGGCATCGACACGCCCACCCTGTGCTACCTGGAGAACCTCACCCCGGTGAACGTCTGCCGGGTCTGCGTGGTCGAGGTCGAGGGATCGCGGACGCTGGTGCCGGCCTGCTCCCGCAAGGCCGAGGACGGCATGAAGGTGCAGACCGACTCCGAGCGGGTGCGGACCAGCCGCAAGATGGTGCTCGAGTTCCTGGCGTCCTCGGTCGACCTGGAATACACCGCCCCTGAGGTGCACGGCTGGATCGAGAGCTACGGCGCCGACGCCAGCCGGTACGGCCCGGTCGCGCCCGCCCACGCGGCCGGAGAGCGGGATGCGGCCAGGCCGGGCGAGCATGACTTCGACGGCGGGGCGGAGGCCGAGACGGTCGCCCAGCCGGTCAAGTACGACAACGACAGCTATGTGCGCGACTACTCGCGCTGCATCCTGTGCTACAAGTGCGTCGAGGCCTGCGGCGAGGACGCCCAGAACACGTTCGCGATCGCGGTCGCGGGCCGCGGGTTCGAGGCCCGGATCTCCACCGAATTCGACCTCACGCTGCCGGAGTCGGCCTGCGTGTACTGCGGCAACTGCATCGGCGTCTGCCCGACCGGCGCGCTCATGCCCGCGAGCGAGTACAAGCTGCGGCAGTCCGGCGACTGGGACGAGTCGCGGCAGAACGTCACGACCACGATCTGCCCGTACTGCGGTGTCGGCTGCAATTTGGAACTACATGTCCAGGACAACCGGATCGTGAAGGTGACCTCGCCGCTCGACCACGACGTCACCAGCGGGCACCTGTGCGTGAAGGGCCGGTTCGGGTTCGAGTTCGTCCAGCGCCGGGCCGGTGAGGCCTGACCCGCGGCCGGAACGCGACGTGTCGGCTGCTTTCGGGCGGGTAGGACCGTTCGTACCTGCCGGGCGAAGGTCTCGGGGGCCGTCGTACATGTCGCCATGACAGGCAGGGATCGGGGGAGTACATGAGCGGCAACACACCCGAACCAAACGTGCCTCGGGCCGGTCAGCCAGGCACCCAGCAGAGCCCGGGGCCGGGCGAGGCTAGCTACCCGCAGGGCGGCTACCCGCAGGGAACGCCGCCGCAGGGCGGTTACCCGCAAGGCGGTTACCCGCCGGCCGGCGGCCCGCCCCCGCCCGGCTGGAACAGCGGCTACGCGCCGGTCAGCGAGGCGGACACCCATGTGACCGGACGCCGCGTGATCCAGTACATCGTCGACTACATCCTGGCGGGGATCATCCCGGGCCTGGCCTACGGGCTGCTGGAGCGGGGCAGCGGGTTCCTGCACGGATTCGGCTGGCTGCTGGCCACGGTCATCTCGCTGGCCGTCTACTACCTCTACTGGGTCGTCAGGCCGCACAGTCACTACGGCCAGACGTTCGGCATGCAGCTGTTCAAGCTGCGCGTGATCAGCAAGCACGGCGGTCCGGCCAGCACCTCCCAGCTGCTGATCAGGGGCATCCTGCTGATCGTCGACACCTTGATCTTCGGCCTGGTGGGCTGGCTGACGATCATGTTCTCGCGGTACCGGCAGCGGGTCGGCGACCACGCCGCCGGAACCCTGGTGATCCCGGCCGACCTGCCAGCGGGCGGCTGACCGGGCGGTACGACCACGCCGGCCGGGCACCGCAGTGGCGGCGTCCCGGCCGGCGGCCTGCCGTCTCTGGCCGGGTGAGAGGGGCGTTCCTTGCGCCCGTCCGGCTCGCCCCTTAACGTCACCATCGTGGAATTTGACCGGATGACCGCGGCGGCCCGGGAGTGACCGGAGACCCGGCCGAGCCGGCCACGATCACCGTCATCGGCGAGGCGCTGATCGACCTCGTGCCCGGCGGCCCGCCCGGTACCTTCCGGGCGCTCCCCGGGGGCAGCCCGTACAACGTCGCCATCGGGCTCGTCCGGCTGGGCCAGCGCGCCGCGCTGATGGCCAGGCTGGCCGACAACACGTTCGGCCGCCTGCTGCGGGACAAGGCGGCGGCCGAGGGCATCGACCTCGCGGCCGCGCCGCGAGCCACCGAGCCGACCACGCTGGCCGTGGTCAATCTGGACGCCGACGCGAGCGCCAGTTACGACTTCTATTTCGAGGGCACCGCCGACTGGCAGTGGACCGGTGCCGAGATCGCGGCCGTGCCCGCGAGCACGGCGGTGCTGCATTTCGGTTCGCTAGCGTCGTGGACGCCGCCCGGGGACGCGCTTATCCTCGGCCTGGCTGGCCGACTCCGCGAGGGCGGCCGGGTGCTCATCAGCTACGACCCCAATGTGCGGCCGAGCCTGCTCACCGACCTGGTCAGGGCCCGCAGCCAGATCGAGGCCGCGGTCACGGTAGCGCACCTGGCCAAGGCCAGCGGGGACGACATCGCCTACCTGTACCCGGGCCGGACGGCCGCCGAGGTCGCGGCGCACTGGCTGGGCCTCGGGGCCACGCTGGTCGTCATCACCGGGTCGGCCAGCGGCGCGGAGGCGTTCGCCGCCTCCGGCGCCGTCGTCGGCCGGCCCGCGCGGCCGGTCGCGGTGGCCGACACGGTCGGCGCGGGCGACTCCTTTACCGCCGGGCTGCTCGATTCCCTGGTCCGGCAGGACTTGCACGACCCGGCTGCCCTGGCCGCCGCCCAGGCCGGGCCGCTGGCCGGGGCCCTGGACGACGCGATCATGGTCGCGTCGCTGAACTGCCAGCGCCAGGGCAACGATCCGCCCACCCTGGCCGAGGTCAGGTCCGCGTTCCGGCCTGGCTGACGCGGCTGGCCGAGCCCGGACCCGACCGGCCCTGCCGGTCGAGCCCCACGGCAGGCAGCGGGCGGGTTTCGATGGGCCCGCGACTACGCTGAGCGAGTTCTCGGCATGACTCCCTACGCACCGGAGGCTGGTGGCCAGGCCCGGCGATGTTCAACCAATTCGTGCAGCTCGTGTCCGACGCCTCGGGGTGGGCGTACGGCATTGTCTTCCTGCTCGCCCTGGTCGATGCGCTGCTGCCCGTGGTGCCCAGCGAGACCGCGGTCATCACCGCCGGAGTGGTCGCGGCGGCCGGGAGCCTGAACCTCCTGCTGATCATGCTGGCCGCCGCCTGCGGCGCGTTCGCCGGAGACAACCTCGCCTACCTGGTCGGGTACCGGTTCGGTGGCCGGGCCACCGACCGGTTCCTGCGCGGCGAGAAGGGCAAGCGGTCCCTGGGGTGGGCGCAGACGCAGCTCAGCGAGCGCGGCGGCGAGCTGATCGCGGTGGCCAGGTTCATCCCCGGCGGCCGGACGGCGGTGACGCTGAGCGCCGGGACGGTGCGGTTTCCCTGGCCCCGGTTCGCGGTGTTCGACGCGATCGCGGGCGTGATCTGGGCCGTCTACGCGTCGCTGCTCGGCTATTTCGGCGGCAAGACCTTCGAGGGCGCGGCCTGGAAGGGCCTGGTGCTGGCCCTCGGCATCGCGTTCGCGCTGGCCGGCCTGATCGAGCTCGTGCGCTGGTTCCTCAAGCGCCGCTCCCGCTCCCGCACCACCCCCGGCTGACCTCCGGCGCAGGCCCCGCGCGGCGGCCTGAACAGGATCTTGACATCGGGCGCCGGCAGCGGATGTGCTGCTTGCACTAGGTACCTGACTGGTCCATAGCCGACGTGCGGGAAGGGCGGAACCGTGCCATCCCAGGCCGAGCTGATCGCGTACGCGGACCGGTTCGGCGGGGACCTGGCCGGCTGCGCAAGCTCCTGGACGGCCCGCTGCACGGCCTGCTCGGCGGCGTGCACGTGCTGCCGTTCTATCGCCCCTGCGACGGGGCCGATGCCGGGTTCGATCCCCAGGACCACACCGAGGTTGACGCCCGGCTCGGATCCTGGGACGACCTAGCGGCCCTGGCCAGCGCGGGCTACCGGGTCATGGCCGACGTGATCGTGAACCACGTCTCGTCGGACTCACCGCAGTTCCGCGACTGGCTGGCGAACGGCCCGGCCTCGCCGTTCCAGGGAATGTTCCTCAGCTACGGCAGCGTGTTCGGATCCGGGGCCTCGGAGGACACGCTGCTGCGGATCTACCGGCCGCGGCCCGGGCTGCCGTTCACCCCGTACATCAGGGCCGACGGCACCAGGACCCTGATGTGGACTACCTTCACGCCCCAGCAGATTGACCTGGATGTGAGCCATCCCGCGACCCGGTCCTACCTGCTCAGCGTGCTGGACAAGCTGGCCGCGGCGGGCGCCGCGTACGTGCGGCTTGACGCGGTCGGCTACGCGGTCAAGACGCCCGGCCTGACCTCGTTCATGACGCCGGGCACGTTCGCCTTCATCGGCGAGATCACCGCCTGGTGCCGGGACCGCGGCCTGCGGGTGCTGGTCGAGGTGCATTCGTACTACCGGCACCAGGTGCAGGTGGCCAAGCAGGTCGACTATGTCTACGATTTCGCGCTGCCGCCGCTAGTGCTGCACGCGCTGACCGCAGCCGACGCCGGCCCGCTGCTGGCCTGGCTCGGGCAGCGCCCGGCCAACGCGTTCACGGTGCTCGACACCCACGACGGGATCGGCGTGATCGACGTCGGCGCCGATGCCTCCGCGAAGGGAAGGCCGGGCCTGCTGACCCCGGCGCAGCTGGGCCGGCTCGTCCAGGCGATCCATGACCACAGCGGCGGCACCTCGCAGGTTGCTACCGGCGCCGCCGCCAGCAACCTGGACCTCTACCAGGTCAACTGCACGTTCTACGATGCCCTCGGCCGCGACGACGAGCGGTACCTGCTCGCCCGCGCCCTCCAGTTCTGGACTCCCGGCATCCCGCAGGTCTATTACGTCGGCCTGCTGGCCGGCCGCAACGACATGGACCTGCTGGCCAGGACGGGCACGGGCCGCGATGTCAACCGGCACCATTACAGCGACGCCGAGATTGCCCGCGACCTCGCCCGGCACTGCTCCGGATCCGATACGGGGAACGAACCACCGCAAAACGGCGCACTTTTCCCCGCATCGGATCCGGAGCTCTAGGGCGGACCGGCCAGGCCCCTAACCGGCGTGACGGGAGCTCAGGCCTTGGCCCGGACGCCAGCCTCGATCTTGTCGCCGAGGTTCTTATCTACGTTGCGCCAGTAGCCGAGGGCGCGCTGCAGTACTGGCTCGCTCACGCCGTTCAGCAGGTGCCCGACGATGTTGCTGACCAGGCGCTCCCGGGCCGCGTCATCGAGCACCTGGCGGACCATCGTGCCGGCCTGGACGAAGTCGTCATCCTGCTCGTGCGGCACGTAGGCCGAGCGCACCAGCTCGCCGTCGCTGTACCAGCTGGCGGGCTGGTACCGCTCGGTGTCGGCCTGGGGGCCGCCCTTGGAGTTCGGCGCGTACACCGGGTCACGGGCGTTCTTCACCCGCATGGCGCCGTCCTTGCTGTAGGCGTGCACGTCGACGTGCGGGGAGTTCACCGGGATCTGCTTGTAGTTGACCCCGAGCCTGGCCCGGTGCGCATCGGCGTAGGAGAACCCGCGCGCGAGCAGCATCTTGTCCGGGCTGAGGGCGATGCCGGGCACGAGGTTGTTCGGTTCGAACGCGGCCTGCTCCATCTCGGTGTGGTAGTCCTCGACGTTCCGGTCCAGGACCAGCTGGCCGACCCTGACCAGCGGGTAGTCGCTGTGCGGCCACACCTTGGTCAGGTCGAAGGGGTTGAACCGGTAGGTCTTGGCCTCGTCGAACGGCATGATCTGCATGTACAGCGTCCAGCCCGGGTGGTCGCCGCGCTCGATCGCGTCGTACAGGTCGCGCTGGTGATAGTCGGTGTCCGCGGCCGCCATCTGGTCGCCCTCGTCCTGGGTGAAGAATTCGACGCCCTGGTCGGTCTTGAAGTGGTACTTCACCCAGAACCGCTCGTCCGCAGCGTTGATCCACATGTAGGTGTGCGAGCTGTACCCGTTCATGTGCCGCCACGACCGCGGAATGCCGCGGTCGCCCATCAGCCAGGTGACCTGATGCGCGGACTCCGGCGAGAGCGACCAGAAGTCCCACTGCATGTCGTGGTCGCGCAGGTTGTTGTCGGCCCGGCGCTTCTGTGACCTGATGAAATGCTGGAACTTCATCGGGTCACGGATGAAGAACACCGGGGTGTTGTTCCCCACCATGTCGTAGTTGCCCTGGGACGTGTAGAACTTCAGCGCGAAGCCGCGCGGGTCCCGCCAGGTGTCTGGGCTGCCCCGCTCGCCGGCGACGGTGGAGAACCTGATAAGCGTGTCGGTGCGACTTCCTGGCTGGAACACGGCCGCCTTGGTAAAGGCGCTGACGTCGTCGGTGACCTCGAAATAGCCGAACGCGCCGCCGCCCTTGGCGTGCGGCTGACGCTCCGGGATGCGTTCGCGGTTGAAGTTGGCCATCTGCTCGATCAGGTAGTGGTCGTGCAGAACGACCGGGCCGTCCTGGCCGACGGTCAGGGAGAACTCATCGCTCTCGACCGGGGCGCCGGCATCGGTCGTGGTGGGCTTGACGTTCGGTGTGATGTCCTGAGTCATCGTTCTTTCTTATCCCTCGTAGTTGATCGGTCTAGTCGGCGTGAGCCGAACACCGTACTACTGACCTTGCCTCGATTTCCCGGCCCAATCAGGCCAGGCCCGATCAGGCGTCGCGGCTGTCGGTGCGGCGGAGCAGTGGTACTCGACGGTTTTAGGGCTGAGGAACAGCGCAGCCGCGGCCTCACGCGTGGTCTTGCCTCGGCGAGCAGCAGCGCGATTTGCAGGTCCTGCGGGTGAGCTCATCGGTGCCGCCGGAGGCTAGCTCGGCCCTGGCCTGGCTGCCCAGGGCAGCGCGTCGAGGCGGTCGAATGTGTCGGCCGCCGTCCTGAGCTGCTCCCTGGCCAGCGTCCGCTTCCTGGTGCGGCGCAGCCGCTGTCCGTAGGCCAGCCGGGTTCGCGCGGCTTCGAACCTGTCGGGGGTCTGGTCCTGGAGGGTCAGCGCGCGCTCAAAGGCATCCGCGAAGCCGTCGTCGTCGGCCAGCATCTCCTGACACCGCATCGCCCGGGCCAGCGACCATGGCTGGCCCTTCGCCCCCGCCATCGCAGGAACCGCGCCGCACCCGTCCGGCCTCGTCCGGCTGGCCGAGCTGGGTGATCCCGGGGGAAGCACTCATATCCGAATGTAGCACCCGGTGCCACCTGGTAGCACGCACGACCAGGTCAGGCGGATCCGGACTGGAGCACGTCGGCCGCGGGACGGCGGGCGCCGATGCGGGCCGGGATAGCGGTCAGGACGGCGACGGCGACGAGCGTCACCGCCGTCATCACGGCGAGCCAGGGGACCGGCACGACCATGGCCGGGCCCGCGCCGCTCCTGGGCGCCGCGAAGACGGCGATGCCGCCGCCGATGCCGAGCACCGTCCCGGCCAGGGCCGGGAGCAGCTGGGCGACGGACAGCCCGGCGGTGATCTGCTCGGCCGTGGCCCCGAGGGCCTGGGCCAGCGCGGCCGGGTGCCGGGTCTCGAGCGCCGTCGCCCAGCCGATGAAGACGGTGTTCACGGCGGCGAGGATGACTAGCATGACCGAGATGATGGCGGTCGCCTGGGTGACCCGGGCGCCGAGGAACCCGCCCGCCGTCGCATGCCAGATCAGCACGGTGACCAGGGCCGTCGTGGTGACGGCGACGCTGAAGACGGTCAGCAGCAGCCGCCGCGGCCGCCTGGCCACGAGCCGCGCGCCGAGCAGCAGCGGCGGCGGGAGGTGGGCGGACAGCCTGGTCAGCGCAGCCCGGCGGCGCGGTGTCCTGGCCGCGTCATCGAGCGCCGCGACCGTGCTCTGCCTGGCCGCCCGGATCGCCGGGACGAAGGTCGCGGCGATCGCGACGGCCAGGGCCAGCGCGATCACCAGGGCGACCGTCAGGCCGGTCAGAGCGGGCGCGCTTTGGGTGCCCAGGAGACCGGCCCCCGGGGCGTCGAGCAGTGGCGCGGCCAGCCAGCCAGCCGCCAGTCCGGCCGCGGCGGCGCCGAGCCCGATCAGCATGTGCTCGAGGAGCAGTACGACGGCGACCAGGCCCGGCGTGCCGCCGACCGCCTTCAGCAGGCCGACCCGCCGGTTCTGCTCGGCCATGCGGCCGCCGACGAGCACGGCCACGCTGGCGACCGCCAGCAGGGCGAGCATCCAGCCGCCGAACAGCAGGACCTGCTGCACCCTGGCAATCACCTCGGCGTCCCCGGCCCGGATGCGCTGCCAGGACAGCAGGTAGGGGTCGGCCGGCCCGGCGGTGGCGTCGTAGTGGCTGGCGAATGCGCTGGCCGTGGCCGGATGGCCGAGCTTGAGGTTCAGGAAGTAGGCGAACGGGGTGGATGTGGCGCCGCGCGCGATGTGCGCGGCATCGGCTTGGGTGGTCCACACCAGGCCCGGGTTGTAGGAGGTGATCGTTCCGGCCATGAAGCAGCCGGGACCGCGGGAGCACAGGTCGGGATAGTCGGGGATCGCGGCCGAGACCGCGGTCCCGGTGACGTCGAACGACCGGGCGCCCAGGCTCAGCCGGTCGCCGACGTGCAGGCCGATCGCGTCCGCGAAGGCGGCTTCCACGACCACGCCGCCGGGGCGGACCCAGGTGCCCTGGAGCAGTTTGGGCCGGTCGATTCGCGACAAGGCGCCGGTCCGGCCCTCGACCTCGGCGCTTCCGACCGAACGGGCGGTCCTGAGCAGGGTCCAGGTGACCGGGAAAGGACCGCTGAACGCGCTGACACCACGGGCGTGCTCAAGCGGCGTCAGGGCGCGTACCTGCGCTGATCCGGGAACGCTGGCCGGTCCCTGAGTTCCTGGCCTGGCCGAGGTCGCCGGACCGAGGTCCGGCGAGCCGTTCGGGAAGATCGCGGCCACCACGTCAGGGCCGCGAGTCGCGGCCCTGGTCCGTGCGTACGGGTGATCGATCGTGCCGCCGAGCGTGAGCCCGAGGGTCAGCGCCGCCGCCCCGGCCGCGATCGCGAGCAGCAGCAGCACCGCCTGGGCTGGCCGGTAACGGATGTCCCGTACCACGAGGCGGGCGACGAGGACGGCCCGGCCCATCGGCTAGCCTCCCAGCCCGGCGAGGTCGGCGAGATTCCCGCTGGTGCCGCCGGTCAGCCGGGTCTCGTCGACGAAGGCGCCGTCGCGCATCGAGATCATCCGGTCGGCGGTGGCCGCGATCCGGGGGTCGTGGGTGACGACGACGAGGGTCTGCCCGGCCTCGTGCAGGCTCCCGAACAAGCGGAGCACGTCGAGGGTCGCCGTGCTGTCGAGATTGCCGGTCGGCTCGTCGGCCAGCACCACGGCCGGCTCGTTGGCCAGCGCCCGGGCCACGGCCACGCGCTGGCGCTGCCCGCCGGATAGCGCGGCCGGCGCGAACGTGGCCCGGTCGGCCAGCCCGACCCGTTCCAGCAGATCGGCGGCCAGCAACCGGGCCGTCCGTGGTGACCGCCCGGCCAGCAGCGCGGGCAGCTCGACGTTCTCGACCGCGGTCAGCTCATCCATCAGGTGGAAGGCCTGGAAGACGAAGCCCACCCAGTCTCGCCTGATCCTGGCCCGCGCTCGCTCGGTGAGCCGGTCGATCCGGCGGCCGGTCCAGCCAGATCTGGCCGGCCGAAGGCCGGTCCAGCCCGCCCAGCAGGTGCAGCAGCGTGGACTTGCCGCAGCCGCTCGGCCCCATCACCGCGAGGGTCTCGCCGGGCGCGACGTCCAGGTCCACCTCGTCGACCGCACGGACCAGCCCCTCGTCCCGGCCGTAGGCCTTGCTCAGTCCCCTGGCGCTCAGCACCCAGCCGCCGTTGCCGTTGCTCATGGTCTGTCCTTCCGGCCGGTCCAGTGCCGTTCACAGGCCTCGAGCCAGCGCAGATCGGCCTGCAACCGGAGCACGATGCCCTCGACCAGCAGCAGTGCGTCGGCGGCTTCGGCCTCGGCCAGCGCGGCGCGCTGGGCATCCCGCAGCCGGCGCAGCAATTCCCGCCGCTGCGCGTCGATGATCGCGAGCGGATCGGCCAGGCCGGCCGCGGCCGCCGCGGTGAGCTTGAGGTGGAATTCGGCCAGCCCAGGCCCAGGCCAGCTCACGTCCGCGATCCAGGTGGCCACCCGGTGGTGACCGGCCGCCGTCAGCTCGTGCATCTTGCGATCGGGCCGGTCGGGCAGGCCGGCTGCCCGCTGGCAGGTGACCAGGCCGGCCTTCTCCAGCCGGGCGAGCGTGACATAGATCTGCCCGGCATTCATGGTGTCGCCCGCCGGGCCGAGCGCTGCCTGCAGCCGGCCTCGGAGCTGATAACCGTGCGACGGTTCCTTAGCCAGCATCGCCAGCACCACTTCCTGCTGCACGGCCGCTCCTATCTAACGGGTAGCTATATAGATAGCAGTTAGCTTAAAAGTTGTCAAGCGACTCACCTATGCAGCTCAGCGGAGGTCCGCAAGCGTGCGTCAGCCGGGCGGGAAGGCGAGCAGGAGGGCGATGTGCAGGGCCGTGCCCGCCAGGATGCTGAGGACCGCGTTGCGCCGCCACAGGTGCAGGCCGGCCGTGACGGCGAGCGCGCCGAGATCAGGCCCGGCGGCGGCCGGGCTGGCCAGCGGCAGGTCGCGCAGGCTGTACACCAGCAAGATCACCATGACGCCGAGCGGCATTCTGGCGCTCAGGTAACTGACGGCCGGGCTGGCCCGCAGCCGGGTCAGCACCGCGAACGGGACCGCCCGCAGGGACCACGTGACGGCGGATGCCACCGCGACCGCGACGACCAGGTACGACGGGTCAGGCATGGGTCCTTCCCTTCCTCCGCAGGACGTACCGGGCCAGCAGCCCGGCGGCGAACAACGCGAATCCGGCCAGCAGCAGCTGCCCGGGGACGATGACTCTGGCGGCCAGCGCGCAGGTGACCGCCAGGATGGGGGCCGGCACGTCCCGCGTGGCCCGGAAGGCATCGATGGCCAGGACGGCGAACAGCGCGGTCATGGCGAAGCCCAGCCCCGGAATGCGCACCGGGGTGACCGTGCCCAGCAGTGCTCCGGCCGTCGCCCCGCTCACCCAGTAGGCGTGGATGAACGCCTGCAGCCACAAGATTCGCCGGCCTGACCAGGTCGCGGCCGCGCCGGCGGCGGTCAGCGCATAGGCCTCGTCGGTCATCGCGAACGTGCTGTAGGCCTTGCCGGCCTTGCCCCGGACCTGGTGCAGCGGAAAGGACAGCGCGTAGAAGACGTGCCGGGAGTTCACGCCGAACGCGGTCAGCGCGATCAGGGCGAGCGGGGCGGACGCGGTCACGAGCCCGATGAGCAGGGGGCCCGTTGGCCCGGCCGAAATTTTGTTGCAGCTGCGCAAGGGCGGGCGGCTGACCAATGTCGAGCTGGCCAGGCGGGTGGGCCTGACCCCGCCGCCCTGCCTGCGCCGGGTCAAGCGGCTGGAGGACGCCGGCGTCATCGCCGGCTACCGGGCCGTGATCGACCCGGCCGCCATCGGGCGCGGCCTCGAGGTGCTCGTAGACGTCGAGGTTCATGCCAGCGACCTGCGGACGGTCGAGGAACTCGAGGCAACGCTGGCCGGCTACGAAGAAGTCGTGGAGTTGCGGCGGATGTTCGGCCGGCCCGACTACTTCCTGCGGGTCGCGGTGGCCGACCACGCCGCGTACGAGCTGTTCCAGACCAGCAAGCTGATCGGCCTGCCCGGAGTGCTGCGCACCACCTCGCACCTGTCGATGAAGGTGATCAAGACCGGCGCCTGACGGGCTCAGCCGGCGTACTTGTGCACCATCGCACCGAGCGCGGGCAAGGCGGCCCTGATGTGCGGCCCGGCATGGCTGCGGACGGACTTGTAGGCCCTGATGATCACGGGCCGGCGGGAGGCCGCGGCCCTGGCGTCGGTGACCGACAGCAACGCTTCTGCCACCTCGTCGCCGCGCTTAGACAGGTAGTCGCCGAAGTCAGAACCGCCAGCGAGCCGGAACTCCTCCCAGTACGGCTGCAGCTGGTCAGCCATCTGGGGCAGCAGGGTTTCGATGATGTACCTGACGTGCCCTGGCGCGAAGGCGACGACCGCCCTGTGCGCGAGCTTCACCGCCGTTCCCGAGATCCCGGACATCTCCGCGACCTGCTGCTCGATCAGCGCGCAACAGTCCGTGACGACCTGCGGCCTGGTGTGCGGCGCAAGCAGCAGCTCGGGCAGCGTCGCGGTCGTGGACATGGCCGGTCTCCTCCTGACGGGGTGTGCCTTCTGCGCTGATTGTTCCGCACCAGGCGGCTGGCCGGCCGCCGAATCCCTGGCGTGCGAGTGATTGGCCGCAGATTGGGCAGCTTCCAGGTGCCGCAGGCGATAAGCGCCGCTGCGGGAACGTGAAGGAGGCCCGCCATGGGCTTCATGGACAAGCTCAGGAACCGGTTCCGGATGAGCAAGGGCCACGCCAAGCAGGGGATCGGCCGCACGACCAACGACCGGTCGCTGCAGGCGGAGGGGCAGCGCGAGCGCGTCGACGGCAGCGCCAGGCAGGTCGGCGAGCAGGTCAAGGACGCAGGCAAGAACGTGAAGGACGCGTTCAAGAAGTAACTGGGCCCTCGTCGACGAACCCGCGGACCTTGGCGACCAGCGCCTCGAAGTCGGTGCTGCACGGTCCGCAGGCCCGCAGGTGGGCCGCCACGCCAGGGAAACGCTGCGCGGCGGGGGGGAGGGGGGGGGGGGGGGGGGGTGGGAGGTGGGGGGGATGCAGAGGGGGGTA